>JAFQHT010000100.1 GCA_017397825.1 Bacillota bacterium | reverse complement strand
GGAAAAACAAACGCCGCCCCGCAAAAGCGGACCGGCAGGGATTGTTCTCCGGGCTTCTGTTTTGTGCCGATTGCGGCGGCAAGCTCCACTTTGCCACAAGCAAAAGCTTTGAGGGCAAGCAGGATCACTACGTCTGCAACAACTACAAGAGCAACCGTGGTACTTGTACTGCCCACTATATCCGGGAAGATGTGCTCCGTGAAATCGTTCTGGAACGCATCCGGGCAGTCAATGTGTATATCCGAAGCGATGTGGACGGTTTTCAGGAGGAATGGCTGCAATGCCGCAGGACTGACCAGGAGCGCAGCATCCGGGATGACAAAAAGAAGCTGGAACAGGCAAAGAAACGCCTTGCCGATCTGGATGTCATCATCTCCCGGCTGTACGAGGACTATGTTCTTGGAAATCTCAATCAGGACAGATACAGAAAGATGTCTGCGGACTATGAAGCCGAACAGGAACGGTTAAAGCTCGAAATTGAAGTTATCGAAGAATGGGTGGAACAGCGGGAAGAAATGAATGACGGTCTGGATGCCTTTATCGCCCTGACACAGAAATATGTGGATGTGGAGGAACTGACACAGACCATCGTGAACGAGTATATCAAGAAGATCGTTGTCTATGCCCCGGACAAGTCCAGCGGCAAGCGCAAGCAGAAAGTGAAGATTTTTTTCAACTTTGTGGACGATGTGGATATTCCCGTTATTTCCGAGCCTATTGTCACACAAACAACCTATGAACGCAGAAAAACGGCGTGACCTTCGGGTCACACCGTTCTCTGCGACAAAATAGTTACTTGTCACTATTAAGCCTTCCCTTTTCGGCCTTTTTATGATATAATTTCTGAGGCTGAAATTTCGGCCGTTTACAAATTTCGAAAGAATCTAGGTGAATTGGAATGAGAACATTAAACAAAAAGAAAGCGATAATAATACTGGCAGTAATTGTTCTTCTGATATGCGGTATCATAGGGGGCGTGTACATGGTACGCACTATTGAAGAGAACAAGGAAACAGAACCTACTCTTGAAGAAATCATATCCAGCAAGCTGCATGCGTACGAAACAGATCTGTTTGACTCCAAAGAATCATTTACATCCAACGAAGCAGCTGCGAATTACCTTCTCAACTGGGGAAAGAACAAGCAGATCAATGCTGAAAAAGATGCATATAATAATGTAATCTTCACAGTTGTTGCAATGGAAGGATACGAAGACGCTGCACCTGTTGTTATAATCTGCAGTTATGATGCTGCTGATATGGATAATTATATCGAATCAGCCGCTGCAGCACTGACTGCCGCAAAAAATGCACGTAACCACGGCAGATATACAGTTATCTTTTCACCTGAAAGCAGCAGAAATAAAGAAGGTATCACTAACCTTGCTTCATCCTGTTTTACAGATGACACAAAGGTATTTTATCTGGAACAGTCTTCTGCTTCCAAAGTATCTTCACTGACCGGTGGCCAGAGAATTTACAGACTTTCTGACAAACTGAAATACGAAGAACCGGACTATAACAAAGCGTACAGAATTTCCATCGGAAATATTCCGTCTGAATCATTCAGCAGCAAATCAGGCAACATCCCGAACCCAATCAAGAATCTCGGCAACCTGATTGCAAACTTCAAGTCCACTTCCCTGCTTTTTGAACTTGCAAGTTTCAACGGCGGAGAAAGCGCTGATATGACACCTTCTTCTGCATCCATGACTATTGTTATAAACGGTACCGATGCAGCAAAATTCCAGACAAAAATGGAAAACGCAATATCTAAGTTCTATGAAAAAAACCAGGAATCATACCCTGAAATTCAATACACTTATGAAGAAGTGGACATGCCGTCCAAAGTCATAGCAAAAGAAAAAACTGACAACATTGTCAGCCTCATGTACACAGCCTTCAACGGTGTATATAACAAAGATGATAACGGCAACGTAACAGCAATCAACAACATCAGTAAAATTTCCACAAAAGACGGCAGACTGAAAATTGATATTTCTTCTCTCAGCTGCAGTCAGGAATGTATTGATGAAATTGCTGAATCATACCAGACTATTTCCGGTCTGTGCGGAGTGGATTTTAAAATCAGAGAAGAATATCCTGTGTTTGACGGCGGGCAGGCATCTGCCATGCTTCTGGAAGAATTTGAAGGAGCCTTCCAAAAATATACCGGTGATAAATCTATGAAGACAGGACATGTGGTTGAGTTCACGCCATGCACCCTGCTTCAGGAAAAGAACAGCAACATGGCAGTTCTCTACTGCGGAATCACTTCCAAAACCGCTGAGAAATTTGCCGGTTCTCTTATTACTTTCCTGGACAACGGACCGCTTGAAACTGAAGAAGAATAAAAATTAAGGGAATGCCCGCAGGTATTCCCTTTTTCAATGCTTTTAATCAGTATAACAATGTTTATTCACTACAGGTCCATGGTGCAAGTTCAAGTCTCACAAAATACCCCTGATTATGCTGACATACCGGACAGACTTCCGGTGCCCTGTCAGTCTCCTCAATATGACCACAGTTAAGGCACATCCACTTACACTTTACATCTGATACAAAGAGTTTCCCTTGTTCCATAAGATCCGCGAATTTACCGAAACGTTCTCCGTGAGTCTTTTCAATTTCTGCAATTTTGTAAAATGAATGAGCCACAGGCATGAACCCTTCTTCCGATGCTTTGTCACCGAAAGCCTGATACGCGTCTTCATATTCTTCATACTCGTTTTTCTGAGATGCTCTCAGAAGCTGAATCACTGTTTCTGACGGATCAACCGGATAGTCTGCATCAATAGTTATTTTTTCACCCTGCAGTTCCTTCAGATGATTGTAAAAAATCTCTGCGTGTTCTTTTTCCTGTCCGGCTGTAAATTTAAATACTGCCTCAAGTACATACAGATTGCTGTTTTTTGCTTTGTCTGCCGCAAATGTGTACCTGTTTCTTGCCTGACTTTCTCCGGCAAAGGCTCTCATAAGATTTACTTTCGTTTCGCTGCTTTTAAAATCAGTCATTTTCCCCTCCTGTTTTTTATTTAGTATGTTCTTTTTTTGCCAGACCATTCCTTCGCATGCTAATTATCCTTCTGTATTTAATAAAAAAGAAATTAGACATATCACGGCCTGTGTGGTAATGTAGTAAAAAAAGGAGGTGCATTATTTTGAAAGCAACAGATATTAAAAAAGTAGCATGCGCCGCAACAGGCGTTATCGGTTCCAGCTGGGCCACAAATTTTGCAATGAAAGGCTACCCTGTAAATGTTTACGATATTTCCGAGGAAAAACTGGAAAGCTCCAGAATTTTCGTGGAAAAGAACCTTAATTACCTTAAGGAGAAAGGTCTCCTCACTCAGCAGCAGGTTGACGATGCAATTGCCAATGTAGTTTACACTACAGACCCTGAAGTTGCATTCCATGACGTACAGTACATTCAGGAAAGTGGTCCTGAAAACTATGAAATCAAGAAAAAAATGTTGGCTGTTATGGAAGAATATGCTCCTGCAGATGCAATTATTGCCAGCAGTACATCCGGCCTTAAGGTTTCAGAAATCGCCAAAGATGCAAAGCATCCTGAACGCTGCGTAGGTGCACACCCTTACAACCCGCCTCACATGATTCCGCTGGTTGAAGTTACAAGACCTGAAAACGCATCCGAAGAATCTGCACAGTGCGCATATGACTTCTACAAGTTATTAGGCAAAGAACCTATTTTGCTAAAAAAAGAAGCTCTCGGTTTCATCGCAAACAGACTTCAGATTGCCCTCTGGCGTGAAGCAACTGAACTGGTTCACAGAGGAGTATGTACTGTTGAAGATATCGACAGATCCATCGTTTTCGGCCCTGGCCTCCGCTGGGCTCTCATCGGCCCTGGTATCGGCTTCCAGCTTTCCGGTGGTCCTGTGGGAATCGAAGGTCTTCTTCACCATCTGGAGCCATCCTGGAATCTGTGGCTTGACGACATGGCTGACTGGCATGCTTTCCCTTACGAAACATGGCCTGCTGATGTTCAGAAAGGTATCGATGAAGAAAAAGCCAACCGTGACGAATATTACGGACAGACTGATGATGAAATCATCCGTTACAGAGACGACGCTCTGCTTCAGCTTCTGAAGATTCATAAGAAACTTTAAAAAAAACAAGGCGGGACATCATGTGAAGTGACCCCAAAAGATTAGACAAAATTAAATATTAAATTGAATGTGAATGAGTTCGGTATTGTACCGGGCTCATT
>JAFQHT010000099.1 GCA_017397825.1 Bacillota bacterium | reverse complement strand
TGCCCCTCTTACCTCGCCCACAATTATCCTGTCAGGCCTCATTCTCAGACTGCTTTTTATTAGCTGGGACATTGAAACCTGTCCTTTACCCGATACATTGCTGCTCCTGCATTCCATATGAACAATATTTTCTATTCCCGGAAGTTTCAGTTCTGCAGAATCTTCTATAACTATTACCCGTTCCTGCCGCGGCACTGAGTCTGCCAGAGTATTCAGCAGAGTAGTTTTCCCTGATGATGTCCCTCCGCTGACAAATATGTTATATCCGCATTCAACCAGAATTTCCAGCAAAAAAGCTGCATCTTCTGTCACCGTACCGTTGTTTATAAGGTCGGCCATCTTCATGTACCGCTCTGAAAATTTACGGATGGTAAGAATGGGGCCATTGACTGCGACATTTTTATATACACCATTGACTCTGGAACCATCCGCAAGTCTGGCATCCACAATAGGGTTCATTTCACTGATTCCTCTGTGCACATCTCCGGCCACATTTCTTATTACTTCTTCCAGTTCTTCTGCAGAATCAAAGCAGAACCTGTACTTTTCAATCTTTCCGCCCTTTTCCACAAAAATATTTTCAGGGCCGTTCACCATGATTTCTGTAACATTCTCATCATCTGCCAGCGGCTGAAGAATTCCCAGGCGACACCTCGTCTTGAAGAAAATTTTATTTATGCATTCCTCAGCTTCTTCATCATCAAGAACGCTGCACCTGGGGTCATCAAATACAGCCCGTACAATAATCTCCATTGCCTGCTTATCATCCGGATTTTCAGCTGCGCTCAGGCTTTTTCTTGCAGAGGCAAGAATATCATTTATAAAAATAGCTTTGTTCATCATCCAGTTCACTCTCAATCATTGTTATCAGATCCCTTACCGATCCGGCAAAAGCCTTATTCATTGAAATTTCAACGTTTTCGCCTATGCGGGAAAAGCTTTCGCTGTCCATCTGAATCTTAACAAAACGGCCATCAGCCATCCTGTATGGTGCCTTGTTAAGTACATAAAACTCCAGGCTTCCCCATTCTGTTTCATTTCTTGCCAGCTGTTCAAAATTCTCCGCTCTCCGGTCTCCATATGCTTCAACATTTATTGTTGCCTGGCAGGAAATACTTCTGTAATCCCTGCTGTTTCCCGCATCTGTTACAACCACACTGAATCCATTGTGTTTCAGATATTCATTCAGCTCCGGTACTGGTTTTTCAATAGCCAGCACCGTCACGCCGTACCTGTCCTCACAAATGTATCTTTCAATATCCATATCCATCCCGTGGCTCAAAAAATATGTAAGCTCCCTGCCTCTGAACATATATGGTGCTGTCTCTGAATACATTGCTGCATCCCTGCCGTCGCCAATACTTACAAAGGCTGTCCTGCCGCCGGACCTTGCTGCAAGTATTCTGGCGATGGTAATACCCACAGCAGTACATCCGGCTCCTCCGGAGCAGCTGCGTACCACATATGTCCGCAAAGTTTCTTCCCCGCCCGGAAGGCATGCTCTGAACCTCTCCCCTGCAGCACCTGCAATCCCGAAAATCATCCGGCTTACAGGAAAAAACGCCTCCGCTGAATTATCATCTATAACAAAATCCGCATCATCTGAAAACATGCCCTGCTCTGACACAATAAACTCAATGCCTGACACCAGCTCACTTATCCGACGCATCAGGTCAAGTCCATATTTTTCATCATTTACAGCAACGGCAATACGTATTTTTTTCATAACCCCTCTTTTCCATTTCCTTACTGTTTATTTACAATATATGCCATTTGTAATAAAATGTCAATGTTTTCGAACCCATTTTTTTCCAACAAAATAACCGTCGGTTCGACAAAATCCGACGGTTACACTCTTTTGCACTATTCGGTTTTTCCAATCAGCTCACGCAGCTTCGCCAGTGCCTGTGTCAGTGTCCCAAGACCGTCCACAAGGCCCATATTTACCGCCTCAGGCCCGAAAAGCAGCGTACCCACATCATTGGCCATATTGCTTGTACAGTTCATTTTTTCCTCGATTTCAGCCCTTGAAGCATGCGAATGTTCAACTATAAAATCCACAACCCTGTCCTGAGTTTTTTTCATATACTCAAAAGTCGGTTCAGCAGTAATAAGTGTGCCGCTGGTACGTATAGGATGAAGGGTCATAGTGGCTGACTTTGCCACGAAGGAATAATCGGCAGATACTGCAAGGGGTATGCCTATGCTGTGTCCCCCTCCTATCAC
>JAFQHT010000012.1 GCA_017397825.1 Bacillota bacterium | reverse complement strand
GTTCATATTCCTCCTTCCTAGGGTGATTGGTCAAATCCTAGTTTAAAGGAAAAATGAGTAATTGGTAATGGCTATTTTAATCTGACAGGAATTGGTGGATTTAACCTGACCCGTAGTGGTCAAATTAACCCGACGCTAACAGTATGCTGCTTTTCACGCCTGGACTTTTTATCACATTATTTATTACATAAAGCAGGGTAACAAAATCATGTACTACCTGCCGCCCCATACAATTCAGCCTCTGCTTTGCCTATTCCATCTATTTTACTTACAAAAGATATTACTTTCTTGTTATGGTTATATCTACTGTTCTTCCCCTTCATAAGTTGATTAAGTATGCAGTTATTATGTGCTGCTGCATTACGGAGACTTTTTATATTATACATAGGATATGCATATATCTTTTTCCCTTTTTCTGGCGGATATTTTTCATAGAATAGTCTATAAAGATTGATAAAATCGCCGAAAGAAATTATTTCAATTAAGTTCCATACTGCATATCCTTCTTTTTCAAGTTTGTCAATCAAATCCTCACAATAGGAGTTGTCCTTTTTTCGAAGAATCTTATTTTTTAAATCTGGATATATCTGAAAATACTCATCGACTATATCATACCCGTTACTTGAACAGTTGTTAAAATCATCCATAAATTGTACTTTTATAGCATGCTCTACATCTACCGCAGCTTTCAGAATAAAGTGTCTTAAATGCATATCAATAACTGCAAGCTCTCTAAGATATGCAAATTCCAAATCCACATATTTTCCTTTTTTATCACCAGTACGATATGTATCAAACATCTTAGCATAAGCTTTGATTTTGAAAAAATATGTATTATCGCATAAGTACTGCTTTGCTTGTTCTTCGTTTATAATATTAAATTTCACACCTTTGAATTTCATGTGTTCAATTTGATCTTCAATTGAAATTTTAAGACGCTGCATTTAATCCTCCAAAATACTAAGTATATATTAAATTATAATACACTTTGGGCCTATGGTCAACGAACATATTTTCCGAACGCATTTTCTCATGGTAATTTTTGTCTCAACTGTAAAAGTTGTATTTAAAGACTTACAAAAATACATTATTAAGCTTAAAAAGTTCCATCTCCAACTCTTGTATCGCTAGCTCGGTCTCTTCGCTTTGATTAAATAACCGTAATGCCTTAAAGATGTATATCATCATAAGCGTCATTTTGCTGAAGATGGTCTCATAAAAAGTAAAAGGTTCTAATTTAGTAACAATACTCTGAGCATGTACAAAATTTCCAGCCTCTCTGTAATCTTTATAAATTTGCTTTTCTTCAATATACTCACAACAAACAGAAAAGGTTGTTTTCTTCATTTTCAATGTCTTAAGCCATTCATTTTCATGATCATCTGCTTTTATGTATCGTTGCCAGGTTTCTTCACTATCAATACCTTTTAAATCGCAAAACATTTCATGTATAGCCTTCATTTTGTGCTTAAATTTTCCATTCATATATCTTACGCTATTCAGATGATTGCTGAAAAACCATTCAAGAATCAAATTCGGATTCTGTTCTTTCTTAAGTATACTGTAATAAACATAACTCTCTATCAAAGTTCTGGTCATTGATATTGCACACATGAAATTACCATACAAAAACGAATTATATACTTCATATACCGTCTTTACAATGTATTCTTGCCATACTACCAGTAACCCATCTTCGTCATACTCCTCGATATAGCGCCATTCTCTTGGATTATACAATGGAAAGTATTCCCGAAGAAAAATATTTACCTTCTCCATGTACTCCATTACTTCTGGTTCACGTATAAATTCTGTGTTGGAGATATTCTCCAAGTATAAGTCTGCAATTGCTTTTTTCATAATATTCCTCCTATTTAAAAAGCACCCTTACTTATGTAAAGATGCTTAAATTATTATTTCCTTATCTCTTCTCTACCACATGTTTCGCATTGTTCATCGCCAGCAGATACAGACAGTACTGGTTCATGCTTATACCTTCAGACTTTGCCTGTTCGCTAAGATCGCGGTGCAGGCTCTTTGGCAGGCGCAGTTTGAACTGCCCGGAGTAGTCGTCCAGATTGCAGGGCTCCGGAATTGTCATGCCATCTTCCAGCGCGGCTTCAATCCACGCAGATTTTGCATCTTCTGCGTTTCTTACTGCTTCTTCAATAGTTTCTCCACAAGTCACACAGCCTGGTAATTCAGGCCAGCATGCCGCGTATCCGCCCTCTTCAATATCAGGTACCAATTCCAGCTTATACGGTAAGCTCATGTATTCTTCAATTATTTTCATTTTCGCCTGCCTCCATTTCTACTATGTCACGGACTAATTCTACATACACTTTCTTTATCGGTTCGTGGCTGGGAATCGTAACAGGATAACGTCCCGGTTTACGGAATGTACAATGACTGCTGCCGCCTCTTGGCTGGCGCATTTCATACCCATAAAACTCAAGTACGCGTTTAACTTCTTCAAATCTTAAATCACCCGACAAAGTGTGGATTCTCAATAATAGTTTATCCCACTTTGACATTTTCTTTCCTCCTTTACAATATATCATGGTGTCATATTTGGTGTCAATGCAATTATAGTTCTTCAAACATTTTTAAAAAATCTTCAGGTTTCAGCCAGAAAACACCACACTGTGAAAAGTCAGGCAGCGACATTATCTTGTCCAGAACTGAAAACCCAATCATTTCACCTCTTATCGCTCTTACATACAAAAATGCATCATCTTCCAACGGTTCGATAGGCTTATACACTTTTCTAAAATTTACTCCTTTAAATATCATGTTACCCCCCCCTTTTGTATCGCGCGTTAACTCAATTACCATATTTTACCATATTGCAATTAGTTTGTAAATATTTTACATTCTTTTTGTGAAATGTACTGCTTCCTACATAAATAAAACCCCTTGGTCGCCCAAGAGGTCTTACATTACTTTTTTACTTATGAAACTCTGGCAGCGCTGTTGCCCCGCTAGCAAGGCTTTCCAGCAATGCCCTGGCCGCATCTTTCGCCTCGACTTCGCAGCCTGCAGCACTAATCACATACTCCATCGCCTCCTCAACAAGGCCCGATTCGATGATTCTGATTGCTGTGTTGATTTTGCCCTGCAGGTCTTTTTTAGTGCCCTGGCCTGTGAAGCAGTCGTTGTAAAAATAGTCCATGTACTGGTTCTTCTTGTCTTTGGTGTCGAAGCAGTCGAATGATTCGACGAATTCTGCCATGTACATGCCGATAAACGACGCGCCTGCACCCTCTATTGCGGCTGCAAGCTGCTCAAGACCTGTGATTGGTTCCAGTTTTCTTGTGTATTTTTTAGCCATGGTTTACGCCTCCGAAAGTAGTTTCAGGGTCCAGTGGATAGACAGGACGTCTGATTTTTTTGTATGAAAGCTGGTGGAAGTTTGCTGTTTGTATGCCCGGCGGATCAGCGGTGACAATTGCCTTTGCCCGCGGCTGGAAGAAAGCACGGAAGTGGACGCTGGATTTGAGTCCGACAATTCGGTATTTTTCCAGATCCGCTCCTGTAATAGCAAAAGGCCTGTCGTCAAAAGTCTGCTGGGAAAGGGTCTCCGAAACCACCACTTCCACGTTGCCTATCCGCAGGCGGGCTGTCTTGCCGTAGCAGACCGGCAGACCTTCGTACATAGGCGAAGTGTAGATTGCATGGCCGTCGCTGAGGGCCATTACCTGAGCATTTTCAAATTCAACAGGCTCGCCGTGCTGATTGTCGGTTTTACCGCCCAGAAGGCCTGATATATGGCCGCCGATACCGGCTTCATGAGCTTTGAGGGCGATTTCACTGTCCGCAATGTATCCCATGATGCTGCCTTTCAGGTTCCGTCTGAGAAATTCGCGCAGCAGATGAGTACCATCACCCGGAGTACCGCCGCCAGGGTTATCGGATGTTTCATTGATAACCACATAACCTGTGCCGTCTTTGTCAAGTTCAGCAAGCGCCTGATCTACAGCCTCTTCGCAGCTAAGGCATACAGGGTCAAGAAGACGCCTGTTTTCCCATACCCAGAGGGCCAGCTGGTCTGCTGCTTCCTCTGCACCCTCTTCTGCCACAACGACAACAGACGCACCGGCATAATGCACATCAGTGTACGGAAAACCGTGGAAAAAAGTTGCATCAATCAGACCTTTTGCTTCAGCAAAGGCAGCAAAATGTTCGGTGAACGCACGCATAGGCATATTATATGTGGAGCCAACCGAAGGTGCTATCAGCAGCGGGAGCTGGCGAAGGACAGTCTTCGGACTGCTCTCACCACTTAACATACGGATCAGGGTTTTCATGGCAAGATAGCCTGCCTCAGCCTGGTCCACATGGGGATACTGTTTGATGCCAAACAGACCGTCGGACAGGCGGATCATGTCATCAGAAATATTGCCGTGAAGGTCCAGGGATACTGTTATTGGCATATCGCTGCCCACAATCTCACGGACTTTCTGCAGGGTGTAAGTTTCAAGATCATCGGTTACCTCTGCGGCACCTGCACCATGAAGTCCCAGGCAGATTCCATCGATTTCATCTTTATATTTTTTCACATACCCGAGCAAAGTGCCGAGGGCATATTCAATTGCATCTTCAGTGAGGAGCGGGCCTGCATTGAGCAGCGCGACAGTTGGAATCAGTTCAACCCCTTCTTCACGGGCCGCTCTGATCATGCCACCCGGATAGTCAGGCGCGCCATCGTAAACGCGCATAATATCCTCGCCTACAGTCCAGCCGCTGGGGGCCCAGCGCTCAAAGGTTCCTTTGTCAGCAGCAAAAGTATTGGTCTCATGGGCCAGCATACCAAAGAGAATTTTCATAATTACACTTCCTTTTCTGTAAATCTGCAAATTTACACAAAATGCCCGAAAGCCCTGTTTTCCAAGGGTTTCCGGGCATTTATACGCCTATTGTTTATTTACATTATTTTACTGTAAATATTTTACTTATTCCCATTCGATTGTTGCCACAGGCTTGTCTGAGATATCCCACAGAACTCTGTTGATGCCTGGAACTTCTGCGATGATTCTGTCTCTCATCTTGCAGAGTGTTGCAAATGGAATTTCTACGGACTGTGCTGTAACTGCGTCCACTGTGTTGACAGCTCTGATGATTGCTGCCCAGCCCATGTAGCGCTTGTCGTCCTTTACGCCAGTGGACTTGATGTCAGGGATTGCCACGAAGTACTGCCATGGAGTAGGAACCATCTTATCAAGTTCTTCTCTTACGATGGCGTCAGCTTCTCTTACTGCTTCCAGTCTGTCACGTGTGATTGCGCCTGTGCATCTTACGCCGAGACCTGGGCCTGGGAATGGCTGTCTGTATACCATGCCGTCAGGTAAACCGAGCTGCTTACCTACAACTCTAACTTCGTCCTTGTAAAGAAGTCTTACTGGTTCAACCAGTTCGAACTGCATGTCTTCTGGCAGGCCGCCTACGTTGTGGTGAGCCTTTACGCCGTCGGATTCAGTGATGTCAGGGTAGATTGTGCCCTGAGCAAGGAATTCGATTCCTTCTAATTTACGTGCTTCTTCTTCGAAAACTCTGATGAATTCTGCACCGATGATTTTTCTCTTCTTTTCAGGTTCGGAAACGCCTTCGAGCAGACCAAGGAATCTGTCGATTGCATCTACGTAAACCAGGTTAGCATCCATTTCATCGCGGAAAACCTGTACAACCTGTTCAGGTTCGCCCTTTCTTAAAAGGCCGTGGTTAACGTGCACGCATACAAGCTGCTTGCCGATTGCCTTGATGAGAAGAGCTGCTACAACTGATGAGTCTACGCCGCCGGAAAGTGCCAGCAGAACTTTTTTGTCGCCTACCTGTGCGCGTACAGCTGCCACCTG
>JAFQHT010000098.1 GCA_017397825.1 Bacillota bacterium | reverse complement strand
AGCAGAAACAGGCGCAATTACCACTGCCGGCTGGCCGGTGCGCAGGGCTTTTAGGGCTTTTAATCTTTCGATCATCTGATCGTGATTTTTTGCATCGTACCGCAGGAAAAAGTGGTCTTCTCCCGGCAGCACCATGATTTCCCGGTCTTTCACAAAAAAAGAAAGATCAGAAGCCAATCTTTTAGCTCTCACATCGGTGGAAACTATGATTATACTTTGACCTTTTTGCTGAGAAAGACTGGCCGCGACCGGTGCGACGCGGCTTTCGGATATTCCCGAAATATTAATCATTCTTTACTTCCTCTTTCGCTTGATTTTCTGCTTCACTTGCCTGAGGCCGGCTTTCTGCTGCTGTCTGTGCAGTTTCGTCCGCCTTTGGCTCCTTCTCTTTTTTAGGCTTCTTTTCCTTGATATTGTATTCGTTCATGGCCTTTTCTATGCCCTTTTCAACGATGGCAGCAGCTGCCTTGGAAGCCTGGATAAGGGCAGATTCAAGAAGTTCTTTTTCACCTTTGGACACGCCGCTGGTGACAAAGTTAATCAGGTCTACCTTCTTTTCACTGCCGATGCCTACTCTGATACGAGGAAAACCATCGTCTGCGAGAAGGTAAACAATATTACGCATGCCGTTGTGTGTGCCGGCACTGCCTTTTTTGCGCACACGGATTTTACCTGCAGGTATGTCGATGTCATCGTAAATAACAATCAGGTTTTCGATATCTTCCTTATAGAAATGCATCACTTCCTGCACCGACTGTCCTGAAAGGTTCATGTACGTCTGCGGCTTCACAAGCAAAACCTTCTGGCCGGCGATTCTTCCCTCGCCGACCAGAGCTTTGAACTTGATTTTATCCACTTTAATGCCGTATTCTTCAGCCAGAAGGTCTATGGCCAGAAATCCCATATTATGACGAGTGTTCTCGTATTTTTTGCCCGGATTTCCCAGACCGACAATTATGTACATTAAAGAATACGTCCTTTCTATTTTACATCATCAAATAATACACTTACAGATCCGTTTGTGAAAATTCTTGTCATTGCTTCAGCAAAAATAGGAGCAACTGAAATGAATCTCATCTTTTCAAGTTTCTTTCCTTCAGGAAGAGTGATTGTGTTGAGCAGTACCAGTTCTTCGATTGCAGAATCTTCGATTCTTTCGATTGCAGGACCGGATAATACTGCATGAGTTGCACCTGCATAAACTGCCTTGGCACCCATTTCCTTGATTGCATTTGCAGCGTTACGGATTGTTCCTGCTGTGTCAATCATGTCGTCAACGATAATGCAGTTCTTGCCTTCGATGTTACCGATGATATTCATGATTTCAGACTTGTTAGGTTCAGGTCTTCTCTTGTCGATAATTGCGATAGGGCAGTTAAGTCTCTGTGCCAGATTTCTTGCTCTTGTTACGCTGCCGTGGTCAGGAGATACGATTACTAAATCTTCAAGACCTTTTTCCTTGTAGTACTTTTCAAGGATTGGCATGCCGAGAAGGTGGTCAACAGGAATGTCGAAGTAACCCTGAATCTGGTTTGCGTGAAGGTCCATAGTGAGGACTCTGTCTGCACCTGCAGCTTCAAGAAGGTTTGCAACCAGCTTAGCTGTGATTGGGTCTCTTGCCTTTGCTTTTCTGTCCTGACGTGCATATCCGTAGTAAGGAATTACTGCGTTGATTCTGCCTGCGGAAGCTCTCTTCATAGCATCGATCATGATGAGGAGTTCCATAAGGTTATCGTTTACAGGATCGCAAGTTGACTGGATGATATAAACATCAAGACCTCTTACAGTTTCCCAGATGTTAACAGAAATTTCTCCGTCACTGAATTTAGTAACAGTAGCCTTGCCAAGTGGCTTTCCAAGAATTCCTGCGATTTCTTCGGCTAATTCGGTGTTAGAATTGCCTGCAAAGATTTTGTAGTCAGCAAATACTCCGCTTCTCACTTTTTCTTACCTCGTCTTTCTTTTTTCGTTGTGTGTACTTTTGATTACTTTTTCTTCTTTTTCAAAATCCCTTTTGCTGAAACCCATCCCTGTTTCTTAGTGCCCTTCGGGCGCGCGATATAAAGAGCATCAGCCTCCACATCTTCTGTGACAGTACTTCCCGCCGCAATATATGCACCTTCGCCCACATTGACAGGAGACACCAGGTTGCTGTTGCATCCGATGAAAGCTCCGTCGCCAACTGTTGAGCGATATTTATTGGTTCCGTCGTAGTTCACGAAAACCACGCCGCAGCCTAAATTAACACCGCTGCCGACATCTGAATCCCCTATATATGTCAGATGCGATGCTTTCGAACCATCTCCGAAGGTGGAGTTCTTGATTTCAACGAAATCTCCCACCTTACAGTCTTTTCCTACCTTGCTGCCCGGTCTCATGTAAGCAAAAGGACCAACTTTAGTTCCTTCGCCCACTTCACTTTCTGTGATTACCGAGCTCTGGATTTCAACACGGTCGGCAATTACAGAATCTTTAATTCTGGTATTCTGTCCGATTACGCAGTTTTCACCGATAACAGTGTTTCCTTCCAGAGTTACGCAAGGTCCGATTACAGTACCTGCGCCGATTTTTACAGTTTCATCGATGTATGCGCATCTCATATCCACAAAAATCACGCCATTTTCCAGGTGCTGTGTGTTAATTATAAATCGTCTCTGTTCGAGTTCTTTATATTCTCCGATATTCATTCCATACCCTCTCTACATTTCAAGGAGCATTTCACCGATTTTGTAAACATCTCCTGCACCCATGGTGATTACCATGTCACCCTTTTCAGCGTTTGCATGGATGAATTCAGCGATTTCACCAAAATCTTCCATGAACACAACATCCTTTTCAGGGTGCTGCGCCTTGATTTTTTCTGCAAGCTGAGCCGAAGAAATCTTGTGGATGTTCTTTTCTCTTGCTGCGTAAATCTCAGCCAGAATCAGTTTATCAGTCTTTTCGAATGCTTCTGCAAACTCATCGAAAAGTGCCATAGTTCTTGTATATGTGTGTGGCTGGAAGATACACCACAGTTTGTTATGAGGCACATTCTGGGATGCGCTGAGAGTAGCCTTGATTTCTGTAGGATGATGTGCATAGTCATCAACAATCTTCACACCCTTCTGGGTTGTTCCCACTATATCAAAACGACGCTGTGTGCCATGGTAGCTTTCCAGTGTTTCCCTGATTGATTCAGGTTCAACACCCAGACTGTGTCCGCATGCAAATGCAGCCAGAGCATTGAGAATATTATGTTCGCCCGGCACAGCAAGCTGAACTTCTGTAAGCAGCTGCCCATGGTGGTGAACCTTGAATGACGGCATACCATTTTCATTGAACTTTATATCTGTCACATAGTAACTGCAGTTTTCGTTAAGACCAAAAGTAATTACATTGCTGTATCCCTGAATAACCTTGTTTACAAATGGGTTTGCATCATAAGCAATGATTGTGCCTGCTTCAGGCACAAGCCCCGCAAACTTGTCAAAGGAACTTACGATATGATCAATATCCTTGAAATAGTCAAGATGATCTGAATCTATGTTCAGGATGATTTCCATCTTAGGTCTCAGGCTGAGGAAACTGTCCATATATTCGCAGGCTTCAGTGATGAAATACTTGCTGTGACCAACTTTGACATTTCCGCCGATTTCTGCCAGATTACCGCCTACCAGAATTGTTGGCTCAAGCTTGGCTCTGTCCAGAATAAGAGAAATCATTGAAGTAGTTGTAGTTTTTCCGTGTGTGCCGGAAATCGCAATACTGTTTTCATACTCATCCATGAGCACACCAAGCATTTCAGCTCTTGAAACAATATCAATGCCACGTTCTTCTGCTCTTACAATTTCAGGGTTATCCTTGCCCACAGCAGCGGAATATACAAGCAGGTCTGCATTGTCCACATTCTCAGCTCTGTGTCCGATAAAGATTCTTGCACCCTTTTTAGCCAGATTCATAGTAATGTCAGATTCTTTCATATCTGAACCGGACACTCCATAACCTCTGGACAGCAAAATCTCTGCAATGGCGGAAAGTCCGATGCCTCCGATGCCTATGCAGTGTATGTTTTTATATTTAGATAAATCAACCATTATCAAGTTGCCTCCGCTCATAATCATAGTTATTATATAGTATATCACAAACCCTGGTAAAAGTGGATGGCATTTCACAAAAAAAAGCAAATTATTAAAACATTTTTTCTGTAATTTTCATTTTTTTACAGTTTTCCCATTTGCTGATGGAATTCTATAAAATTCTTGTAATTCTTCCATTTTTGTAGTATAATGTACACAAGCATATTCTCTATGCAAGAAAGGTGGATATGAAATGAATATTACTGACGTTAGAATCAGAAAAGTTGGCGAAGATGGAAAAATGAAAGCCGTTGCTTCAATCACCTTCGATGACGAATTCGTAGTGCATGACATCAAGGTAATCGAAGGTCAGAACGGTCTGTTCATTGCCATGCCAAGCAGAAAAATGGGCGAAGGCGACTTCCGTGATATCGCACATCCACTCCTTTCCGAAACACGAAATAAAATTAAAGAGGCTATCCTGGGTGAATACGAAAAATTGTGTGAGGTAAAGGAAGAAGAATAGTATTTCTTCCCAACCAAGGCATTGTAAACAATTAAATGCTTTTAAAAAAAGAACCATCTTGCGATGGTTCTTTTTTTATTGCTTATGTCTAAACTGTGTATGCAAACCGAATGAATTGAATTATGCTTCTACACCAGTTTTTTCGCCCTTTGCCTGCTTGGAGAAAGTCATAATACCTTCAACAACAAGGATTACAGCAAGGATTGCCATTGCAGCTGCGAAGCAGAGCTGGAACCAGTCTCCCCATAATGCTTCACCAGCACCGATCATAACGATCTTAGCCTTTACAGTCTGAATGAGGGAAGTAAGAGTAGCAGCAAGCATGAATACCATTGGGATGTAGAACATCTTGTTGTTCTTGCCAACATTACCAAGCCATGCAGCAACAGCCATAAGTGCGATACCAGCAAGTAACTGATTAGCAGCACCGAAGAGACCCCAGATCTGGGAAAGCTTCAGGAATCCGAGAACGGAACCAATGCCAACCATGATAAGAGTGCCTACTAATGGATGAGTTAATACCTTACGGATACCAGTAGCGTCCTGCCATGAAGCTTCACCCTTCTTAAGGAAGAGTTCACTGAACATGAATCTGGAGAGACGAGTACCGGAGTCAAGGGATGTAAGTGCGAATACAGAAACAGCCAGAGTAAGAAGTGCATAAACAACGCCGTAAACCTGAGAAGTTTCAGCACCGAACATTGTAGCGATACCGGCAGCAAATGCTACGGATGGAGAACCGAAACCACCGCTTGTGTAAGTTTCGAATACCATACCTACAGCGATTAAGGAAATTACAGCAAGTGCAGATTCAATCAGCATGGAACCATAACCGATTGGCTTAGCATGTGCTTCATTTTCCAGCTGCTTTGAGGAAGTACCGGAAGCAATGAGTGAGTGGAAACCAGAGCAAGCACCGCAGGCAACTGTGATGAACAGTGCAGGGAACAGACCTGTTTTACCAGTGAATGCAGGAATTGCGAATTCTGCAGTACCTGTAAATGCGGACATGATGATACCGATAACTGCAACGGCCATCATAGCATAAAGCAGGAAGCTGGAGAGATAGTCACGTGGCTGAAGAAGAATCCATACAGGAACCAGTGAAGCAACTGTGATATACAGTGCAATAAGAAGAATCCATGCAGTTCTTCCAAGAACCAGACCTACATTAAGACCAATAACGATACCAGCAACAATCATAACAAGACCGATGATAGTAGCTGTCTTTGTGTTCATACCCATTCTGTTTGTAAGTATACCATAGACAATAGCCATGATGATGAACAGAACAGATACCATAGCAGTTGTTTCGTTACCGTTAGGATCAGTAGTGAAGCCAGTAGGGTTTTCTGAGAAGAAAGTACCAGCTACTACGTTTACGAAAGAAGCGATAACGAGGATAAGTACCAGCAGAGCAAAAACGATGAAAAGCTTCTTAGCTCTGTCACCCATGGAAGCCTTGATGATTTCACCAACAGACTTACCACCGTTTCTTACGGAAGCAAACATTGCACCGAAGTCGTGAAGACCACCGACAAAGATACCCCCGATTACACACCACAGGAATACAGGAACCCAACCGAAAACGGAAGCCTGAATAGGACCGTTGATTGGGCCGGCACCAGCGATGGATGAGAAGTGGTGTCCCATAAGTACAGCAGGTTTAGCAGCAACGTAGTCAACGCCGTCGTTTACTTCAACTGCCGGAGTAGTTTTTGTAGGGTCAATACCCCACTGTTTTGCCAGCCATGAGCCATAGAATACATAGCCCAGAACTAACAGGATAATTGCAGCGAGAATGATTAAAATAGCAGTCATAACTCAATCTCCTATCTTATAAATAATTATAAATTTATTTTGCTTAAGACATTTTTCAGAGTGCGGCCCATTCGGTTAAAAGCCAGCTTCTCTGTACTCATATCTCGAACAATAACACGGTAATGACTCCAGCCATGAAGAGTATGTTTGTAACTCTCATAACGCTTGAGTTTTTTTATGTATGCGGCAGCATCTGCATCAACCTTGTCTGCCAGAACAATCAGAACAACATCACTGTTGCGGTGACCATCGTGTGGGAAAACACGGCTTATGCCTGCCTGCCATGCTGTTTCATCAAGCATTCTGATCTCGTCAAGAGTCAGATGCTCTGAAACTGCAAAAAACACGAATTCCTTGCTTTCAGCCTCGCTGAGCTTGGCCTGTTTTACAAGAAAAAACTGTTCTTCGTGGGAGTGGAATTCAGCTTCCGCCGCAAAAGGCGGCTGCACTCCCTCTTCTTTGATATCGTAATATCTTACAAATGATTTAAGGAGGCCCGGAAGGGCTTCTCTTGCTGTCATAAATCAAACTCCTTTTAGTTATTTATTCAGGTTTTCCAATCTGAATATGCGGACCGCGTGCCGTCAGTTCCTCAAGCATTATCACACCTGCTCTTGCGCCAGGAAGCTGAATCTGTACAAGTTCAGCATCATCTTTATCACAGAGAACGATGTTCTCAATTTCCAGATCGCCTTTACCGCAACACATCTTGGTCTGCACCAGCTGTACACGTCTGAAAGCACGGTGGATATCTGTATAAGGTATGTAATTTACCTTAAGTTTTACTTTGAAGAACAGGCAAGTGTCCCCCAGAGTAACACTGCCGATTTTACGGCCGTCTTTGTATTCTCCGGCAAGGATGCTTTCATCTGCACCGGAAACAATCGGATAGAATTTCATAGGATGTCCCCCTTTTATTAAAAGTCTAAGCGATTTCAACCCTTATCATATTGGTGTTTCCCGGAATATCCAGCGGAACACCTGCACTGATTACAATTTTGTCGCCTTCTTTTACTATACCCTCTTCTTTGGCTCTTTCAACACATTTGTAGACAAGAATTTCAACATTTGTTGCATTTCCGCAGAGAAGAGGTTCCACACCCCACTGCATGGACGCCTGATGGAAAGCTTTCGTTTCAGGTGTTGCAGCAATAATTTTAATCGGAGGTCTGAATTTACTCATCCTTGTTGCAGTATAGCCTGTTTTGGTAATCGCCATAATAGCTTCAGCCTTGATATCCTTGGCAAGAGTGCATGCTGCATGTCCTACCGCATTTGTAGTATCTTCTGCGTCCATTTCATGCCATACACTGTTTCCAGGAAGGAAACGAGGATCATCATGTTCAGCCTGACGGGCGATTTTAGCCATCGCTGCTACCGCTTCCACAGGATATTCGCCCATAGCACTTTCTCCTGAAAGCATTACCGCAGAAGTACCATCAAACACAGCATTTGCAACGTCTGTGATTTCGGCTCTTGTCGGAACCGGGCTGTTTATCATTGATTCAAGCATCTGAGTTGCAGTGATGCAGATTTTGCCGCTCTGCTGGCAGCGCTTGATAAAGCGCTTCTGGATGCCGGGAAGTCTTTCAAAATCAACTTCAACACCCATATCACCTCTTGCCACCATGATACCGTCTGAAAGCTCAAGAATTTCTTCAAATTTCTCAATGCCTTCCAGGTTTTCAATTTTTGAAATTATTTTAATTTTATTGCCTCCATTGGCTTCAAGGAAACCACGGAGCTGTTTTATATCGTCAGCTTTTCTTACAAAAGATGCTGCCACATAATCCACATCTTTTTCGATACCGAAAATCAGGTCATCCTTATCCTTTTCACTGAGATATTCCATGTTCAGTGAAATCATAGGAATGTTAACACCCTTGTGGTTGCTTACCTGTCCTCCGTTCACCACACGGCACTTTATTTCAGTGTCAGTAGTTCCAAGGACTGTAAGTTTGATTTTACCGTCATCAATGAGGACAGTATCTCCTGCCTTCAGTTCATGAGGCAGTTCTTTATATGTTATGGCTGAAATTGTGCTGTTTCCAAGCACATCTTCAGATGTCAGTGTAAATTCCTGACCATCTTCCAGTACAGCCTTGCCATCTTCAAAATTACCTGTTCTGATTTCAGGGCCTTTAGTATCAAGTAACACTGCCGCTGCAACACCCAGATTATCACGTACTTTTCTGAAACGATCAATGGTTTCGCCATGACCTTCATGGGTACCATGAGAGAAGTTGAGACGAGCTACATTCATTCCGGCTTTAAGCATTGCCTCCATTGTTTCTTCAGCAGAGGAAGCCGGACCGAGTGTACATACAATTTTTGTTTTTCTCATAAAAAACATTTCCTTTCTTTGTTTTTTGTTTATTCTCCCATTCTCTTTAACTCATATATTATATTCCTTGTGTCAGGATTTGGCAAGTACAAAAAATAAACAATTGTGCACCTTGATTTTTCCGGAGGAAGATATAAAATTAAATTAATCAAAACCGATCCATCAGGAGGAAATACCATGGGCTTAGATATATTATTAAAAGAAAGATTAAGAAATGAGTGTGCTGAAGCACTTATCACAACTGCTCAGGAAGCGGCAAAACTGATAAAAGATGGTATGGTTGTGGGCATGAGTGGTTTCACCCCTTCCGGTTACCCTAAAGCAGTACCTGTTGCTCTTGCAGAACGTGCAAACAGCGGTGATAAATTCCAGATTGATCTTTATTCAGGAGCGTCACTCGGACCGGAAGTTGATACTATGATGACCGAAGCAGGAATCATCAGAAAAAGACTTCCTTACCACACAAACCCTGTAATCAGAAAGGCCATCAATGCAGGCCAGGTTCAGTACATAGACATGCACCTTTCACAGTCACCACAGTATGTGAACATGGGATTCCTTCCCAAACCTCAGGTTGCAATTGTTGAAGCCCTTGCAATCACTGAAGAAGGTAACCTGATTCTGACAACTGCAGTAGGCAACACTCCTACTTTTGTAAAGCATGCTGACACTGTAATTGTTGAACTTGCCATGAAAAAACCGATGGCACTGGAAGGCATGCACGACATCTACATCACAGAAAACCCACCACACCGCAAACCAATCAATATCTGCAAAGCAGATGACCGTATCGGTGTACCTTATGTGGAATGTGGCTGGGATAAAATAAAAGCAATCGTAATTTCGGACTATATCGACAAAACACGTCCTCTGGCAGAAGTTTCAGAATCTGAAAAGAAAATTTCCGAGCATATTCTGGATTTCCTAAGAGGTGAAGTTGCAGCCGGCCGCCTTGGCAATTCCCTTCTTCCTATTCAGTCCGGCGTTGGCTCCGTTGCAAATGCTGTACTCTATGGTCTCTGCGAATCTGAATTTGAAAACCTGACATGCTATACAGAAGTAGTTCAGGACTCCATGCTTGATCTGCTCAGAAGCGGCAAAGCCCGCGTGGCTTCAACTACTTCAATTTCTCCTTCACCTGAAGGACAGATTAAATTCTTCGAAGATATTGATTTTTTCAGAGATAAAATCATTTTCAGACCTGAAGAAATTTCCAACAACCCTGAAGTTGCCCGCCGTCTGTCAGTAATCGCAATGAACACTGCTCTCGAAGTAGACATCTACGGCAACGTAAACTCCACTCACGTTCAGGGCAAGAAGATTATGAACGGTATCGGCGGTTCAGGAGACTTTTCCAGAAATGCAGGCATCTCCATCTTCACAACAGCCTCAATCGCAAAGGAAGGCGCTATTTCCTCCATTGTTCCTATGTGTCCTCATGTAGACCACACTGAACATGAAGTAATGGTAATCGTAACTGAACAGGGTTACGCTGACTTAAGAGGCCTTTCCCCTAAGGAAAGAGCCGTTAAGATTATCGAAAACTGCGCTCACCCTGACTACAAAGATATGCTCATGGACTACTTCAACAGAGCATGCGCAGAAGCACCTTGTCAGACTCCACACATTCTGGACGAAGCTTTGTCATGGCACTCCAGATTCGAAAAGACTGGCAGCATGAAATAATCGTACGAAACTGAACAAAAAACAATTGTCCCCCGGAGCGTAATGCTTCCGGGGGATTTTTTCGTTATTACCGAAATAACCGTACTATCCATATAATCAAACAAACAGCGAACACTGCTTCTATCAGACAGCAAAAACCGAACCAGATTTTTGAAGAAATTTTGTTGTCCAGGTTCATTTTATTTTTTGCATTACGTATGATATATACACCATTAATCAAACTGCCTACAATCATACATATCCAGCCCAGGTCTTCATATTCCGTATTAACAAATACGCCGTATACCATACCGATAATCAGTAACGCATATATAATCATTATAAGTGGTGTGTGTCTTTTTTTCATCTGTATCACACTCCTCATACTATCTCCCGAACCAGT
>JAFQHT010000097.1 GCA_017397825.1 Bacillota bacterium | reverse complement strand
CTCTATAGCCTAATTTGTGTTCTCGCATATCCATTATAACCGATAGTTTAAATTCTGCACTATACCTTTTCTGCTTTTGTCCCTTTTTCGCCATAAAAATATGCACCTCCAAAAGTGTCTAACTTTTGGGGTGCATATCACATGTCCTGCCTTTTCTTTTTACGCTGCTTCCAGCGCTCCTCTGAACTGCGTTTCGTAAAGCTCGGTGTACACTCCGCCTTTTTTCACAAGGTCTGCATGAGCGCCTCTTTCCACTATGCGGCCATCCTTTACTACCAGAATCTCGTCTGCCGCCAGAATTGTTGAAAGCCTGTGGGCGATGATAATGCTGGTTCTGGACTTTATAATCGGCTCCATAGCTTCCTGTATTTTATGTTCTGATATAGAGTCAAGAGCAGATGTGGCTTCATCGAAAATCAGCAGCGCAGGGTCTTTCAGCAAAGCCCTTGCGATTGAAATTCTCTGTTTTTCTCCCCCTGAAAGCTTCAGCCCTCTGTTACCGACCATTGTGTCAATGCCCTTTTCCTGGCTGCAGATAAAATCTGCAATATTTGCCTTGCGGCAGGCTTCTGCCAGTTCCTGGTCTGTTGCATCAGGCTTCGCATAAAGAAGGTTTTCGCGGATAGTACCGTTAAACAGATATGTTTCCTGGCTGACGATACCTATATTGCTGCGCAGATACCCAAGGTCCAGGTCGCGCACATCCACACCGTCAAATTCCACGCTGCCGCTGTTCACATCATAAAGTCTCGGTATCAGGTTTACCATAGTACTTTTACCGGAACCCGATGGTCCGACTATGGCAACAGACTTACCGCTTTCCAGTGTAAAGCTTATGTTTTCGAGAATTTTTCCCATACCGTCGTAAGAAAAGTTTACATTTTTAAATTCTACTGTTCCGCTGGCCTTATTTTCAGGGAGCACAGCATCCTCAGCATTCTTTATTTCCACCGGCATATCAAAATACTCAAAGATTCTTGTAAAAAGCGCCATGGAACGTATCCACTCCACCTGAATGTTTAGCAGTGAGTTTACCGGACCGTACATTTTGCCAAGAAGCGCAACCAGCACGCTGATGTCACCTACTGTCAGGTCTGAATTATAACGCATCATCAGTATGCCCCCTGCCAGATAAATGAGCATAGGCCCTACGCTGGAAAAAGTATTGATAATCACCATGAACCAGCGGCCGGCCATGCTTTCCCTGATGCGCAGGCGGATCATATTGTGGTTGGCATCTTTATACCGGTCATACTCGTAGTCTTCTTTATTGAAAAGCTTCACAAGAAGCTGTCCGCTTACGGAAAGTGTTTCGTTAAGGATTCCGTTGATTTCGTCATTACATTCCTGAGCATCTCTGGTGAGAGTCCAGCGTGTTTTGCCGGCCCAGCGTGTTGGAATTGTAAAAAGCGGAATCACCAGTGCCCCCACAAGGGCCAGAATCCAGTTTTCACGGAACATTATTATAACTGCGCTGACCAATGTGATGGTGTTTGACAGAATTGAGGTGAAAGTACTGGTCACAACTCTTTCCACTCCTGAAATATCACTGGTCATTCGTGTGATAATGTCGCCCTGATTGCTTGACGTAAAAAAGCTCTGAGGCATCTGCTGCAGGTGGCGGTACATGTTATTACGCATATCAAAGGTAATATGCTGGGCAATCCAGTTGTTCAGGTAGCTTTCTGCCACTCTGATCAGGTTAGCCCCAAGTGTCACGCCCAGTGATGCTGCAATGAGAATCACCAGCATCTGCATGTCGCGGCCGATGAGCCCCTCGTCAATTATACGGCCTGTGAGCACAGACGGAAGCAGGCTCAGCACCGATGATGCTGCTATACATACAAGCACAATTGCCATCTGTTTCCAGTACGGCGCAAGATATGAAAAAATACGTTTTAAAAGTGGCAAAGTCACTTTGGGACGGTTTGCCTTTTCCTCTTCTGTGAGAAAACCTCTGTTCATTCCTCTTGGTAGCATAAACATTCTCCTTTCCTGAATACACTCATATTCAAATCTTTTAACCCTTTTATCTCTTACACCCACATTATACCGCTGCAAAAATATTTGCACAAGGTCCGCATCCCAAAGTTCGCCAATTGTTTATCGCCCCGTCACCGAAATTTCATCGTTTACGATGTAACTTTTTTGCCTACTTCTTTGATTACAGGCATGAAAAAACCAGCGCACCTTTCAGCACGCCGGTTTGTTTTGTTTTCTATTTATTCACCACATTTGCAGGACATCCGCTTGCCCACGCCTTTATATTATCGACAGTAATGTCAAATATTCTCTGACGCGCCTCTTTGGCTGCCCACGCAATGTGCGGTGTAATAATACAATTCTTTGCTGTAAGCAGTGGGTTGTCTCCACTGATTGGTTCCTTTGATACAACGTCTACGGCCGCTGTATATACTTTACCCCTGTTCAGAGCATCTGCAAGCTCCTGTTCCTTGATAAGCTGACCACGGCCTGTGTTGACGATTATAACACCGTCTCTCATCTTTGCGATGGTATCGCTGTTTATTATTCCTTCTGTTTCAGCTGTCAGCGGGCAGTGAAGCAATATAACATCAGACTGTGCCAAAAGCTCGTCCAGTTCAGCCCAGGTAATGCCTGTTTCATCTTCGCTGAACTTATGTCCGCTGGTTGCTATTACATTCATGCCAAGGGCTTTAAGAATGGCTGCAGTAGCCTTACCGATTCTGCCAAGGCCGATAATGCCTGCAGTCTTTCCTGCCAGTTCAATCATCGGATAATCCCAGAAACAGAAATCAATGTGTTTCTCCCATCTGCCTTCTTTAACTGCTTTATCGTGGTGTCCGTAGTGGGCACAGATTTCCAGCAACAATCCGACTGTATACTGAGCCACAATCTGCGTACCATAGCCGGGAACGTTCATCACATCAATACCTTTTTCTCTGGCATATACGCAGTCTACCACATTATATCCTGTGGCAAATACTGCGATTGCTTTCAGGTCAGGGCATTTCTCAATTGTGGCAGAGCTGATCGGCGTCTTATTGGTGATTATTACATCAGCATCACCGATTCTTTCTGCAATCAGTTCTGACTCAACATAAGACGTACGGTCGTACACTGTAAGCTGACCCAGCGCTTCAAGAGGTTCCCAGGAAATATCACCAGGATTTTCAACATAACCATCAAGCACTACAATTTTTATATTTTTTTCTGACATCATATACCTCCATGTTAATCATTACTGTCCGGTTTCAACAATTCTGCTGTATTCTCTGAGAGGATACATTCCATCGTGTGCTCCGCCTGATTCTGATGCTGACATGTCAGCACCTGTAATACGGACAAGACCTGCTTTTACAAGCAATTCTGCCAGCAGCGGTCTTTCTTCTTCTGCACAGAGAAGGGCGCATGACTGCAGGTGGCCTTTGTGTTTTTTAAGCTCAGTGATTATGTTTTCAGACGGCAGACCTTTTACCCACACATTGCGGAAAAGATATGATATCTCAAGCCGGCTGTCGGACTTTATGTGCACACTGACGCCTTCATCGTTTAATATGGTCTGACCTTCCTCTGCTTCAAGAAGGTCATTATATATTCTTATAGAATTTCTGCCACGCATACCCGGGTCAGCTTTGCCGCAGGCTGCATTGGCCTTTTTTAACTGCTCAAAAAATCTCTGTCCGGTCTGTGCCACAACTTCCGGTGACCTGGTGCCTACATAAATTCCCTGACAGGAAGAACACAGGACCTGATTGGTTTCGCACACATGTCTGGCCAGTCCATAAAGTTCTTCATCAGTCACAGCCTCTGTCACATAAGCAAAGGAAAGCTTGTGTCCCCATGCAATTACCTTGGTTTTTTCATCTGTCAGATGTCTGGCTGCATTTACTGCTTCATCGCCGCCCCATACAACTACTGCATCAGCCACTTCAGCCAGTTTACGAAGGGTTGCAGTTTCTGTGGACGGCACATCAAATACATAAATATATTCGGCAAGGGCCGGTTCTTCTTTCACCAGTTCTGAAAGAAGTTTTACTGAAAATCCGCTGTCTCCTGCAGGCAGTTTCAGTATATTAATATTTCCTGCCAGCAGTCCTTCAATAACGCTGTATGCAGGCAGTCCGTCCACATTGCCTGCTGCAATATGCAGCAGAATGCCCAGAGGACATACTCTGCGGGAGATGCCACATTTCAGATCTGCCAGCGGTTCTGTCCATTCTCCAAGTTCAACTCTGCATTTATACTCCAGCTCTTCTCTTGAAAAAAGTTCAGCCATTTCACGGAACCTTTCATAAGAAATATCTGCTACTGTCAGTAAAGGCCAGATATATTCATTGAATTCACCGGCCATAACTCTATGATAAAGCCGGTCGCAAGCACCGATTACCTGGCCTCTGGTTATCTGAACAGGCTGGTTAAGTGTTTCCACACAGCGGTCATAGAGACTATCGATATATTTTTCTTCAAGGTTTATTGCTTTGGTATTTATGATTTCTCCGTTAAACAGAATCATCTGCCTTCACCGCCTTTCAGCATTTCGCTTGCACCTGCTGCGCAGGTTACAATGTCTTTGATGCCTACTCTGCCCAGAATTTCCAGCCATGGAGTATCAAGGCCGCAGCCGCAGCTTTCTTCATGGAGAATTCCCAGGTCATCAGTCATAATGCTGAGAATAGGCACGCTGTCAATCATCGGCGTCAGAAGATTCACCAGTCCCGGAGTTCCCGGCGGTACAGGTTCCAGCGTGTCCACATCACGGATTATAACCCGGGCATATACCGGCACGTGAAAATGATGATGTCTGCAGTCTATATAAAGCACAGGATGTTCCACTGCGCTGAAAAATTCGACAATGTGTTTGTCATCTATACCCAGCACTTCTTCAGCAAGAGCATAAAAATCTTCTTTTGACACCTGCTCTGCATAAAACTGTTTCCAGCCGCCGCCAAGTGAAATCATAGAACCTTCAGGCAGTTTTACCCGGATGCCCTCTTCTTTCATCTGACGCAGCAGAAAATACGTGTAAGCAGGAAAGCCGATTGTCCTGACCGGAATTCTGCCTGAGGCAAATTCGACAAATTTCGACTTTAAATTTTCAAGATCCAGCTTATACCCTTCTTTTGTATAACGTAGCGCATAATCCCTGCTCACAGCCGGTGCAAACAAAGTCTGCCCATAGGAAGTTTTTGTCATGCCCATCTGATTACTGCGGTGAGGTTCATATCCGAACACTATATACCGCGTAGGCCGCCATGAAAACAGATGATGGTAAAATCCCAGTCTGAGCACCATTTTAAGGTCACGGAAAAGACTCAGAAAATTATACCCGATAATTGACTTGTTTCCGCTGGTGCCGCTTGAAGTAGCTTTAGTGAGAATCTTGCCCGGCGGCATGGAAAAAAGGCTGTGATGTTTGAAATATAATGTAGGAATAAACGGCAGCTTCGCCAGATCATCATACTCTTTCAGATCCTCAGGTCTGAAACTGAAACTGTCCAGAATTCTCCTGTAATCTGCACAATGGTCATACTGATACTGACAGTTTTCCCTCATAGCCCTGACAAAAAGCTCATCAGTGCCCGGAATGTCATATGGATTTTTTGCTGAAGAAAGTTTATTCATGTATGACATAAGAAACTCCTCCTTTAGCTTTTTTATGCTGACTATTACAGAAATACTTCTGACCACTCAGCTTCTTTGAATCCTACAAGCACAGTGTCTCCATTTACTACAATTGGGCGTTTCACAATCATTCCATTGGACGCAAGAAGTTCAAACTGTTCATCTTCAGTCATGCCTGGAAGCTTGTCCTTAAGCTGAAGTTCCTTGTATAAAAGTCCGCTGGTGTTGAAAAACTTTTTCAGCGGCAAACCGCTCTTTGCGTACCATTCTCTCAGTTCGTCACCAGTAGGATTTTCTTCTGCGATATGACGCAAGGTGTACTCAATGTTATGCTCATCCAGCCATTTTTTAGCTTTCTGGCAAGTCGTGCATTTTGGATAACATATGAATAACATAGTTTGCCCTCCTTTTTTATATCGGTGTTCCGACCTCAATGAGATTGCCATCCGGGTCATAAAAGCGGATTACTTTCTGGCCCCAGCTATGAGTCATAAGTCTGTTGACATATTTTACTGATGGGTATAGTCTCTCAAGTTTGTCGGCAAATTCTTCTATATTGGATTCTTCAAAGTACAGTTCGCAGGAGTTGTTTTCAGGGATAATGTCCCTGCCCAGGAACTTTTTCCAGATTGCTTCGTCCTGAAGGACCAGACCTTCTGTGAGAATCACGTTGCCGTCATAGTCAGTCACGGGAATCAGGCCGAAAAGTTCGCGGTAAAACTGCTTTGATTTTTCAATGTCCTTTACGACAATAAGAAAGTTTCTTAATCTCATGGCATTATGCCTCCTTCTCAATAAGTGCGATACATTCTGTATGCTTGGTCATCGGGAAGTTGTCGAAAGGCTTCAGATACTTGCACTTGTAACCGTAGTAGTCCATGTAGCGCAGGTTTTCGGCCAGAGTTTTAGGGTTGCAGGAAATATATACGATTTCCTTCACACCGTAGCCGATGATTTTGTCAAGAGCCTTAGGCTGGATTCCCACACGCGGCGGGTCAACCACGATAACGTCAGGCTGCTCGCTTACTGTATTGAGTACCTCGAAAACATCGCCTGCGATAAAGTCACAGTTGGTCAGTCCGTTGAGGGCTGCATTGGCTTTGGCCGCTTCTACAGCTTCCTCTACCAGTTCAATACCCAGCACTTCCTTTGCCCTGAGAGCCAGCACCTGAGTGATTGTGCCTGTGCCGCAGTAAAGGTCAAAAACCTTCTTGCCTTCAAAGGAACTGATCAGGTCCAGAGCCTCGGAGTAAAGTCTTTCCACCGCTTCCACATTGGTCTGGAAGAAAGAAAACGCGCTTACCTTGAAGTCAAGTCCAAGGATTTTTTCAGTGTAATAATCCCTGCCATACAGTGTTTCCAACCGTTCCGGGATTACAGCGTCTGCCAGGCTGTCGTTGAATGTACGGAGAATTCCCACAACCTTATTATCAAGAGTTAACGATAAAAGTCTTTCGGTAAATCCCGCCTCGTCGAAGCCTTCTTCGCTGGTTGTAACGATATTTACAAGGAGTTCTCCTGTACGCACACCCTTTCTGATGATCAGATTACGCATGAGACCCCTGTGAGTTCTCTTGTGATAGAACTTGTAGCCTTTTTCATTGACAAAATCCAGCACTGCGCTGAGGATAATGTTGAAGTCCGGGTCCACAAGTTGGCACTGGTCAACAGTCACGATGGACATAAAGTTCTTTTTACGGTGCATGCCCAGTGTGGTACCGCCGTCCTTGACAAAGTCACCGAAGGTATACTCCATCTTGTTGCGGTAGCAGTACTGGCTCGGGCAGCCTTCGATAGCATCGATTTTTTCTGCCTTGGCACCCTTTTCTTCGAGAAGTCTGATTACTTCCTTTTCCTTCTGTTTAAGCTGCTCTTCGTAAGGTGTTCCCTGATAGATGCAGCCCCCGCAAAACTCGCTGTGCGGGCAAAGTTCCTTAAAATCTGCCATACTTATCATAAAACTCCTTCTTGTATTCTAAGAATCTGTCCTCTTCGATGGCCTTGCGGATATTTTTCATCATGTTGACCAGGAAGTGGAGGTTGTGGTTTGTCAGCAGCATTGCAGAAAGCATTTCGTCTGACTTATATAAATGGCGCAGGTAGGCCTTGGAGTAGTTTCTGCATGTGTAACAGTCACATTCAGAGTCCAGAGGTGACCAGTCGCGCTCATACTGTGCGTTTTTGATATTAACTCTGCCGTGGGATGTCATGCAGAGGCCGTGACGTGCAATTCTTGTAGGCAATACGCAGTCAAACATGTCAATACCGCGCTCAACACCCTCAAATAAGTAGTCAGGGCTGCCCACGCCCATAAGGTAACGTGGTTTTTCCTTAGGAAGATAGTCTGCACAGTCGTCAAGAATGTCCAGCATGATTTCCTTAGGTTCGCCTACGGAAAGGCCGCCGATGGAGTAACCAGGCAGGTCCATTTCCACGATTTGCTCTGCGCTCAGTTTACGCAGATCCTTGTACATTCCGCCCTGCATGATGCCGAAAAGTGACTGGCGTTCCCAGTCCTGATGGTAATCTTTGCAGCGCTTGAGCCAGCGTGTGGTTCTTTCAAGAGAGTCCTTTACATATCGTCTGTCCGCAGGATAAGGGATGCACTCGTCGAAGGCCATCATGATGTCTGAACCAAGGCAGTTCTGGATTTCAATAGCCTTTTCCGGTGTAAGCATGTGAGCTGAACCGTCGATGTGTGAACGGAACTTAACGCCTTCTTCAGTTATTTTGCGCATCTTTCCCAGGGAGAAAACCTGGAATCCGCCGCTGTCTGTGAGAATTGCTCTGTCCCAGTTCATAAACTTGTGAAGACCGCCGGCCTCTTTTACAAGCTCGTGGCCAGGTCTCAGATAAAGATGATAAGTGTTTGAAAGGATGATCTCTGCGCCCATTTCCTTCACTTCTTCCGGTCTCATGGCCTTTACTGTGGCCTGAGTACCTACCGGCATGAATACCGGAGTCTGAATATCACCATGTGGTGTGTGGACGATACCGCGTCTTGCACGGGTTCTTGTGTCCTGTTTGATTAGTTCATAAGTTACTGCATGTTTCATTTTTAAGTCGCGCCGCTGATACCTCGGGCGCCCTCCTTTTTATTTTTTATCCAGCATTTCGCTGACAAATGTTGAGCCTAAAATAAGCACCGCTCCGATTACGCTGAGCATGTCCATACTTTCTCTCAGCAGGAAAGCCGAAAGAAGCACCGCCAGTATGGGGTCGATGTAGCTGAAAATCGCCACAGTCTGCGCCTTCAGGTCTTTCATTGACCCGAAATAAAGCACATAGGCAATTCCTGTATGTACAATACCCACAAAGAGCAGCAGTCCCAGTGCCACAGGTCCTGCACTGAGTGATGATACAGGTACTGTCAGCAGGCAGTATGGAATGAGTACAATTGTAGCCGCCGCCAGCTGCATAACAGTAGTATCGTAGGAATTGATGTCCTTAAGTTTTTTGTTCATGAGTATGATGCAGGCATAAAGAGCACCTGCCCCCACTCCGAAAGCCACACCAGTCAGGCTGAAGTCTGCCGCACTTCCGCTCTGGATAACGCCGGAAACCAGCACCATCCCCAGCAGCGCCGCCGCCACGCAAAGGCCTTTTTTCGCAGTCAGCTTTTCACCAAGCACGAACGGTGAAGCAATTATGACGAAAATCGGTGCCAGGTAGTAACAAAGTGTCGCCACTGCAACGGTAGTGTAATTATATGCTTCGAAAAGCAGAATCCAGTTGAAGCCGATAAGGCCGCCGCTCACAAGGAGCAACACCAGATTGCGCTTTACAGCCTCTTTTGATATAGGGTTCTTTCCCAGCTTCATAACCAGCAGCAGGAAAAGAGTTGCCACAAAACCTCTGCCAAGAGCAATTATGCTTGAAGGCAGCGGAATGTATTTGACGAATATGCCGATGGTCCCGAAAGTAACCATGGCAGTGATAAGTTTTATCTTTGCTG
>JAFQHT010000096.1 GCA_017397825.1 Bacillota bacterium | reverse complement strand
CATACTTATTCCGGCCACGAAACAAAAGTAAAAGTTAATATCGAAAAGATGGTTGAGAACCGCGGAATGCAGGACTTGATTCTTGACATCGTTGTACCTACTGAAGACAGAGTTGAGATTAAAAACGGACAGCGTAAAATCAAAACCAGTAAGATGTTTCCTGGTTATGTAATTATAAAGATGATTGTTACCAACGAGTCCTGGTACCTTGTAAGAAACACTCAGGGTGTTACAGGTTTCGTAGGTCATGGCTCCGAACCTATTCCGCTCACTGATGAAGAAGTGGCAAGAATGGGTATAGAAAAAGTTTACATTGATTTAAACGTAGAAATCGGAGAAACAGTAAGAGTTATCAGCGGTCCTTTCGAAAGCTTTATGGGCACAGTAGAAGAGGTCAACAAAGAGAAACAGGTACTGAAAGTCAAGGTTTCTATGTTTGGCAGAGACACTCCTGTTGAACTTGAATTCACACAGGTTGATAAGGTCTTTGAATAAAAATCTTAAGAAAGGAGAGATTGAGGTAAAATGGCTAAGAAGGTAGAAGGTTATATTAAGCTTCAGATCAATGCCGGTAATGCTACTCCAGCACCTCCAGTAGGTCCTGCTTTAGGTCAGAAGGGTGTTAACATCATGGACTTCTGTAAGCAGTTCAATGCTAGAACACAGGATCAGGCTGGTATGGTTATTCCAGTAGTAATCACAGTTTATGCTGACAGATCATTCACATTTGTCACTAAGACTCCACCAGCAGCAGTTCTTCTTAAGAAAGCCGCAGGTCTTACAGCAGCATCCGGAGAACCTAACAAGAAGAAGGTTGCTACTATCACAAGAGCTCAGGCTGAAGAAATTGCAAAAACTAAAATGCCAGACTTAAACGCAGCAAATCTTGAATCTGCTACAGAAATGATCAAGGGTACTGCTAGAAGTATGGGAATCGTTGTTGAAGATTAATATTAAGTGGGAGACGGAATGTCGCTAATACCACGAGGAGGTAAAAATGCCTAAGAGAGGTAAAAAGTACAGAGAGCTTGTTGCTAGCTACGACAAGACTACATTATTTGAAGTTCCTGCAGCTCTTGAAACTGTAGTTGCAACTTCCAAAGCTAAATTCGATGAAACTATCGAAGTTCACATCAAACTCGGTGTTGACGGAAGACACGCTGACCAGCAGGTTAGAGGTGCTATCGTTCTTCCACACGGCACAGGTAAGACTAAAAAGGTTCTCGTATTCGCAAAGGGACCTAAGGCAGCAGAAGCTGAAGCAGCTGGTGCTGACTATGTAGGAGCTGAAGAATTAGCTCAGAAAATTCAGACTGAAAACTGGTTTGACTTTGATGTAGTAGTTGCTACACCAGACATGATGGGTGTTGTAGGTCGTCTTGGTAAGATCCTCGGACCTAAGGGCTTAATGCCAAACCCTAAATCAGGTACAGTTACAATGGATGTTGAAAAGGCATTAGCTGAAATCAAGGCTGGTAAAGTTGAATACAGACTTGACAAGACAAACATCATCCACACTCCAATCGGAAAGGCTTCTTTCGGACCAGAAAAGTTACAGGATAACTTCAACGCATTACTCGAAGCAGTTGTAAAGGCTAAGCCTGCAGCAGCAAAGGGTCAGTACCTCAGAAGCGTTACAGTTGCTTCCACAATGGGCCCTGGAGTAAAGGTTAACCCTGCTTTAATTCAGTTCTAACCAATCCTTCGATTGTATTTACGGCGTTGCCGTAAGGTAGGATTGCTTGCGATTCGCTACGCGAATCTGAATCCGATTAGGAACAATAAAATAAGAAATTTCACCGTAGACAGCGGGTGCGAAAGCTTAATTTCCCGCCGAGGTACAATATAAAATATTGACCTTGCCAGTTTGCGGAAAATTCCCAAGCCAGCAAGGTTTTTTTATGGAGTACCATACTCTGCTGGTCTTTGAGCGAAGATCAGCAAGAAAGGAGAACAATTAATGTCATTAGAAGCTCAGAAACAGAAACAGGTTATCATTGATGAAATCAAAGAAAAATTAGATGGTGCACAGTCTGCAGTAGTTATCGACTACATGGGTATCACAGTTGCTCAGGCAGATGCTATGAGAAAGAAACTCAGAGAAGCTAACGTAGACTACACTGTATATAAGAACACTCTTGTTAAGAGAGCTATCGCAGGAACTGAATTCGAAGGTCTTGCAGAAGTTCTTGACGGACCAAGCGCACTTGCAATCAGCAAGGAAGATGCTACAGCTCCAGCAAGAGTATTAAACGAAGTAATCAAAGAATTTAAGAAAATGGAATTCAAAGCAGGTGTTGTTGAAGGCAAGTTCTGCGACAAGGACGCTATCCAGGCAGTTGCTGACATTCCATCCAGAGACGTTCTCATTGCTAAGTTCATGGGATCCATCCAGTCACCAGTATCCAAGGCAGTCAGAACATTCCAGGCTATTGCTGACGCAAAGGCAGAAGCTTAATTTCAAAAATAAACCAAATTATAATAGAATTTTAAAAGGAGAAAATTAAAATGACTAAAGAACAGATTATCGAAGCTATCAAAGCGATGACAGTTTTAGAATTAAACGAATTAGTTAAAGCATGTGAAGAAGAATTCGGCGTATCCGCAGCAGCTCCAGTAGCAGTTGTAGGTGCAGCAGGTGCTGCAGCAGCAGAAGAAGAACAGACTGAATTCACAGTAGTTCTTGAATCCGCTGGCGCAGAAAAGATCAAGGTTATCAAGGCAGTTAGAGAATTAACTGGTCTTGGCCTCAAGGAAGCTAAGGAAGTAGT
>JAFQHT010000095.1 GCA_017397825.1 Bacillota bacterium | reverse complement strand
GTGGATTTCATCATGCAGATCTGCACGGACAAACAGGAGCACAATTGTCCCGCGGTAATTGCAGGTGTCAATGGCAAAGCGCACACCAGTATCATCGTGCAACGGGGAGTTTATTATAACGTAATCATAGGTACGCTCCGAAATGGCACGTTTGGCAGCACTTATACTGGAAACTATATGAACCGGCATATATCTGGATTCCGTAAGAAGTGAAGAGAGAGAGGATGTAAAGTTTTCTGCTGCTGATACAATCAGCACACTGTAAACGCGCTCTTTTAAACTCATTTTGTGCCTCCCTTCTTTGTGGAAAAATATATTACAGGTTATCTGCAGCAGTAAATATCTAAAATAGCATCAGGCACATGGTTTCTGATAAAACTGCTGTCAGCAGCGATTCTGCGGGCCTCTCTGATATCAGAAGGAAGCTTTCTGAAAGCTTTCAGCGTTTCTTCTGAAGATTTGTACAGGTTAATATCTGCAGGAGAAGGCAAAGGAAGCCTGCTTTGCATACCTTCAAGTCCGGCGTAAATCATAAGTGCAAATGCCAGGTATGGATTGGAGGTCGGATCAGGAGAACGGAGTTCTGCCCGGCGATATTCCCCGACTGCAGCAGGAACTCTTACAAGCTGTGAACGGTTCTCTTTGGACCATGTTACATAGCCGGGAGCCTTGTCCTTTCCGAATCGCCTGTATGAATTCTCAGAAGGATTTAAGAACAGTGTCATATCTTCAATTTTATCAAGAATTCCGGCAATCATATAATATAAATTTTCTTCTTTTTCGTTTGGCTTTACCGATATGTTGATATGGAAACCGTTTCCCGGCTGGTCCTCAAGTGGCTTTGCAGAGAAATCTGCAAAAAGACCGTTCTGGCGGGCAATGGTTTTTACAATCGTCTGGAAGGTCATTGCATTATCGGCTGCCATAAGGGCATCAGAATACCTGAAGTCAATTTCATTCTGACCGGGCCCTTGTTCATGGTGGGAACTTTCAGGACGGATTCCCATCTGTTCCAATGTCAGACAGATTTCACGTCGTATGTTTTCGCCGCGGTCTTCGGGTGCAATATCCATATATCCTGCTCCGTCGTGGGGTACCTTAGTCGGTTTTCCTTCTTCATCCAGGCTGAAAAGATAAAACTCCTGCTCGGCACCGAAAGCAAAGGTATATCCGGCTTTTGCGGCTTCATATATTGCATTTTTAAGAAGTGTGCGGGTATCACATTCAAACGGTGTACCATCCGGATAGGATATACTTGTAAACATACGGACTGCATTTCCGTGTTCAGGACGCCATGGGAGAGGCATAAGGGTTTCTGCATCGGGATGAAGCAGCAGATCACAGCGTGACTCGTCACCAAAACCTGCAATTGCCGAAGCGTCGAAAGCAATTCCATATTCAAATGCACGGGGAAGTTCTTCCGGCATGATTGTAATATTTTTCTGTTTTCCAAATACATCACAGAACGTAAGGAGGATAAACTTCACTTCTTCCTCCTGAACAAACTGCATTACTTCTTCTTTTGAATACTTTATCATGACATAACCTCTTTCCATAAACGAAAAAACGCTCACTTCAAAACAATAATAACCTGCCTTGAAATGAACGCCATTGCTCAACATAATTAAGTATATCGTTGAATTTTACAAAAGTCAAGATTCCATGTAATGATTTTTTTTGAAAAAACACAAAAAAATAATTGACAAATAAATTTTGCAGGGATATAATCCAACGCGTAAGGCAAAGGCGTCTTTGAGCATAGGGCTCAGAGACGTCTTTTTCTTTTTGTCAGAAGGAGATTAGTATATGGAAACTGTAAAAGATTATTTCGGAAGTTCAGTATTTGACGATAGAAAAATGAAGGCGTGCCTTCCCGCAGAAGTGTATAAGGCAATGCGTAAAACCATAGACGAAGGAAAAACCCTGAATCCGGATGTTGCGGATGCTGTAGCAGCAGCTATGAAAGAATGGGCTGTTTCTGAAGGTGCAACTCACTATACCCACTGGTTCCAGCCGCTGAATGGAATTACTGCAGAAAAACATGACAGTTTTATTTCACCATCACCTGATGGCGGCGTGATTATGGAGTTTTCCGGCAAAGAACTGATCAAAGGGGAACCGGATGCTTCTTCATTCCCTAATGGTGGGCTGCGGGCCACATTTGAAGCCCGCGGATATACAGCGTGGGATCCGACATCCTATGCGTTTATTAAGGGAAATACCCTCTGCATTCCGACCGCATTCTGTTCTTATGGAGGCGAAGCTCTGGACAAAAAAACTCCGCTTCTCCGTTCAATGGAAGCATTGAACAGGCAGGCACTGCGTATTCTGAGGTTGTTTGGAAATACCAAAGTAAAGTCTGTCCGGTCCTGCGTCGGCGCAGAGCAGGAGTATTTCCTGATTACAGAAGAAATGTATGAAAAGCGTCCTGACCTTAAGTTCACAGGAAGAACTCTTTTTGGTGCCAAACCGCCAAAGAGTCAGGAAATGGATGACCATTATTTTGGAGCGATAAAACCAGGGGTAGCCTGCTTTATGAAGGACCTTAATGAAGAATTATGGAAACTGGGAATTATGGCTAAAACGGAACACAATGAAGTTGCACCTTCACAGCATGAGCTGGCTCCGGTATACACAACAGCTAATATCGCCACAGACCATAACCAGCTTACTATGGAAATTATGCAGCGGGTTGCATCAAAACATGGCCTGGTATGTCTTCTCCACGAAAAACCTTTTGCTGGCGTAAATGGCAGCGGTAAACATAATAACTGGTCCCTGGCTACAGATGCCGGACAGAATCTTTTATCACCCGGGGACACTCCCTATGAAAATGCACAGTTCCTCCTATTTCTTTGTGCAGTAATTAAAGCTGTAGATGACTATCAGGATTTACTCAGGGTGTCTGTAGCAACAGCAGGAAACGATCACCGGTTAGGTGCCAATGAAGCACCTCCGGCGGTTGTATCCATCTTTCTTGGAGACGAGCTTACTGCAGTACTTGCGGCCATTGAAAAAGAAACACCATACAGCGGAACTGAAAAGAAACAGATGAAACTCGGCGTAGATGTACTGCCAAAATTTAACCGGGATACTACGGACCGGAACCGTACATCACCCTTTGCATTTACGGGGAATAAGTTTGAATTCCGTATGCTTGGTTCTTCAAACAGTATTGCATGCGCAAATATCATGCTGAATGCTGCTGTTGCAGAAAGTCTGAAAATTTACGCAGACCGGCTCGAACAGGCTGAAAATTTTGAGGAAAGGCTCCATGAAATGATCCGGAAGACAATTCAGGACCATAAGAGAATTATATTTAACGGTAATGGATATGATGGAAGCTGGATTAAAGAAGCAACAGAAAAACGTGGGCTGCTGAATCTGAGGACTACTCCGGATGCAGTACCTCATCTGCTGGACAGAAAAAATGTCAGAATGCTTGTTGACCATGGAATTTTCACTGAAGAAGAACTGAAGTCTCGCTATGAAATTACACTGGAAAATTACTGTAAAACTGTAACTATAGAGGCTAATACAATGACCGCTATGGCAAAAACTCAGATTATTCCGGCGATAAACGCATACACTGCAGATCTTGCCAGATCTGCCAATGCAAAAAAAATACTGGATGCAGATATTTCCTGTAGCTATGAAATAAAGCTGATAAAAAAACTGACATGTCTGACAGAACGGATGGCTATGGAAGCAGAAGAACTGGAACAAGTACTTCTGACTCTGCATGATATTGATGAAACAGAAAAAGCATCTTTGATTATCCGTGATCAACTGTTGCAGAAGATGGGAAAACTCAGAATTGCATGCGATGAAGCAGAAACGCTGACTGCCAAATCCTGGTGGCCTTATCCGACCTATTCTGATTTGCTTTTCAGCGTGAAGTAAAAGAGAGGAGATGGATTTACAATGTGTTCCATTATGGGCTATTGCGGCAGCAGTGCCGCTTTAGATAAATTTAAAACGGGTTTTGAAAGGACTGTTTCACGAGGTCCGGATGCCAGCAGAATTATTGATACCGGAAAGGGCCTGCTTGGGTTCCACCGCCTTTCAATTATGGACCTGTCACCGGCAGGAATGCAGCCTTTCGAATGGAACGGGAGCTATGCTGTGTGCAATGGAGAAATTTACGGATTTAAAGAAGAACGGGAACGCCTGAGAAAAAAAGGATACTCCTTCCAGAGCGAAAGCGACTGTGAAATACTCCTTCCCATGTTTTTCGAATATGGGGTGGACATGTTCGGTATGCTGGATGCCGAATTTGCCTGTATCCTTTTCGACGGAAGAACAGGGGAATTTGTT
>JAFQHT010000094.1 GCA_017397825.1 Bacillota bacterium | reverse complement strand
CATACCGGAAAGCCTGTCTACGGCAAGGTGATTTACGAATACACTACCGAAGATGGCGAAGATTACCGTATCATTTACGACCGCAAAGGCGATATCGCCAAGCAGAATTTCATCGACCTGCTTCCGGGGATAGTTCGCCTGGGTGCCAAGCTCATGGGATTTGAAGGTTCTTACTTGAGATTCGAAGGCGCTGCCACTATTGAAAGACTGGAAGACGGTAAGATCGTGGAAACAGTGACTGAACCATCTGCAGTGTGGGAGCTGATGTATTTCGGCAAGGCGGGCGCAGATAAGAACAAGTAAAATACAACTGAAAAACAACTTAACCCTTTCATCGGGCATGTGAACCCGGCGAAAGGGTTTTTTGTATGGAGAAAGATACATTCCATTCCAATAAATCAGCATTTCGTGACGGAAAAAAAGCATTTCGTTACATTCCCGTTTTTTTTGCGGGGGGGGGTATACAATAGGGTCATAAGCGGCGGCCCGGCCGGAGTGTCGGTGCCGGATAAAAATTTGCAGGAAATGCAGGTTAAGGAGGAAATCTATGAAGAATAAAGGGAAAAAGATACTGTGCACACTGCTGATGCTGTGCATGGTGGCAGTAATGACGCCGACGGTGGCGTTTGCAGCAGGACCTTGTGGTGACTGCGGGGCTGTTGGTAAATGTATTGATAGTGTAGATGAGCTGCAGTCTGCTTTTGATGCAGAGACAGCAAGTGTAACGGGAGCTGATGGGACTTATACCGTTACATTTAATAAAGATTTTGTAGGAAGAATACATCTGCATATTGAAGATGCAACTACCAATATTACCATCAATACAAATGGCAAGAAGCTTACTGGTCATGACGGAACAGAAGCCTTATGTATTGATCATGTCTTCAACGGAGCACAAAATGTAACATTGACAGGCAGTGGTGCATTAAGTTCGAGTGCAACACATACTATTTATGTAGGGATTGGTGGCACATTAACTGTTGATGGACCAACTATTATCAATACAGCAACAGGTGGCATATCCATAAATGGTACAGCAACTTTGGAGGGGCAATATTCAACAATAACATTTGATGCCAACGGTGGAGCAGGCGCAATGGTTGTAACAAGACCAAACGGTGAGTATACACTACCTGAATGTGATTTCACAGCACCTGCAGGTAAAGTGTTCGCAGGCTGGGCAGAAAGTGAAGACGGTGCAGTTATAAGCGGCACATATAATCTTAGCGCGAATGATACTTTATACGCAATCTGGGCAGATGATTCAGACCTGACTGGAACTGTAACCATCACAGGTGATGCAAAGTACGGCTCAACCCTCACAGCAAATGTTGAAAATTCAAACCATACAGGTGAATTGCAGTATCAGTGGGTACGAGATGCAAGTAATAGTATTACAGGAGCAAACGGGCAGACATATACAATTCTTCTCGAAAACAACATTGGCAGTACCCTCAAGGTTGTTGTAACAAGTTCAGGACAGACAGGAAGTATTGAAAGTGATCCGACTGCTATTGTTACAAAAGGCGACAATCTCAATGTGCCTACTGGCCTTGTTGGGGTAGCTCCTACAACGGACGGTGGTAATGATGGGAAGATTACCGGAACAACAACAGCTATGGAATGGAGCAAGTACAGAGATTTCCATTCTACTGAGGGAGCTTGCTCCGATGAGCAGACTCAGGTTGGTAACCCAGGTACATACTATGTTCGTTACAGACCAACTTCCACTTACAATGCAGGCTCCAACTACGCAACTGTTGTAGTTCCTGACTATGAAGAACAGGCAACAGAATATGATATCTGGGTAGGCGGTGAGCGTGTTACAAGTGACAATCTTGTAATTGACAGTACAGATAATGTATATATAACAGCAGGTTCTGCAACTTATGATTCTGTAAATAATATCCTTACTCTTGATGGTTTTAACTATACTGAAGCAGGATATCCTGATTCAGGAGCAAACGGAGTAATCTATGCAACTGATGATTTGACAATCAATCTGGTTAATAATAATACTATAAAAAATACAGAAAACAGAGATGGCAGCAGCTGGAACTGTGGTATTTATGTTTCCTCAGGCAATCTGACAATTATCGGCAGCGGTGATCTTACAGTTACCGGTGGCGGTGGATTCACAAGCCACGGTATAAGTGTTGGCGGCAGCCTTACTATTAATGGAACCGGAACTGTAAATGCTAATGCAGCTGAAGCACAAGGCACAAGCGGTATTTATGCTTCTGCTGGTACTACTGTAAACAGCGGCATTGTAAATGCTCAGGGAGCTGCAGCTAGTAGCGAGGATAGCAGAGGTATTGAAGGTACACTTACAATTAATGGCGGAACAGTGACTGCCAAAGCTGATACAGCTGAAGAAGATAGCTATGGTGTGGAAGGTTCTGTAACAGTAAATAACGGTACTCTTACAGCACAGGGAAATACTGCAGCACTGAGCGCTGTACCAACTCTTGAAGCTGGAATCACAGCACAGGCTTCAGAAAGCTATGATGGAAGCGAAGCGAGTGAATATACTACAGGTCAAGTTTCCGGATTTAAATGGTTCCAGACATCAGGACAGGCAACAACTTACACTGTATCCTTTAACGCCAACGGCGGAAGCGGATCCATTGCATCTGTATCCGGCTTAGAATCAGGTGCAGAATATACACTTCCTGCATGCACATTCGCAGCTCCTGCCGGCAAGGTATTCAAGGCATGGGATGTTAACGGCACAGAAAAAGCACCTGGAGATAAGATTACTGTTACAGCAGATACAACAGTAAAAGCAATCTGGAAGACCAAAACATCATCTTCAACTTGGATTCCTACAGTTCCTGCAGCTCCTGAAGACCCTCTGAAACCGGACAGAGCTGAAGCCAACGAAGCAATCGGTGCTGAAGCAGCTAAGGACGCAGCAGACTACACAGATATTGCTGACCAGATCAAGGCAGTAACTGAAGAAGCAGCAGCAAAAATTGCAGCAGCTAAGACAGTTGAAGAAATCCAGGCCGCAGAAGAAGCTGCAAAGGCTGAAATTCAGAAAATCCAGCTCACTTACGACGTAGATGAAACAGGACTTGCAGCACGTTCCAAACAGGTAACTCTCAAGAGCGGCAAAAAAGCAATCCTTGTTACATGGTACGATAAAGCCGGCAGAGACATTGATTTCGAAGGCTATGAAATTTTCAGATCAACTAAAAAGAACACAGGATACGGTGATGAACCTTTCTTCGAAACAACCAGAGAAAAATACTACAACACCGCAATCAAGACAGGCGAAAGATACTACTACAGAGTACGCGGTTACGTGACAGTTGACGGCGAAAGAGTTTATACCGAACTTTCCACAAGAGCATACAGAACAGTAAAATAGTTATTTGTGATGCAAAACACCCGGAGCATGCATTTGCTCCGGGTGTTTATGGTTTATGGCGGAGATGGTGGGATTCGACCGCCTGCTTCACTTTGTTCGCAGGCTTCGTCCTCGGCTCCCCGCACGGTCGCCTTCGGACCGCTCGCTGCTCGAAGTGCCACCGGCACTTCTCGCTGACGCTCGCGCCCTCACGGGTCCGAATCCCCCGACATAAACAGCAAAAAAGGCAGAACCCCACCGTAAGGTGGGGCACTGCCTTTATGGCGGAGATGGTGGGATTCGAACCCACGCGCCGGCCTGCCGACCTGCCGCATTTCGAGTGCGGTCTCTTGAACCACTTGAGTACATCTCCGGATTTTGCTGTAATTTCATACCACAATACTATACCACAACCTTTACAGTTATTCAAGTTTTGTGGTATATTTTAAATATAAACAGTGTACGAAAGAGGTGCTCATATGAAACGTAAAATCAAAATTATTGTGGCCAATCCGGCAGGAAATATAACAATTTTTGTTAAGGACAGAATGGACAGGGCTGTATACCAGACAGTGGCCAATCAGCTTCTGGCAATGGACTTTAAGGGTGAGCAGGTTGCTTTTATGCATGATGCGCCTGAATGTGGCCGTGCAGAGGGCAAGATGGAAATGTGCGGACTGGAATTCTGCGGAAATGCATCCAGATCTTACGGTCTTATCCGCGCAAAGGAACTGGGCATCCAGGGCGAAGGCAAGGTTTTTATCGATTCCAGCGGCTGCAGCGAAATTCTCACAATCGAAGTGAACACCGACACAGGCTATACTAAAGTCAAAATGCCAGCACCGTCCAGCATCGGCGAACTGGATTTAAGTAAATTGCCGATAGACGATCTGAAAGTAAATCCAATGGCTGAGATGATTCTGCGCCGTGCAACTGCTATTGATTTCGGTGGAATCGTGCACATCGTAATCAGTGATATCAAACCGACAAAGGAAACTTTTGATCTTATTAAAGAAAAGGTAATTGAAGTGTACAATCCGCCTGCAATGGGAGTTATGTTCTGCAATTCTCTGGACAGCACCATGGTGCCGGTGGTTTATGTGCGCGATGTTGACACAACATATTTTGAAGGTTCATGCGGTTCCGGAACGACTGCATGCGCAGTTGCTTTCGGCAGACTTCTCGGAGACGGAACTCACAATTTCTCATTCCCTCAGCCTGCGGGAACCATCGATTCCGCGGTGGAACTTTATAAGGGCAAGGTGGAAGCAGTCTATATCGAAGGTCCGGTGGAACTTTCAGAAGAAATTGAAGTGGAAGTTGAAGTTTAATTATACAGACAGAAAAACAGGCGCTGACCATTGCGGGCAGCGCCTTTAGTGTGCGTAAAAATATTAAAGTTTGTCTATAGTCGGATGAACCTGATAGAAGTCGCGGAGAGCTTCGTACTGCTGCTGGGCAGCGGCTTCTTTGTAGCGGTTGGAGGCTTTGCGCTTTACTGCCTTGATCATGATGTTGCGGGCAGTGTGCTCCAGACTTGTGAATTCAATCATTGCCACGTCATAGCCGCGGGCTTCCAGCTTAAGACCGCGAAGCCCATCAGTAAGGTATTCTGTGAGACGGTCTTTGAGAATTCCGTGTTTGAGCATAGGCTGGTGGACATCGCTTTTGATCTGGCTGAAAAGCTCGTGCTGGCAGCATGGCACACTGAGAATTACTTTAGTGTTCCATGCAACTGCATTGATAAGAGCGTAGTCAGTTGCAGTGTCGCAGGCATGGAGGGTAACTACCATGTCGGCATGGTCATTGGTGTAGTCGGCGATGTCGCCCATGAGGAATTTAAGCTCGTCATAGCCCAGGCGCTGAGCAACTCCGTTGCAGAAGTCTATTACATCGGTTTTAAGGTCCAGACCGATGATTTCAACGTCGCGGCCTTTAAGCACTTTAAGATAGTGGTAAAGCGCGAAGGTCAGGTATGCTTTGCCGCAGCCGAAGTCGATAATTCTGAGAGTGTGGTCTTCCGGCAGGTAAGGGAACACGTCCTCAACAATTTCAAGATAGCGGTTAATCTGGCGGAACTTGCTGTAGTGGCGGGGAATTACCTTTCCGGACTGGTCCATAACACCCAGTTCCATGAGAAAATCACATGGTTTGCCGTCGGGAATGACGTATTTTTTAGTCTTGTTATGGGAAAGGTCCTTTGGCTTGGAAGGAGCGTGGGCTCCTGCACCTTTGCGCTGGACATGAGGCTTTACAGCCTTGGACGCCAGCACCTGAATTTCCTCGCCGTCCAGGAAAATATTTACCTGCTTGAAATCCTCGCTCACAAGGCGTACCGCCAGAGCAGAGGCGGCTGCAGCATCCATGTTGCTGTGAGTCACTTTTTTATCGTAGGTGTATTCGGCCTGATACATGAGCTTTCCGCCGATTTCAACGGGACGGACAGTGACTTTATTATATTCGCAAGACTTGCGGCGCTTACCGCCGAAAATCATTTTTATCAGTTTCTTTTCTGCATTTTCTGCAAAAACTTCAGTAAAGAGATTCTGTAATTTTTCCATGTTTACCTCCTGAAAATCATTTTTATTGTACCACATTCAAAGTTCGTTGTAAAAAGAATATTTATGTGATAAAATGTAAACAAGCGAACACAAATACATAATGAAATGGAGAAACAATATGGATTTAACTGATTTATTGACAGGTGCACTTGCCGGCCAGATCGGCAAAAAAGCAGACGTAGACGAAGATACAACCAATGCTCTTCTTGAAGCAGCGCTTCCTATGCTTCTTGAAAGCATGAACGAAAACTCCAAGAGCAAGAGCGGTGCGGCATCTCTTGCAAAGGCACTCATGGACCACGCTGATGACGATGATGACATCGATGAAATCGACGAAGAAGATGGTGCAAAAATCGTCAACCACATTTTCGGAAGCAAATCCAGCACAGTTGCAAAGAATCTTGCAAAGGTAGCAGGCGACATTGATGTTGAAAAGGTAGGCAAGGTACTTGCAATTGCAGCACCTATCCTCATGTCCACACTGGGCAGCCAGACTAAGAAAACGAAGAAAAAAGATGATGATGTTGCAGACCTGTTAGGCGACATTCTCGGAGGCGCTCTCGGTGCATCCACAACCAAGGCAGCAACAAAGAAGACTGCAGCCAAGAAGACATCATCCAAGAAAAAAGATAACGAATTTGACCTTGAAGACCTGGGAGATGCACTTGAAACTGCACAGCAGGTAGGCAAAGTTTTAGGAAAACTTTTTAAATAGAAGGAGGCCTTAACATGGCAGAAAAAAAAGAAAAAGTTGAAAGAAAAATCGTTAAAGTAGAAGGAAAGAAAGAAGGCGCAGGCAAGCTGAGAATTGCTGCGTGGATTCTCTGGGCCGTTGCAATCGTATGCGAAGTAGTTGCTTTCCTCATCCTCAACGGTACAATTTATGTTCCTGATGAAAAGTTCACAATGATGCTTCTTATTCCGCTCATTGTTGACTTTGTGCTTGCATTTATCGGCGGCCAGCTCTGGAAAAAAGCCAACGACAAGGACCCTGCTTCCAAGAAGGAAAAATTCAAATTCTTCCTGCAGAACCAGCTTGGTCTTATCATGACACTGGTGTGCTTCGTGCCTATCATCATCCTGCTCCTTGTTAACAAGGATCTTGAAAAAGGCACTAAAAAAATCGTTTCCATCGCTGCAATCATCATGCTGGTAGTATGCTCACTGTTCTCCATCGACTGGAACCCTGCTTCCGCAGAAGACCTTGCTGCTGCTGAAGGCGCTGCAGTTGAATTCGGTGCAGATACAGTTTACTGGACAGCATTCGGTAAGAGCTTCCACTATGATCAGGACTGTCATACTCTGTCAAGATCCAAGACAGTATACGAAGGTAATATCAGCGATGCATTTGCTGCAAACAGACACGACCCTTGTGACCACTGCGTTCCTCAGGATGTAAATGCTGATGCAGACGACGAAGGAGAAGAAGCTGCATAATGAAAGCCGCATTTCACACACTGGGATGTAAAGTAAATCAATACGAAACCGAGGCCATGAAAGAGCAGTTCCGCGCTGCCGGATATGAAATCGTGGATGAAGAGGAGTTTGCAGATGTTTACGTTATAAATACCTGCACAGTTACCAACCTGGCTGACCGCAAGTCCCGCCAGTACATCCGCCGCATGAAGAAAAAAAGTCCGGATGCAGTGGTAGCTGTAACAGGCTGCTACGCACAGGTAAAGCCTGAGGAAGTCAGCGCGCTGGAAGAGGTAAATATCGTTGCAGGCACAGGGGAAAAGAATAACTTAATCCGCTATGTACAGGAGTTTATAGACCAGCGGCAGAACCAGCAGCACATCAGGGCTTACGATGACCTGACCACCTATGACGACCGCGGAATCATCACATCCATGGAGTCAAGAACCAGGGCCTATATCAAGATTCAGGAAGGCTGCGACCGTTTCTGCGCTTACTGCCTTATACCTTTTGCCAGAGGTCATGTGAGAAGCCGTGACCCTGAAGAGGTTGTGCTTGAAGCAAGGACACTGGTTGAGCAGGGTTTCAAGGAAATCATCCTCACAGGCATAAACACAGCCCTTTACGGCACAGAAGAAAGCTTCGGCTACCCGCTGCTTGAAGATGAAGAAGGCTTCAGCGGCATTGAAATAATTATAAAAAGAATAAATCAGCTGCCGGGCGAGTTCAGAATACGTCTGAGCTCCCTGGAGCCTACTGTAATAAACGCGGAGTACGTGAAGAGGCTCATGAAGTACGAAAGACTTTGTCCGCACCTCCATCTGTCAATCCAGAGCGGAAGCGATCATGTGCTCGGACTGATGAACCGCCACTATGACCGTCAGGAATACCTGGATATCGTAAAAGTCCTCAAGGATTACGATCCGCAGTACGGTATAACCACCGACATTATCTGCGGCTTCCCGGGAGAGACTGAAGAAGACTTTGCTGACAGCCTGGATATTATTGATCAGGTCAAGTTCTGCAAAGTCCACGCTTTTAAGTATTCAAAGCGTGACGGCACTGCGGCAGCGGCCATGAAAGGCCAGATCAGCGGAGAAGTTAAAAACCGCAGAATTGATGAACTCATTGCGGCAGGTGATGCTGCAGCATCGAAGTTTGTCGAATTATGTCGTGGTTCGGTGAGAGAAGTTCTCTTCGAAGAATTTGCTGCTGACGGCAGCGGACTTATCACAGGCTATTCCGACAATTACATCAAAGTTTACGCAGAAGGCACAGAAACTGATCTTAATAATCTCCGCAAAGTGAGACTTACAGAAGAATATAAAGACGGAATGAAAGGAGAAATTGTATAATGGCAGATTGTATTTTTTGTATGCTGGCAAACCACGATATTCCAACCAACGTGGTTTATGAAGACGACCAGATTTTCTGCTTCCATGATGCAGATCCTCAGGCACCGGTACACGTTCTTGTAATTCCTAAGAAGCACATCGAATGTATTGATGCTCTGACTGAAGAAGACAAGGAAATGATAGGTCACCTGATGCTCAAGATTCAGGATATCGCCAGAGAACTTGGCCTTGAAAATGGCTACAGAGTAGTTTCCAACAACGGCGAAGATGCTTTCCAGACAGTAAAGCACCTCCATTTCCACATTCTGGGCAAACGTAAGATGACCTGGCCACCAGGCTAGAATTCTGCGTGCCACAGAGTATAACACAAAAAAACTGAAGCCCCGACTTGCATCGGGGCTTTTTCGTGCGAAAATTTATTTTACTGTAACGATTTCACTGTTCTTAAGCGCTTCTTCTGTAAGTTCCTGACCGATACCAGGTCTGTCAGGTACTTCGAAGTAACCGTCCTTTGCAACGTAGTTGTATTTGCAGAGTTCGATGTTGTCATCGATAAGAGCACTTGCGTGAAGTTCGTGGATAACGAAGTTTGGAATAACTGCTTCAAGCTGGAGTGCAGCTGCTGAGGAAATAGGGCTGCCGCAGCAGTGAACCTGTACGCCGATATCGTAAACATGAGCCATGTCGCAGATCTTTTTGCCTTCGGAAAGACCGCCTGTGTTGCAAAGGTCAGGCTGGATGATGCTGATGGAGTGATCTTCGTAGAAAGGTCTGTAACCCCATCTTGTATAAACTCTTTCGCCTGTGGCAACAGGAATGTTTACTTTCTGGCTGATTTCTCTGAACAGATTGCTGTTCAGTGGCTGAGTAGGTTCTTCATAGTAGAAACAGTTGAGCTTTTCAAGTTCTCTGCCCAGCTGAATGGAAGTAGTGCAGTCAGTCAGTGCGTGGAGTTCAATGATGATGTCCACATCAGGACCGACTTCTCTCATTGCAGCAACTCTGTCAACTGCCAGCTGGAGCTGTTCTCTCTGGAGGATACCTCTTGTGGACCAACCCATCCATCTGCCCTGAGGGTCGAAACCTACAGGGTCAACTTTGACTGCGTCGAAACCGTCAGCCATGGCTTTTTTCATTGCTTCTGCGTATTCTTCAGGCTTAGCCAGGGATTTACTTACTTTACCCCAGTCAAACTGGAGCTGGCTGGCATAAGCACGGAGTTTGTCGTTGGTCTTGCCGCCAAGAAGCTGGTAAACAGGAGCATTGAGAACTTTACCTTTGATATCCCAGAGAGCAATGTCAATACCGGAAATGCCTGCCATGATAACGCCGCCGTTGCCCATGCCCCAGAAAGTCAGTCTGTGAAGTCTGTTCCAGATGTCTTCACTCTTCATCGGATCCAGGCCGATGATGCATTTTGCAAAGTCAATACCCATACCGAAACCGGCATTCTGTGCGTTACCGTAAGCAACGCCGATTTCACCGTAGCCGCTGATGCCTTCGTCAGTATTGATTCTTACAATTACAGGATGCCAAGGCACGCCGCCAACTGCTGTTTCTGCCGCCTGAGACGGAGTTTTAAATGTTTTGATAATATCTACGCTTGTAATTTTCACAGACATAACCTCCTTTGTGATTTAATACTTTAATTGAGTATATTATATTTTACAGGAGTCGCAATGTCAAACGAAAACAGCGCGCAATACTATATAAAAAAGCAAAACAAAAACGACCCGGATAACCAGGTCGTTTCAGTTTGTACCTTATTTTTTCAGAAATTCTTCAACAAGCTTTTTAACCATGCCGCCGTCTGCTACGCCTTTAACCTTGGCCATAACAGGACCCATGAGCTTGCCCATATTCTGCATACCGCCTTCGAGACCGAGAGCTGCAGCAGTTTCTGCAACGATTTCACGAAGTTTGTCTTCGGAAAGCTGCTCAGGTAAGTATCTCTGAAGAATTTCGATTTCAGCTTTATAGGATTCAATTAAATCTGTTCTTCCGGCTTTTTCAAAATCAGCGAGGGCATCTTTTCTCATTTTAACCTGTTTTGATAAAATAGCAATAATGCCTTCATCATCAAGTTCCTCTCTGTGGTCAACTTCATACTGTTTAACCGCAGCACGAGCAAAACTGATTGTATTTTTAGCAACTTCATCTTTTGCCTTCATAGCATCCTTGAAGTCAGCCATTAATTTCTCTTTAATTGCCATTTATTATTCACCTCGATTCGTAAGATACCTTAAAGGGTATCCCAATAATTTAGGTTTTAAATGACTGCGTATGTTGTTCTAATTAAAATTAGTACTTCTTAGCCTTTTTTCTTGCAGCTTCAGATTTTTTCTTTCTCTTTACGCTTGGTTTTTCGTAGTGTTCTCTCTTTCTGAGTTCGGACATAACGCCATCTCTAGCGCATGATCTCTTGAATCTTTTAAGAGCGGATTCTAAACTTTCGTTTTCTCTTACGATAACTTGTGCCATATTCAATTCACCTCCTGACCAATATGAAATTAGTAAGCCATGAACAGTCTTTTTAGCCTATAACGAAAGTATTATACTAGATTTCTTTTGAATAAGCAAGAGGTTTTTTTCATAAATTTTAAGCAGGAGGATGGTATATGAAATTACTTGATGAGGTAATTTACGATTTTGACTTTACAATGCCGAGGGTGATTGCTACAGGCAGGCTGGTAATTTTTGAAAATATGTCGGAAATCGTAATGATAAGTGAAAGCGCAATAACTGTAAGCAGCGGGGTACGCAGTAAGAGATTCACTACTGTCACCGGAGAAAATTTTGTTATAAAAGAAATAGGCGAAGGGAGGCTTGTCATTGAGGGAACAATCCGCAGCGTGGAGTTTTTATAGTCACCGGCTATGCGTCAGAATTGAAGGCTTCAGGGCAGACCGGCTGCTGAACCGGGCATGTGAGGCCGGCATAAAAATACATGACCTGAAGATTTTGTCTGACACAGAAGCAGAAGGCTGGATAGCTGCCGCAGATTTGAAAAAACTGAGAACCATTGGAAAATCAGCATACCGCATCACTGTCATCTCAGGAAAAGGACCCCGCCACAGGGCAGTTCAGCTTGCCGGCAAACCTGTAACTGTAGTCGGCATACTGGCTGCATGCATGATTGTTGCCGTCCAGTCATTGTTTGTGGCCAGCATCAGAATTGATGGATATCAGGCGATACCGGAAGACAGCCTGCGTCTGTGTCTGGAGCAGTCGGGAATATATGAAGGCGTTTACCGGCCGTCAATTGACTGGGAACAGGCCAGAGAAAATCTGCGGACAACTTTCCCACAGATCACCTGGATTCAGCTGGCTTATGACGGGAGGACGGTTTTACTCAATGTGGCAGAAAGCAGCCGCAGAATTTTATCCCAGGAAGCCGGGCCTGACAGCAATCTTTTCATACCTTCCGGTGAACAGGAACAGATATACTGCGATATAGTGGCTGACTGCAGCGGATACGTGGAAAAAATCAGTATTCTCTGGGGCGTACCGCAGGTTGAGGCAGGCGACTATGTTGAAGAAGGTGCAGTGCTCATATCCGGGACAGTGCCCATGGAGCCCACAACTTTTGAGGAAGACTGGCCTGTTGAGTATTACGTCCGGGCTCAGGGGGAAATCACTGCGCTTGTTCCTTACCGCATTACTTTCAATCAGGAAAGATACATTCAGGACACTGCCGGAACCGGTGAAAACACCCTTGCAGACTACCGTGAAAAGACAGAAGAAGAGGCTCTGGCCACAGTAAAACAGCAGATACGCCTCTGGATAAAAGAAAATTTGCCCGAAAATGCAGAAATTGTAAATGAAAGTTTGAATTTTTCCCGGAAAAATAATATAATAGAATCAGGTGTGACCTTAGAAGTCCGCCGGCAAATAGGAATTGAAAAGGAGATTGTAGTTGGACAGAAAAATTCAGATAATTGACGGAATAGATCGTATCGAACTATTTGGAAATCTGGACGTCAACTTAAACTTAATAAAAGAGGCCACCGGGGTTGAAATCATCCAGCGTGACAATGAGCTGGTGCTTATGGCCCGCACGGGAGAAGCAGAAACCGGCGAAGCCGGCGGCGTTGAATCTGCCATTGAGCTTGCTGCAGGAATACTGGGCGAGCTGATGAGTATTCTGGCAGGAGGCGAACCCCTCGACAAGCAGAAGGTGGCTTATGTTATAAACCTTAAAAAAGAAGGCATCAGCTACGGCGAAAACAGAGTAGGCAGAGATGTTATCTGCTTCACTCACAAAGGTAAACCGCTGAAACCTAAGACTCTCGGTCAGAAAAACTATGTGGAAAGCATCAGAAACAGAGACATTGTTTTTGGCATCGGACCTGCGGGTACAGGTAAGACCTACATTGCAGTGGCAATGGCCATAAATGCTTTCAAGAACAAGGAAGTGCAGAAGATAATCCTGGCCCGTCCGGCAGTTGAAGCCGGCGAACGGCTTGGTTTCCTGCCGGGAGATCTGCAGGAAAAGGTAGACCCGTATCTCAGACCTCTTTATGATGCCCTTTATGATGTGCTTGGCAGAGATGCGGCAATGCGCCTTAAGGAAAAAGAAGCAATCGAAGTCGTTCCCCTTGCTTACATGAGAGGCCGTACACTGGATAACTCTTTTATCATTCTGGACGAAGCGCAGAATACCACACGTGAGCAGATGAAAATGTTCCTGACACGTATGGGCTTTGGTTCAAAGATGGTTATTACCGGCGACATTACGCAGATTGACCTGCCAAAGGGCAAGAAGTCCGGGCTGGTTGAGGCAGAGCGTGTTCTTAAAAATGTAAGAGACATAGACTTCTGCTACCTTAAAGATACCGACGTTGTAAGACACGAACTGGTACGTAAGATTATCAATGCATACGACCAGTTCTACAAAAAATACCCTGAGGAATTACAGGAATAGGAGAGAATATGAATATTATTTACGAAGAAGGACATGTGGTAACACAGGAAATTTTAGATAAAATGACTCAGGCAGCGACCCGCGCAGTTGAACTGGAAGACCTGGAAGCGGACCGCTGCGAAATCAGCGTGACATTTGTGGATATGGAGGAAATCCATGCCCTCAATAAGGAGTATCGTGATGTGGACAGCCCGACTGATGTGCTTTCCTTCCCTCAGTTTGCTGACCTTGAAGAGGAAATTCCTGAAGTAGGGGAAATCTGCCTTGGTGACGTGGTAATCTGCAAGGAAAAGGCAGAGCAGCAGGCAGAAGAATTCGGCCATTCATTTGAACGTGAAATTATTTATCTTTTCGTGCACAGCGTACTGCATCTTCTTGGCTACGACCATATGGAAGAAGACGAAAAAGCATGTATGCGTGCCCGTGAAGAAGAAATTATGGAGCATCTCGGAGTGCTCAGATAGAAATTTTTTTACAGGGTCCGGCGCAGCCGGCGTCGGAGATTACAGGAGGTAGATTATTATGAACAAGGAACTTTACCGTCAGGCGGTAAAAATGACCGAACGTTCCTATGCACCTTTTTCAAAGTTCAGAGTAGGTGCAGCTCTCCTTGCGGAGGACGGGCAGATTTTTACAGGGTGTAACGTTGAAAACTCATCTTTCGGCGGCACAATCTGCGCAGAAAGAACTGCTTTTGTAAAAGCAGTTTCCGAAGGTGTGACCAGATTCAAAAAAATTGCCATCGCTTCCAGCGGCGGCGAGGCATGGCCATGCGGAATCTGCAGACAGTTTATGCGGGAATTCTGTGATGATGATTTTGAAATCATTACAGGAAACGATGAAGATTCACTTAGAGTTTACACAATGAAAGAAATTTTACCGGAGGGCTTTAAACTTTGAAAACAGGATTTATAGGAATTGTCGGAAGACCAAATGTAGGCAAATCAACACTTCTTAACGCCATCCTCGGCGAAAAGATTGCAATTACTACAAACAAACCTCAGACAACAAGAAACATTATCAGAGGTATTTACACAGATATCCCTGAAGGAGATTATGACAAGGGAACACAGATGATTTTCATCGACACTCCCGGAATCCACAAGCCACACAGCAAACTGGGTGCTTTCATGACAGACTCGGCGGTGAATACTTTCAAGGAAGTGGACGTGATACTTTTCCTTGTTGATGATGCTATCAACAAAGGACCGGGAGACCGCTACATTCTGGAAATGCTCAAACAAATTGATACTCCGAAGATTCTGGTAATCAATAAGATTGACACAATGAAGCCGGAATACTTCCAGTCCATCTACGAAGAGTACGACCAGATGGGAGTTTTCGATGATATTTTCGGAACTTCTGCACTGGAAGGCATGAATGTGGACAAGCTGCTCACAAGACTGGGCGACTTCCTGGAGGAAGGTCCTATGTACTTCCCTGAAGATATGGTTACAGACCATCCGGAAAGATTCATCGTCAGCGAAATCATCAGAGAAAAAATTCTTCTCTACCTGGAAGACGAAGTGCCTCACGGTGTGGCCATCGAAATCGAAAGCTACAAGGAAGAACCAAACATCACACGTATCGGAGCTGTGATTTACTGCGAACGCAAGTCCCACAAGGGCATCATTATCGGCAAACAGGGCAAGAAGCTCAAAGGTATCGGCAAGTCTGCCCGCATGGAAATTGAGGCACTTGTCGGCACCAAGGTTTTCCTGGAGCTCTGGGTCAAGGTAAAAGAAAACTGGCGTGATTCAGACTTTGCACTTTCCAACTTCGGATACAAGGAAGAATAAGGAGGCCGCAGGTGGTTACTGATACTGAAGCAATGGTTCTCAAGCAGGTAAAGACACTGAACGGCCGCAGAATGCTCCTTCTTTTTACTAAAAAGTTCGGCAAGATCAGCGTGGGCACCAGCGCCACCGAGGGCGGCAGGAACAAATCGGCTCTGGCGGTAAGGCCTTTTACCTACGGGCGGTATGAACTTTT
>JAFQHT010000093.1 GCA_017397825.1 Bacillota bacterium | reverse complement strand
ATGTTCCACCTTGAATGTATAGTAGTTGGTGCCGCCTTCATCTGCATAATATCCTTCCGGCAGCAGCCATTCTTCCAGTCTGTAAGTACCAAACTCCAGGTCATACGGAATAGTAATTTCACCGTTCTCATCACAGATAAAGGTGTAGTCCTTTTCTGTTGAGTTAATGTCAGCTGCATTTGGAAGAAGTCTTCCGTAGTTTTCAGACTGGATCGGGTCAGCCAGCAGGTGATTTCCCATATAGCGGATATAGAACTTGGTGCCTTCCAGGTCTACTGCCTTACCGGTTTCCGCATCAGTCTTAATTACTTTGACTACGTTTTCCTTCTTTTTATCACGCAGATTCCAGTCATATCGGTTATCCTTTTCGGAATCGTCTGGATAATATCCATTGCCGTGTTCTCCGATGAACTGGTCAAAGGATTCCAGCACAAATGATGTATCATCTGCAGCTACTTCTTCCACACGGTAGCTTCCGTATGGAATATCATAAATGTAGATGCAGCCATTGGTACCGACTGTCATATCGGTCACTGCATTGTCAGTGCCTGACGTATCGCGTACTACTCTGTAAATGCGTGTTCCTGATGCATCCAGTCCTTCTTCTATAAAGCTGATATATGTGTGTTCTTCCCATCCACCGGAGTTCAAGTACATTTTCCACTTGGAATTTCTGGACTTAGCTTGAGCACCGGAACCGCCTTCTTCATTGAACACATCCTCTGATTCATTGGATTTTGAGAGGAACAGGCGGCCACGGTAGCAGTCATTGATAAATATATCTTCATCATATTCCAGAGTATCTTCAAGGCTGCCTATTACACCGGAAGTGCTGCCATCAGACCAGGTCACTTCATATTGAATCTCAGACCAGTTTTCCGGATTATCCATGCAGGTTCTGGAGTCGTTTGGTACGGCATAGTAACTTGCTGTATATGTACGCTCACCACTGTCTGGCTGGATAAACCGTCCATCCGGGCGAGTTTCTACAATGCGGTAGGATACTTCTGCAGTCCACTCACACTTCGTAGGCTCTACCGTGCAGTGGGTAGTTATATTGCCCTCCCCATCATCCTCTGTATGAACATAGCTTCCGGAGTTTTCTTCAATTAAAATACTCTCATCAGGCCAAGGCTGGTCGTAGAGAGTTTCGCTGCTTCCATATTCATCAAGAGTGACACTGTCCACCATTTCTTCCATGCCGCCGTTTATCGAGCGGTAAAGTGTATATGTTGCTGCAAGAGAAGCATCGCCCATGCCGGTGGAAGTATCACCGTCCCATCCAGGATTCAGATCCTCTTTGGAAACGGTGAACTGAAAGGTTGGAAAGTATTCCGGCACGGGCTTTTCTCCTCCTTCAGGAGTCGGAGTGTCCTCTGGCTTAATGAACTTGATATATGCGGATACCGGGTCCGCCGCCCCTGTTACGATAGTCTGTACATGAGATGTCGCTGAGTTCCATCCCCAGAAAAGCAGGTCATTTTCAGGAATCTTTCCCTGTGCTGCATGCTTAATCATGTACCCATCTTCATTTGGTTCGCCTTTTAAGTGAAGCGTATACTTCTTCTCTGTCTCATTGTAGGTTATTGTGATTTTATCATTCTTCAGCTGCTTTCCTTTGAGACTGAGTGCCACATAGCCACCACCATTTCCGGTGGTATCATCAAAGGTCCATTCATAGCCATCTGCTGTCTTCATTTCTTCTGTCAGCTTAATGGTTTTTGGCTTCTTCTCAGTTCCATCAACAGCTCTTGGGAATTCTTTATGTTCCTTGATGGATGTGACCATCCAGTTATATACGTCCACAGCAGGTCTGTTACGAACCATGGATAAATAGTGGTCACCGCTTACGCCAAGCTCATTGGTCTGACGCTTCATGTTTTCATCGCGGTTTCCCTGCTGGATTTCCCATACGATGCACTGGGTCGCCACATACCAGTCGCCCCAGCTGTAAGATGTGCCGTGCTTGCCATAATATTTTGATTCTTTGAACCCCTGGCTGAACAGGTCACTTTCATCATCACCGGTCTGGTATCCGTAGAAAAGTGCAAGCTGCAGGTTTGCAACTGCTTCATCAGAAAGCCCTGCGTAAATAGCATCGTGCTGCTCGTTGGCAGTCAGCTTTCGGCTAGTATCAACCCACATACCATGCTCAATGCAATAGCCACGGTAAGAGGTATCGCCCTGTTTCAGCACGTAGGTACGCTTTGGATTGCCGTGTTCATACTGCCTGTCATAGACTTTCCATTTACCGGTCGCAAGGTCAATATATCTGATTTTGATGTACCCTTGCTCGGACTTCGGGAACTGGTAGGTTCCACCGTCACCGCCGATTATGACTGCACCTTCCCTGTAGTATGCTGTGTCATCCGGATCTATCGCTGCCATGGCAGTAGTCGGAAACATACTCACAAGAAGCTTAATCATCAGAAGCAGTGCTGTGATTCTTTTTTTCTTCATTTGTGTTCTCCCTTCATTAAAAAAACAACCTGACGGCTGCTTTGGTTTGATTATATGTAAAAAGACGTGTCGTAATTGACACGTCTTGGGTTGGTTATTGGGTTGATGTATCTAAATTAGGCCATAACATATGCGTAGCTTCTGGATAAGATTTCTTATCCGCAAACGAAAAACGGAGCTGTATTATTAAATCACCTATATATGGGACCTCGTGATATTCCATAAGTACAATATGTTCATTTCTTCTTTGTTCACTTATTACAGGAACACATTTATTTTTTGGTGATACAAAAATCTGCAATGTAAGTAGATTTCCTTCAGGGATATCCGATAAGAGGAGTAAATCATGTTTCCTTTCAATACTAGGAATCTCTTCATAATAACTTGGCTCTCTAAATATCACCAAAAAAAGCTCTTCTTGTTCCTTTAATTGTGAAAGGGGCGTTCGTTTATACACTTCACCGTGCTTTACTCCGTGTATTTTCCCTGAACTGTGAAATGTAATTTTTCTAAGACGATTTGGATCTTCTGCAGGAACCATTTCAGGAATAAAGCTCCAATCTACTGTTAAGCTTCCTTTTTCATCGCGCTGAGTAGTTCTGCTAGAATACTTAGTTGCGTTAATATCTCTTACACCACATGAAATCGATCCATCTTTGGCAACTTCAATCCAAAACAAAACATAGAATCTATTTTTATATCGGACAACTATACGTACGTTATCTTTTACTTTGAAATCATACCCAGTAATTTTTGCAACATCTCCAAAAGAGTTCAGATAATCAAATAATTCCATTTATTCTCTCCTAAAAAATTCTGATTATCTATATTTTACTATTATATTATTATAACTTCAATGATTTCTCAATTATTCCAATAGATACACCGTCACCCAGTTTTCATCATTATCCGGTGACACATAGAAGCAGAATCTCTTAGGCCATACTGCAAACCAGGAAATTCCGTTGTACGGTGTCTTTTCTTCACCACTGGATAATGTACTGTCAAATGTTGTTCCCGGCCACTGGTTACGTATATATTCTTCCCCTGCAGTTAGCAGTCTTTCCTCACTCCAGTCAAACTCATAAGAAACCACCTCAGAGAAGTATCCTTTTACTTTCTTCCCGTCTATGGTTGTGTACGCCCTTACCTTCAAATCATAAACCTTTGTGGTATCCGGAAGGTCTATGGATGCAGAAGTTCCTTTGAAGTTTCCCATAAAGCTGAACTTCTCTTCTCCGCTTTCTTTCATATACACCTGGTATCCGGTAGCACCAACAACACTTTTCCAGTTCAAATCCAGTGTCCTGTAAATGAAACCACTGCAATCCACATCGGTTATCTTTACCTTGTTAGATCTTGCATAGGCGCTGTCTGGTTTGGAATACTTCGAAAAAACCTTTTTACCATCTACAATCTGATACCCGCGGACCTTATACCACCAGGTCTGTCCGGTTTTGCGATTAGTATTGATATACCAGATCTTTTTCACATTGTCAGTAGTATATACTTTTTTATAGGTGTCGTTTTCACTGGAGGCACTGTAGACAATGTATCCATCTACATTTTCCATGGCATCCCAGGAAATACGGATTTTGCTGTAATTATAACCTGCTGCCTTCACATTTTCAGGTTTCATGTCACTTATCATCTGGTCTCCTTTCTGTCCTGCTGCAAAAGCCGGAGCTGTCAGGGGCATACATAAAACAACGGTCAGGATTTTGGAGTTTCTGAAACATTCATGTCAATCCATGCATTTTGTTGATTTATGGCTGCTGTTCATACCAAGCAGTTCGTCTGCATGCGCGAAACTGTGAATGGCCAGTATAATTCCCAGAATGTTTACAATATGACCCCTACACAGGAGCATTATGATATTGCAGACTGGGCACTGGCAGGCGGCCGGCTTGCGGGCGTGGACCACTCACTTTTTTTCTTTAATCCTTACAGCAGCAGCTGTCCCACATACTTTCCGACGCGGGTGGGTGTCATACATAACCGCATAGGTGACCATTGTTTTTATGTGCCCACCGAGTTATACAAAGAAACTTAAATTATCAGGAGGTTATTTATGGCACCTTGCTGTCAGAACTACGTTACACCAACTATGATAAAAAAAGGCCAGATGGAAATCGGTGACCGAATACAGTTTGAAGAAGATGTTCTTGTAAGTGGTCCGGCTGCATCGGAAGCACCATCTGCAGCAGAAGAACCTGCTGCCGAAGTTCATGTCGCCATGCCTTATCCGGCCACGGCCGCAGAGCAGCAGTACCACGCTGCAGAAAACGGTAAGGCAGGCAGCAGCACGTCCGGAGCATGGGACTCTGGTAATATTGAATCTGTACCTGGTCCGGGCAGCGGCACCGTAACCCGTAACAGCACCTGGGCAGAAACCCCTGGCATGGCCAATAGGAGCAGGCCTGTAGATCTTTCCACGCTGCCTCTGATTTTTGAAGAAATGACCAACTATGCGGCTTCTCTTTCAGAAACAGGCGGTAACACGCCTGAATTCAGCATACCTGCACACCCGATGGTTCCATCTGCATATGACCAGACCATTGACTATGATTCAATGCAATACATGAATGGTTTTCTCCGTACCCAGATAGGCCGCAGTGTTATGGTGCAGCAGCTTATCGGTTCAGGCAACACAGTTGACCGATACGGGTTCCTTGTTGGTGTAGGCAACAATTACCTGCTCCTGCAGGACATTTCCAACGGAAATATTATGCTTGTGGACTTTTATACCATCAAATACGTATACATTTATTATTCCCAGCCTGTTTTTCCTTCCTTCAGGCCGGCGGAACAGAACCAGCGCATTATGCGTTAAAAAGAAAAGCTCCGGACGCTCGTTTCAGCATCCGGAGTTTTTTATCTGTCATATTCTTTTGCGCCTTCGCCTGCCGGGCATGTGTCTTACTCTGCAAATAATCTGAGAATTTCGTCAGCCGTTTCTTCAGGGCTCAGGTCATCAATGGCAATTTCAGCATCACACCAGCTGCGGTAAAGAGGCAGACGCTCCTTATACAGCCTTTCCATAGGTACGGAAAGACTCAGCGGGCGGCCTTCCAAAGGCAGTTTGGTAATATCCCTGTTGAGGAATACGATGAAGCTGTTCGGTGCCAGGAAGTAATAATTTTCTTCCCTCTTGATGATTCCTCCTCCGCAGGAAATAACAGACGCTACATTGTGCTCCAGCTCACAGGACGCCCAGGTTTCCAGGTCGCGGAAAAATTCTTCACCCTCATCCCTGAAAATATCAGGAATCTGTCGTCCTTCTTTTTCAACAATCATTGCATCGGTATCAAAAATCGGGCGATCCAGTTTTTCGGCCAGAATTCTGCCTACGGTACTTTTGCCAACACCCGGCATACCGATGAGAACGATATTCTGCTTGATTTTACGCAGCTCGCAGACAAGTTCTGCGACAATGCGGTCACGGTCCTCAACAACTTCTCCCATAAAAAGCATAGAGGCATACATGGCCTGGGATACTAGCATTTCAAGGCCCGAAACCGGCTCAATGAGCGATTTTTTTGCCTGCAGAAGGAAATTGGTCCGCAGCGGATTATAAATCAGATCCACGGCAAATTTCAGCTTAGGGAAAGTTCCCGGGAACACCAGAGAATCTCCCGTTTTCGGATACATACCCACAGGTGTGGTATTTATAATAACATCCGCATCTTTGTGATTGCCGACTTCAGAAAACTTCACATTTCCTTTACGGCTCATGACCACCATTTCTCTGACACCCATATCTGTCAGAGCCTGCTGTACTGCTTTGGAAGCACCGCCGTCACCCAGCACCAGACACTTGCATTCTTCCACTCTGACGCCTGCATTATCCATCATGTTCATGAAGCCGAAATAGTCGGTATTGTAACCAACCAGCTTACCATCCTGACGCACTATAGTGTTGACCGCACCTATATCTGCCGCCTCATCTGAAAGGTAATCCAGATATTTGATTACTTCTTCCTTATATGGAACAGTTACATTGAGGCCTGCCCACTCATCGCTTTTCAGAAAATCTTCAAGTTCTTCCGGTTCTTTTTCAAAAAGGACATAATCATAAGGATGTCCTGCTTCATAGCTGATAGTTCTGTGGATTTCGGGGCTGAAACTGTGACCCAGCTTGCGTCCCAGAAGTCCGAAAGGTCTTTTTCTGTTTTCAATCATTATATTTCCTCCGTAACGGTTATTTATAATTTAACTATATGATTATACCACCGCAGACGGGTTTCAGGCAATATCCGGCCAATAAAAAAAGGGCTTGTTACAGCCCTTCGTCTTCAACCATTCTGTAGCCTACACCAAGCTCAGTGAAAATATACTGAGGTTCACCTGGATTTAATTCCAGCTTACGTCTGATGTTTGCCATGTTTACTCTTAAAATTCTGTTATTGTCATCTGCATAAGGTCCCCATACCTGCTCAATAAGAGTATCGTATGTAAGAACTTTGCCGGAATTCTTTGCAAGAAGTGATACGATTTTATATTCAACACGTGTAAGATGGATTTCTTCACCGTTGAGAATCACAAGACGCTTTTCAAAGTCAATGGTAAGTCCCTTCGCACTGTATGGGCGGTTGCTTTTCACCACATCATTTGCAATTTTGTTATTATGTCTGATTGCTGTACGTATTCTTGCAAGAAGTTCCCCTGTACCAAAAGGCTTTGTAATATAATCGTCTGCCCCTGCATCAAGAGCCATAATCTTTTCTTTTTCCTGCGTTCTCGCAGAAATAACAATGATAGGCAGGCTGGACCACTCCCTGGTCTTGGTGATGATTTCAATACCATCCATGTCAGGAAGTCCAAGATCAAGAAGCACCAGGTCTGGAAGCATGGAAGTAATCATTGCCAGGCCATCCTTACCGTTAACTGCACTCGCTGTCTTATATTCGCCTGATGAACTTAAAGTTTTGCTTATAAAATCACAAATACTCTTTTCGTCCTCTATGATTAAAATTGATACTTTCTGATACATATTATTCCCTCATTTCTTTCGGCAGGGAGAAAATAAATTCTGCACCTTCCGGATGATTTTTTGCCGTTATTTTTCCATCGTGCGCCAGCACAATAGTTTTGCATATGGAAAGACCTATACCCATTCCTTTGTATCCGTCAGCATTGACTTTTTCATCCCTGAAACCACCGCCGTCAAATATGGTTTCAAGTCTGTTTTCGTCTATTCCCACACCATAATCTCTTATACGGAACAGTACCTCTTCAGGAGTTTCTTCAATGTATAATTCCAGTGGTTTTTCGCTGCAGGCATGAATCTGCGCATTCTGCAGAATATTCAGAATAACCTGCTGAATCAGTATGGCATCCATCATAACCATGGCATCCTGATCAGCAACTTTAACATGAATTTCTGTTTTTGGAAAACGCTTTTTAAACTGTATAACTGCTGCGGCTGCAACTTCATCAACTACTTCAAGCTCTTTGGTAACTTTTGCAGATTGATTGTCGATTCGCGTAACTGTCAGGAGATTTTCAACCATGTTAAGAAGCCAGTTTGCATCTTTATTAACATATTCAATAAGTTCTCTTTTTTCTTCGGCAGACAGCTTATCTTCCATCTCAAGATATGAATCACTGCTTCCGATAATTCCTGTCAGTGGTGTTCTCAGGTCATGAGACACAGCCCGGAGAAGATTCGCACGCATTTTTTCCTTTTCAGTTTCCATGAGCTCTTTTTCCTTGCGGGCAAGTTCTCTTTCCTGCTCAACCAGGACACGAGACTGTTCTTTCATGTTGGTACTCATTACAGAAGTAATAGTCCCAATAACAATCATACCTATGAAAGTCAGCTGGTATCCTTCAAGAGTAAAATTGAAAAATCCGAACGGATATGTAAAGAAAAGGTTTACACTGAGCATGGCCATAAAAGAGAAAATAATGCCATAAAAATATCCCTCTGTATAGCTTGCGATAATGAATATTCCCAAAGTATAAAGCATGGCAATATTCAGAGTAGGGTCAGACCCTCTCTGATTGAAGATAAAAGAAACAATAGTTACTGCCAGAAACACAACGACACTGAAAAAGAGGTCTTCCTGAGAAAAACGTTGTCTTTTTTTACGTTGTTGTTTTGCTTTGTCTTTTACTATTGCTTTATATGCTTTATATTTTTTCTGAGACATATTATCTGTAATCCTTCCACTTATATCATATATCAAAACCGTGCTAAAATACTGCTATTTTTTTTATCATTATGTATTTATATGATATTTAATAATTGTTTTTTTTTCAAGTAGAAAACATTATTTTCATATAAATTACCTCTCCCTTTCACCAGTCCTGCTGTATCTGCATAAAATATTATATACCAGGAAGAAAGGAGTAATATTCTTGATACGAGATCCTTATATCGGTATGCCTATCGTCATAGGCTCAAGACAAAGTTATTGTGAATCCTGCGGTCAGAGCAACAGTGAAAGGCAGCAGATGCAGCCATCTCCGGCCAT
>JAFQHT010000011.1 GCA_017397825.1 Bacillota bacterium | reverse complement strand
TAGTTACTTTAAAGCCTGAACAACTCTATTGTAACAGTGGGGAGTCCTTTTTGGTATAACCTGCAATGCGCACCCGCATAGCGGGTGGTTGTTTGTTTCGTGCGCACACGCGCACTCAACGGGGCTTATATGCCCCATAAAACAAGGAAAAAGAGCAGATTCATCATGAACCTGCTCTTTTTCGTTATTTTCATTTATTAAATTACATTGCCTTAGTTGCGATTTCTTCAAGGAGCTTAGCTGTGAATTCTTCAACAGACATTTCTCCAAGTTCGCCGGCTTTGCTGGAACGTACAGTAAGTGTACCGGATTCAGCTTCCCTTTCACCGATAACACCGATGTAGCTTACTCTCTGGTTTCTTGCTTCTCTCAGCTTGTAACCGATCTTTTCATTTCTGATGTCGAGCTCAACTCTGAGACCTGCTTCTTCAAGCTTAGCAGCAACTTCCTGAGCATAAGGCGCGAATTTTTCTGTTACTGTAAGGAGCTTAACCTGAACTGGTGCAAGCCAGAGAGGGAACTTACCTGCGCAGTGTTCTGTCAGGATACCGATGAATCTTTCGATGGAACCGAAGATTACTCTGTGGATCATGATAGGTCTGTGCTTTTCTCCATCTGGTCCTACATAAGTAAGGTCGAATCTCTGTGGCATCTGCATGTCAAGCTGGATTGTACCGCACTGCCATGTTCTGCCGATGGAGTCCTGAAGGTGGAAGTCAAGCTTAGGACCGTAGAATGCACCGTCACCTTCGTTGATTACGAAAGGAACGCCCATTTCTTCGATAGCTGCTCTTAATGCGCTTTCTGCCATTTCCCATTCTTCGTCAGTACCCATTGAGTCTTCTGGTCTTGTGGAAAGTTCAACGTGATATTCGAAACCGAACATCTTGTATACGTCATCACAGAATTTTGCAACACCCTTGATTTCTTCGTGAACCTGTTCAGGAAGCATGAAGATATGCGCGTCGTCCTGTGTGAAAGTTCTTACTCTCATAAGTCCGTGAAGTGCCCCGGAAAGTTCATGTCTGTGAACCTGGCCTAATTCACCACATCTGATAGGGAAATCTCTGTATGACCACATCTGTCTCTTGTAAACCAGCATGGAACCTGGGCAGTTCATTGGCTTAACAGCGAAATCTTCATCATCAATCTTTGTGAAGTACATGTTGTCCTTGTAGTGATCCCAGTGACCGGAAGTTCTCCAGAGCTGTTCGTTGAGGATAAGAGGAGTCTTGATTTCTTCATAGCCTCTCTTCTTGTGTTCAGCTCTCCAGAAAGCTTCCAGTTCGTTTCTGATTGTCATACCCTTTGGAAGGAAGAATGGGAAGCCAGGGCCTTCTTCAACAAGCATAAATAAATCCATTTCCTTGCCGATTTTTCTGTGGTCTCTGAGCTTAGCTTCTTCAAGCTTTTTGATGTATTCATCAAGTTCTTCCTGTGTAGGGAAAGCTGTTGCGTAGATTCTCTGAAGCATCTGTCTGTCAGAATCACCTCTCCAGTAAGCACCTGCAACGCTCATAAGCTTGAAAGCTTTGATTTTGCCTGTGGATTCCATGTGAGGGCCAGCACAGAGGTCTACGAAGTCTCCCTGTTTGTAGAAAGAAATAACTGCGTCTTCAGGAAGGTCCTGAATAAGTTCCACCTTGTATGGTTCGTTCTTTTCTTCCATAAACTTGATTGCTTCTTCTCTTGGAAGTTCAAATCTTTCAAGTGGATAGTTTGCCTGAACAATTTTCTTCATTTCCTTCTGAATCTTGAGGAAATCTTCTTCTGTGAATTTGTGTTCAGTATCAAAGTCATAGTAAAAACCGTTGTCGATAGCAGGACCGATTGCCAGCTTTGTGTCAGGCCATAAGTTCTTTACTGCCTGTGCCATGATATGTGATGCAGTATGTCTGTAATCGTGTCTTACCTGCTCGTCTTCCCAGTTTAATTTTTCTTTTGCCATTTTAATCACCTTTTCTTTTTTATATTTTATATTGAATATTTAACTTATTGAAAACTGTTTAAGCTGCGTCTGGAGTTGTGTTGCCGGTTCCAGCCCCGTCAGCCGTGACTTGTACATTGTCTCCGCTGGTTGTCTGTTCCGCAGGAGGTGTTACTTCGCCTGTGCCAGGCTCACCTGATGTTCCTCCGCCTGTGCCGGACTGATCAGGAGTTGTTGTTCCAGGATCCGGTGTTACCGGATCAGTTGGTACTACAGGGTCTGTTGGTACTGTCGGAACTGTTGTACCGTCAGGATTTACAGTTCCGTCTGGATTTACTGTTCCATCAGGTTTTAAGGTTCCGTCAGGGTTCAGTGTGCCATCAGGATTTAATGTTCCGTCAGGGTTCAGCGTACCATCAGGATTTAATGTTCCGTCAGGATTCATAGCATCAGGATCATCGAATTCACCTTCGCCTGTTGCCAGATTTTCATCAGGTGTGCTTTCGCCTTCCTCTTCACCTTCGATTTCGCCTTCTGCCCTTGCAGCTTCAAGTTTGGCAATGATTGTATTGCTGATATTGTATACCGTTGAAGATGGTTCATAATCTTCCTGTCCGAATACTTCTTCGTGAAGCAGCTTGGTATTATATGCAAGGCCGCCTGCCGGGAATACATAAGAAAGTTTATTGATATAGCCTGTGCTCCATTTATAAGGCCAGCCTGTACCACTGGAAATATCATACTGAGGAAGTCTGATTGCCAGAGCCAGAATATCGTTCATTGAAAGATTTGTCTTTACCTGAGGAACCATCAGATTGATTATATCCTTAAGGTCACCGAAAGACATTGCTTTTGCTTTTTCAAACACCTTGGAAACAACGATTCTCATACGTTCTGTACGCTTGAAGTCGTCGCCTACACCTTTTCTGATTCTGCCGTATGAAACTGCCTGGCAGCCGTCAAGAGTGTAAACACCTGCCTCTTTTACAAGGTTGTATTCCTCACGTCCGATGTTCTTTGCAGTCTGCTTTGTGTACTTGTTAAGCTGCTGGATTTCCTTTTCCTGAATTTCCACAGTAATGCCGCCCATAGCATCCACAAGGTCAGCAACTGCCTTGAAGTTTACAATGGCATAGTTTGATATGTTAAGGTCCAGAGCCTGGTTCAGAGATTTCATGGTCATTTCAGGACCGCCGTAAACACAGGCATGGGTGATTTTATCGTATGTCGGTGTATCACCCAGTTTGAGATAAGTATCTCTGTATACTGATGTCAGCTTCACTTCGTATGTTTCCTGATTGATGCTGGCAATCATCATCATGTCGCTTCGTGTTCCTTTCAGATTGTTCATGTCACGGCTGTCAACGCCCAGAAGCAGGATATTGATATATCCGTCCACCTCAACAAGTGAAAGGTCATAGTCTTCAGGTGTAGGTTCGTGCATTTCTTCCACAACATCACCCACATAATTATATGCAGAAATTGCTGCAATTCCGACGCCCATAGCTACAAGAAGCACCACAAGAATCAGAATTTTGACCCAGGTTTTCATTTCTTTGATACGCTGCCAGAGAGTCTTTTTTTCTGCAGCATTTCCTTCTTCAACAGCCTTCAGATATTCTTCCTGTTGCTGTCTTTTTTCCATTCTGCTCATTGCTCGAAAATCCCCTTACCTTTCTTTTTCTTTTTAGCTTCATCCTCTTCAACAGTCTGTTTATAGAATTCCGCCGCCTCATTTATTTCACCATCGAAAAGCAGTTTGCCCTGCCTCATTACCATGCCGCGCTTGCAGAAAGATTTTGCTGAACCTGCGGAATGTGTCACAAACAGGAAAGTAACATCCTTTTCGGCTATAATCTCTTTTATCTTTTCAAGACAACGTTTTTTGAACTCGCTGTCCCCTACGCTGAGAGCCTCGTCAACAATAAGGATTTCAGGCTTGATGCTCACATTGATTGCAAACCCAAGTCTTGCTTTCATACCGCTGGAATAAGTTCTCACCGGCTGGTCAATATAATCATTAAGGTCTGCAAATTCAACGATTTCAGGTTCCAGCGCCTTTATCTCCTCATCTTTCATTCCGAAGAGCTGCCCTCTGAAATATATGTTTTCTCTTCCCGTAAATTCCGGGTCAAAGCCTGCAGTCAGTTCCAGCAAAGCGCTCACGCGGCCATCCACAGTGATTTCTCCGGACGTAGGATAAGTTACCCCCGTTATCATCTTCAGGATTGTGGACTTGCCTGCACCATTTTTACCGAAAAGTGCCACAGATTCGCCCTGCTCTATTTTAAAGGACAAATCATTTACAGCAACTTTTTTCTTATAGTTTGCTTTTTTGCTGAAAAGTGATTTGAATCTCTGCCTGTCGCTTTTGAAGAGTTTATACACTTTTGTTACATTTTTAAACTCAATTACTGTTTTTGCCATTTTCCTGCCCCTTCCTACAATACATCCGGAATATCCTTGTGCAGGCGTCTGTATGCCCATACAGCCAGAACCATCATCACAACATATACAATGGCAAAGTTTACAAGCTGCTGCCAGTCTTCCCAGAACCATCTCTGGTTGATAAACACATTACGGTATCCGTTGGCGATAATTGTAACAGGGTTAAAGAGCAGAATTGCTCTTATCCAGTCTACATTGATTGTGGTCGCATCGTAGAGAATACCTGACATCCAGAACAGTGCCTGCGTCAGTGACTTTACCAGGTTAAGAAAGTCTCTGCTTATTGCTGAAAGCACTCCCGCAAAGAGCCCCCATGCTGTGAAGAACAGGAACATGAGCAACATATAAAATGGTATCTGCAGATAGTAAATAGTCGGCATATACCCGAAAGTCACATAAATCAAAATCATGACCAGCACAAGTCCCACATGGCTCACCAGAAGCGCCATACTCACAAATGTGGGAATAGTTGCTACAGGGAACTTGATTTTAGTTACCAGGTACTTATATCTCCTGATGGAGTTTGCGCCCCCGGTAATCATGTCACGCATATAAAACCATGGTATCATACCTGCAATAAGCCAGAGGAAGAAAGGATACCCGTTAATATCACTGCCCTTCCTGAGCCCGTAGGAAAAAGCAAACCAGAACACGAAAATTAATATCGCAGGTCTGATAAGTGCCCAGGACCAGCCCAGCACTGAACCGCTGTAAGTCTTTTTAAGGTCAGCGCCGGCCAGCTTCACAAGCTGCTTTCTGTATGATATATGGTCTTTTAATATTTCTTTAAAAGTACTCAAAACTTACCTCTTTTCATCAGGTTGTCCTTCCTTTTATCTCTTAGGAAGGTGAACCAGTGTCTTATTCGGTTCTTTGTCATAACCGAACATTCTCTTCTTTCCTTCCAGCTTGTAAAGTAAGTATTCTCTTACAGGCTGGGTATATTTTTCAACTGCCGGATAGTCCGGGAATCTGTTGATTTCAGGGAATTTGATACCATCGTTTGTTACAGCAAGGTCCACACCAAACCATTCAAGCTGCTTGATTGACTTGGTAACTGCCAGCACATCCTTTTTAACCTGTTCCCAGTGAGGAAGATATCCGTCAATAGGAACTCCTGTGTCAGGGTGGATCGGGCAGTCTGTGATTTCGCCGTCCATAACAATCTTGGCATCGTGGAAATGTCCTGTTGCCACGTCGATTGTGGCAGTCATGCCGCCGGCACCTACGTTGTCAACAGCACCTGTCTTTTTGGAGCCAAAACGCACGTAAGCATTGGAAATCTGCGGCTGCTTGCCGTCCTTCTTGAAAACGAGCATTCTTACAGTATTTACTGAACCGTCGTAAACTGCCTTCAGTTCATCACACATGTTGATGTATTCAGTTACCAGGTACTGGTTTTCGATATCTTCAAGGATATCAAGAACCTGCTGCTTGGTTACGTCCTGATAATTGAGCTGATACTGGCCGTTTTCACAGGTGAACTTGTAGAAACCGTCACCGTGGGAACCTTCGTCAGGTTTGAGGGCCAGAACACCTTTTTCTTCAACCAGTCTGAAAATTTCTTCAAACTCGTTGGTGTATCCTTCAGGTAAGTCCATCATGGAAATTACCTTGTTGTTTCCGTTTTTACATATGATGTGGTAGTAGTATTCAGGGAAACAGTGGTTGTACTCTGAACATACATACTTGACTGTAATCTTGTCTTCCATCCACTTTCTGTATTTAGGGTTGATGTGGCGGAGCCACTTGTATTCAAAGTCGGAGATATACTCGCCGTAGTTTTCTTCTGTGATTCCGTACTGAGGAATTCTGTAGGAAAGGAAACCGTGGCGGTATGCCCACATCTTCTGGCCAAAAGAAGCTTCTTTGTTGCTTCTGAAGTCTTTCCACACATCGCTGATCCAGCGTGTTGAAAGGTACGGCACCAGTCCCTTAGGATAGAAAGTTCTGGCAAAACGTGCTCTTGTTCTACTCTTTACCTTCTTGAAGCCACGCTGAAAACGTGTGCCGCCCTTGGAAAAGGCTTCCTTCTTCTGCTCAACCTTGCGGGCAAGGTAAGCTGAAGTTTCCTTGCTGAAAGGCTTGCATGTAGGATATTCAGGATGGTTAATCATGGTTACAATCTTAAAACCATCTTCACTGATTACAATTTCAGCACCGAAGAACTCAAGCTGAGGCACGAATACGCAGATTTTGTTGATAACTTCCACGATTTCGTTCCAGTGAGGAATAGGCTGCTCTCTCCATGTACCTGCCTGTACGTCAGCAGCTTCTGTCTTTATATCAATATATTTGTCGTCAGTTGTATCTTCCTCTTCAAGGCTGTCTGCCTTTGCCTGGGCCAGAGTCTTCAGAGGCTTGGCTTCATACTGGTCAAATACGAAGAAACCATCACCGATTACAGGGTTATCGCCGAATTCATTGAAAACAATCAGATTAAGCACGCCGTGGTCAACAACTGCGGAAGTTTCAATCTTTTCTTTGATAACAAGGGTCGCCTTATATTCCTGCAGTTTGCTCATCAGTTTAGCATCGCTGAACTTTTCATCGTCAAACCAGAATGAACCTTCCTTGTACTCAATAGTACTTGCAGACACGCCGTTGGCAGGAGCAATTGTTACCGCCTGCTTTTCTCTGATAAGAGCAAGTACATCTTCAAGGCTGTCTCCTGCATTGTCATCATAAAGAGGAATGATCTGAGTTTCATCATATCTCTTGCTGATCTGGTAATACAGCGCCGGCATGTACTGGCGGAAAGGTTTGAAAATAGTGTGAATTGTAACTTTATCTGTAATCCACTTGCTGTATGTTCCGTTCAGGGGTCTTAAGAAAGCATAATCCTTGGCGGAAATATAGTCGCGGTAGTTTTCTTCATTGATGCCCAGCTTTGCAACCTGCTCAGGCATGAAACCGTGTCTTAATGCCCAGCTTGTTTCTCTGCGGCTGAAACCGTAATCTCTGGTCTGGTGTCTGAAAGATTCACGCACCCAGCGTCTTGCTTCACCACCTGTGAAACCTCTTGATGTAGGGCCGAGTGCAAGTGCATTTACTACTAATTTTTTAATACCCATTATTTATTCTGCCTCCTGTTCAAGTCTTCCGGAGAGTTAAAATCTTCTGTTCCATCCTCAAGCACTATGTACTTGGGACCAATCTTCTTTTCACCGAAAGGCAGTCCCGTAAATGACTGGTATACCTGCCATCCGATGCACTTTTCAATCTCGCCTGCCAGATAAAGCCTGCGCACATTGTCTACATGGCTTCTGAAAAGCTCGCCGTCTTTCACCTTGATTGCCACAATCGATCTCTCGTTTCCGAAGAAAATCATATCATCAGTCCCGGTCTGTAATATTGTATTCATTGCAGCCTGGGAATAATATGTGTCTCCGTAAAGAAAACACACATCATCTTCTATGAGTTCTTCTGTGAAACGGTCAATTTCAAGAATATTGTGCAGCGGCTCATACCTTCTGGCTCCCGGCACCTCGTAGCGCGGGTCATGGGAAGTGATTATCACTTCTGCCTCCCTGTCGCCTTCATTGAGAAGTCTCACCGTTCTGCCAAGCAGGGTTTCGCCGCCGATTTCGATGAAATGTTTCGGTATATCATTATAATTCTGCCAGCGGGTTCCTGTGCCGTCGGCCATAATTATATATTTCATTTATTTTCCCTTCTGTTATTTTATAACTCCGTGGTATCTGTAGAAATCGCCCAGTTCCTTGTTTCTCTGGCCGCCCCACAGCTGAATGATGTTGACTCCTGAAGAAGTGTTTGCTTCGATGATGCAGTGTCCTTCTTCTGTAATCAGAATGTCCCAAGCAATGAAGTGCATGTACGGCAGCTTGTTTGCCAGGGCAATCATGTCTTCTTTAAGCTTGGCCCAGCCAGGAATCTGCACACCTTCGATAGGTGCGCCTGAGTCAGGGTGAACCTTGTAAACATTGCGGTTGTGAAGGCATCTTGCTTCTGTAAGTATTCCTGTTTCCAGGTCTATGTTTGCAACCAGACCGCCGCGGCTTCCGTTGTCCACAGGAATTGTTTCCTTGGTGCCGATTCTCTGCACTGCAAAGAACACCTTGAACTGGTGAGTCTTCGGGTCTTTCAGAGTGATGAATCTGATGGTGTTCACAGTCTGGTCGTAAATATCGTTGAGGTACTGATGCTGCTCCATAGCTTCGCTGAGGAACCAGTCATCGTGCTTCTTCAAGTGGCCAAGAAAATCCTCTTCGCTCATAGGCTTAAGGTCGATGGCAGGAAGGTTTGCTTCTTCGTCCCATGTCATGATTACAACGCCTGTGCCTTTGCCCTTGCCGTAAGGTTTGAAGAACATTTTTTTCTTCTCTTTGAGAAGTGCCAGAGCGTCTTCATAGTTCATGGCAACGCTGTCAAAGCTGGTCAGGTGGCCTTTGTTCTTGATCATGTAGCTTTCGGGAACTCTCACATACTGCTTGAGAATTTCAGCGGAAGCGATTTTATTGTTGCACACGAAATCGAAAGGTTCGTTGATGTAACGTGAACGATACCAGTCGAATTCGGAAAGGTATTCACTCTTGTCGTTATGGTCAAAATCGTAAAGCATCCACTGGTCAGCCAGAAAGCCGCCGCAGATGTTAGCTCTTAACTTCTTGTACCAAGGGCACTTGAAATGGTTCTTTGCAAACACAATTCTTCTCCAGTACAGGAGAAAGAGTTTCATTTTTTTAATTGCCCATCTTGTAAATTTAAAAAAGTCCATATTATTTCCTCATATTATCAATTATCAGCTGCACTACCTGCTCCGTGGATGTACCCAGGTTTTCAGGCAGATATTTTTTTCTGTAATCGTCCAATGCCTCCTGGTTGTAAGCACCTTCACGGAGCTGGCCGGCCAGTTCCTGAGCGCTTCTGAAAACGCAGCCGGGCATGGTTTCAAACAGGTCAATATTCATACCGTTCTTTGCACGGTATTCTTCGTAATCGTAAACAAAATAGTATGTCGGACGATTGAGAACAGCTCCCTCAATGGCGATGGCTGAGTAGTCAGTCACCAGATAGTCGCAGGCTGCCAAAAGATCCACTGCCTTGAACTCGTCACAGGTATAAACACCAGGAATGTCAGTTTCAAGCTGCTGATTGGGGTGTCCTTTTACAACCAATGCAAACCTTTCGTCTGCTGTCAGAAGCTCTGCAAGAGCCTCCCAGTGAAGCTCGATATTTCTGCGGAAAGTCGGTGCATACAGGACCACAGTCTTGTCCGCAAATTCAGGGTATGCCGCCAGAACCTTCTGCTTGTTGGATTCAGCGGTTTCCAGAAGATGGTCAATCCGCGGAAGGCCGCAGTTAACCAGCACTGCCGTTTCCGTGCCGAAAGAAGCCCTGTAAAAAGGATTCCATGCGCTGCCGCCGGCAATGATGTAGTCGTATCCCTCGTGCATCTTCATCAGGCGGGCCATTTCTTCGCCGCGGCCTGACTCCTTGCCAAGGGTCTGATAACCTGACTGCTTGATTTTGCCCAGTGCATGCCACATCTGGATTACTGTCAGGGATTTTTTGTGATTGAGGATTGAAACTGCAGGCCAGTAAGCATCCAGCACACATACTGAAGATGTGGCCATATGGTACATGCTCTTCAGAGTAGAAACAGCAAACTTTACAATGCCGCCTCCTTCTGCACCTTCGAGTCTGTGACATACAGTAACGATTTCTGCTCCGGGTTTCATTTCCATAAGCAGCTTTTGAGTGCGTCTGAAATCCAGCGTAAGCTCATTGGACTGGCGGCTGAGAAATACCACCTTGTCCGCCTTTGCCGGCAGAAGTTTCATAAACCAATATATAATTCCGAGGCCCAGCCTCATGATGTAAACTGCGATTTTTTTCATGTTTTTTATTACTTATTTTTCAGGTTTTCACCTGCACATAGCCATAGCAATCCTATCATAATAATGTATCATATTATCGCGGTTTTGTAAATATTTCAGCACTTTTTTTACGTGATTTTCACATATTTGCCATTAAAAAAGATGCTCCTTTCAGGAACATCTTCTGTGAATGTTTTTACTGTCAAAAGTCTTTGCTGTAAAAGGCCACGGCTTCCGGTAAAACAGCCATAATCCTGCCGCAATCCCACATATAGCAAGTCCGTAAATCAAGATTCTTTCCATACCGCCCCTCCTGTATATGGAATATTTTACCATTTATCTGTGGGTAATTCAATAATGATTTATCTTTTTGGAGATTTAGGTGTGAATATCATTGAAACAATATATCCGAAAGCAACTGCCACACCTATGCCTGCTGCCGCATTTTCCAGCGGACCTGTTATTGCCTCCAGAAAACCTTTTTCTGCTCCCTCCATGGCGCCTTGTGCCAGATTGTATCCAAAGCCGGGAAGCGGAACAGTAGCTCCGTTTCCTGCCAGATCTACAATGGGCTGATAAAGATTCAGTGCCTGCAGCAAAACTCCTGAAACTACGAAAATAACCAGGATACGTGGTGCCGTCAGCATGGTTGTATCGAGAAGGATCTGACCGATAACACATATGCCGCCGCCAATGATAAACGCCCAGATATATTCCATAATGTCCATTTACTCCACCTCCAGTGCTATTGCATGGGCAATGCCCGGTATGCTTTCCCCCTGAAAGGAAGAAATCGTGGAAAGCAGCGCTCCTGTTGACATGAGCAGGATTCTGCTGATTTTTCCCTGTTCCATCTGCTGCATTATTTTTCCTGTAAATACTGCTGCCGAACATCCGCAGCCGCTGCCGCCCCCGTGCACATCCTGATCTTTACTGAAAAGCATTGTCCCGCAGTCATCATAATGGGCATAGACTTTTTCTGCATTCAGGCCTGCATCAATGAGAAGGTCTGTCATAATATCCTTGCCGATAAATCCCAGGTCTCCCGTCAGAACCAGATCGTAATAATCAATGGCCCGTCCTGTATCCTGCAGATGATTAAGAAGAGTGTCCACGGCCGAAGGTGCCATAGCGGCCCCCATCTGATTAGCATCCTTTATTCCGGCATCTATGACCTTTCCTATCGTAGCATCCGTTGCCCGCACCACTCTCATGCCCTCAGGTATGCTGAACGGCTTTTCCGAAAGAACCACTGCACCGGCTGCTGTAGCAGTCCACTGTGCAGATGTTGGCCGCTGGTTACCATGTTCCACAGGCATCCTGAACTGCCTTTCCGCCGTACAGAAATGGCTGGAGGCTGATGCCATAATGTTCTGTGCGAATCCTCCGTCAATAAGCATTGAACCTATGACAAGGGATTCTGTCATTGTGGAGCATGCCCCATAAAGACCCAGAAAAGGAATATGCAGATCTCTGGCTGCAAAAGATGAAGTCATTATCTGATTGATAAGGTCCCCGCTGAGCATAATATCGATATTTTCTTTTTTCAGTTTTGCCCGGTGTATGGCCCGTTCCATAGCAGTCTGGAGCATTTTGCATTCGGCTTTTTCCCAGGACTTTTCTCCGAACATATCATCATCAAGAAGCTGATCAAAGCAGGCCGCAAGAGGCCCTTCGCTTTCCTTTTTACCGCCTATGTTGCCGCGGCCGATGATATATGGTTTTTTCTCAAAAACAACTGTCTGCGAACCCTTCTTTTTATGTGCCATCTATCCCGCCTGCCTTTCTATAAACCAATATATTATTCCCACAACCATGCTTGAGGTGATCCCGCACACCAGCACAGGACCTGCAACTGTAAAAAGCTTCGCCCCGGCCCCAAGTACCGGTCCTTCCTTTTTATATTCAATTGCAGGTGCAACCATGGAATTGGCAAACCCTGTTATGGGAACAATAACTCCGGCACCTGCGAATTTTGCAATTACATCAAAGACTCCGAAGGCTGTGAGCAGCTGAGCGATAACAATCAGTCCTATTGTCACATAAGTACCTGCATCCTGCTGTGAAAGGCCTCTGCTGCCTGTAAGGTAATTCTGTGCGGCAAGTGCAAGGGTGCATATTGCACCTCCGGTAAAAAAAGCTTTCAGACAGTTGGCCAGATACCTTGGCCGCGGCGTAAACTGCTTTGCATATCTGCCATAAGCCTTTGCAATTTCTTTTTTCTTTCTGGCATTGTTTTTTTCCTGTTCCTTACCGCCGTCTATGTTGATTCGTGTTGGCATAAAAATTTCCTCCTTTATGCTTTTTATTCTTTCCATTTGGGCGAAAATATGTCATAATAATTAGTGGTTTTAAACTATCCGGAGGAAAATATGTTAAAAGATAAAAAAATAATCCTGGCTTCCGGCTCACCGCGCCGTATTGAAATGATGGCGGCCAACGGACTGAATCCACAGATTATGCCAGCTCACATCGAAGAAAACATCCCGCCAAAAAACGGCATGTGCGAAACGGCCATGTTTCTGGCACTGAAAAAAGCTCAGGCAGTGGAAAGTGAATATCTTGCCGGAGGCGGTCAGGCAGGCCCTGTCATCATTGCCGCCGATACAATTGTGTACAAAGACGGTGAAATCATGGGAAAGCCCGCAGATGCAGCCGATGGTTTCCGCATGCTGGCAAAACTCAGAAATGATTATCACTATGTTGTAACCGGTGTGGCGCTCCTTGAAGCAGGTGCACAGAATACCAGAGTATTCGCAGAAGTTACCAAAGTATTCTTCAAAGATTATTCAGACGAGGAACTTCATGCATACCTGGCTACCGACGAAGCCTATGACAAAGCAGGTGCCTATGCAATTCAGGGCTATTTTGCGAAACATATTGAGGGTTTTGAAGGAAGCTATGATAATGTAATAGGCTTTCCATGGGAACGTATAGAAGAAGAACTTAAAAAACTTTAATATAACGGAGGATATTCAAATGAAAAAATTTATTGAAGAATTCAAAGCATTCATTGCAAAGGGCAATGTAATGACTATGGCAGTCGGCATTATTATCGGCGGTGCTTTCACATCAATTGTTAATTCTCTCGTAAATGACGTAATCACACCATTTCTGGGCATTATCATCGGCGGAATCGACTTTTCCGGCATCATCATCCAGATTGGTGAAGCGCAGCTCCTTGTGGGAAGCTTCATCCAGGCAATAATCACTTTCCTGCTGACCGCTCTGGTAATTTTCTGGCTTGTTAAGTTTTTCAACAAACTTACTGAAAAGAAAAAAGAAGAGCCTGCACCTGAAGCTGAACCAGCACCAGCACCTACTCCTGAAGACATTGAGCTTCTCAGAGAAATCAGAGATTTACTGAAAAAATAAAATCGGTACATTACAAAAAATAACCACGCCCACCGGCATGCCGGCGGGCTTTTATCATACAACAATTATTCGTAGTCCTTCGGGTTGAACTGTTCGAAAATAGGCACCATACCTAATTCTTCACATTCCTTCATGTCCGCATAATCAGTTACTGTCCAGAGGAATTTTGCCCCCTTATAGTTCTTGAAAGCTTCCATGTCGCGGTCTTCAAACTGGTATGCAACGAAATCCGGTCTGCCTGTTGCATTTACCCAGAGGTGCTTGAGCAGGAAGTCCTGCCACCATGTGAGGGCATTTTCTTCGGCTTCTTCTACCATACCAAGGCTTTCGTCCATGAATGTTCCTTCAAGGCCTGTATCAGCATATTCCACGCAGTCAACGTCAATATGCGGTCTGATCTTTTTAACTTCTTCTTCCGCCTCTTCATTAAGGCAGCCTGCCAGCTGTCCGCGTACAACATCAGGATAGTTCTTACGCAGATAACCTACTGCAGATGGGTTGAAAGATTCGATGCAGTAAAGGCCCTTGTAGCCTTCCAGTGCAGCCATTACAGCGTCTGTAAGCGCTCTGTGGTTTCCTTCTTCAACCTTAAGTTCAATAATGAGCGGCACTCTGCCATCAACCATTTCCAGAACTTCACAAAGTTCAGGGATTCGTTCTTCACTCTTTTCAAGGAAGTAAATCTGTGCATCTTCCAGGTTTATTTCTTCGATATAAAGGTCTATGCCGCATGTTCTCCAGAGGCTGGCATCGTGAAGAACTGCCAATTTTCCGTCTTTTGAAAGATGTACGTCCAATTCAATACCGAAACCTTCGTCCACAGCTCTTCTGAATGCTCCCATGGAGTTTTCAGGTACTACAGGTTTCTGGTGAAAACCACGGTGGGCATAACGCCACTTCAATAATTCGTCTAAAATCTGTCTCTTTTCCATATAATTACCTCTTTATATTAATCTTCAACGTCAAAAGCTTCTAATGCTCCCTTTGGAGCTTCTGGTTTACTGTCTCCGTGCTTAACTGCAAGCATTGTGAAGAATGCTATAACAGAGAATGCTGCCGCATAAGGGAATAATGTCCAGTAACCAACATGTTCAAGGAAAAATCCTGACAGTACCGGTGTGAAAACCTGAGCCGCCATGGAGAAAGTATAATACATTCCTGTGAACTTTCCTATGTCGCTGCCTTTGCACATTTCAACAACCATCGGATATGAGTTTACGTTGATGGATGCCCATGCAAGGCCTACAAGGAAGAATACTATGTAAATCAGGAAATTCGGTGCTTTGAAGAAGAATCCTGATGCAAATGTTGCAGCAAGGAGTGCAACCCCGAAAAGAATCACTTTCTTACGTCCCAGCTTGCTGGAGATAATGCCTACAGGCACGAAAGCAACCAGTGCCCCGATTGAGGCAATCATCAGCGCTCCTGCGAAACCGCCGCCTTCCATGCCCCACATTTCTGTAGCGTACTTGGAGAAAGCAGTTGTCACCGCATTGTATGCCATATACCAGAAAGATACTGATAAAAGCAGGAATATAAGGCTGCGTTTTACTTCCTTAGGAAGTGCCGCATCACCGCTTCCATCGTCTTCTTCATCTTCATCAGAAATGCCCCATTCTTTTTCCCTGGCAATTCTTTCGGCAACGAATTTATTTTCGTCAACCTTGAAGAGCAGAACCAACAGTGCAATAATCATGATTACAGCAACTGCCGCAAACAATAATGTATAATCAGGAGTTTCACCATCACCTACAAGGAACATCACCATGCCCAGTGCTGCAATAACCCCTACAGCACCCATCAGGTTGATAAGGGCATTGCCCTTGGAACGGAGCGGCTTAGGTGTCACGTCCGGCATAAGTGATACAGCAGGTGAGCGGAAAATACTCATTGATACCAGTGTAAGGAAAAGTGCACTGATGAAAAGCGCCAGATTTCTTCCGTTGGCCGCAACAGGCAGAATCATCATAAATACAACTGCCATAATTGTACCCGCGAAGATGAAAGGTGTTCTCTTACCTCTCTTGTGGTTTACCTTGTCAGACCATGCCCCGAAAATCGGCAGCATAATCAGTGCGAAAATATTATCCATGGCCATAATCGCACCGGACAGTGTATCACCGATATTGAAGAAATACTTCAGAATCAGCGGAATGATGTTATCATACATCTGCCAGAAAGCACTTATAGCCAGGAATGCAAAGCCTATCAGAATTGTTCGTTTGTTATCAAGTTTCAATTTTGCAACCTCCGGATTACTTTATTTCCTGTAAAATCTTCTCTATATTTTCAAATACATATGTCGGTTTAGTCTGACTTGTTTCAAGGTCTGCCAGCGTGCCTTCCCCCGAAAGCACAAAAGCAGTATCTACACCCGCATTGTTTCCGCAGGCAATATCTGTATATAGTCTGTCGCCTATGAGCAGTGCATCTGCCGCCTCATATCCGAACTTTTCAAGAGCCAGCAGGGCCATATCAGGCTGCGGCTTTCCTATGAATTTAGGTTTCCGGCCTGTTGCCTTTTCCAGCATCCACGCAAAAGAACCGCAGTCAGGCACAGATCCGTACCAGGTAGGGCATACCCAGTCCGGATTAGTCGCAAGATACTCCACGCCTCTTCCCAGCAGGATACATGCATCCTCCAGTTTGGAAAAAGTAAGCTCACGGTCAAAACCTATTATAAGCATAGCAATATCGTCTTCCAGTCTGTCGGTTATATTAAAACCGGCATCGGCCATCTGGTCTTTAAAAGAAGACGTTCCCATAATGTAAATCTTTCTGCCATCTGCATTTTTACCATAGTTCATGTTCAGATAGACTATCAGAGCATCCACCGATGTAAGAAAATCATCTGCTGTGGTTCTGATACCCAGACGCGTCATTTTCTCAATGTAGCTTTCAACTCCCCTTGAGGAATTGTTGGTGAGAAAAACATATCTGCCGCCCCTTTCCTTTACCAGACCAAGGAATTCTGCAGCACCGTCAAAAAGATTATCATCCAGATATATTGTTCCGTCCATATCCAGAAGGAACAGTTTTTTTGATTTTAAGTCATACATATAATTATTGTAACATAACCAGAAAATCATTTCCACAAAAAAAGTTTTTTTGTTTGTAATATTAGCCGGATACTCTGCAATAAAAAAGACTGTTCCGAAGAACAGTCTCTTTCATATATTTTGTTTAAATGAACTTATTTTGTAGTTGCATCGTAAAGAGCTTCAGCATTGTCCCATTCAGCAATGATTTCTGGGATTACCTTGTAAAGGTCGCCAACGATTGCGTAGTCAGCAATTTCCATGATAGGAGCATCAGGGTCCTTGTTGATAGCAACGATGCAGTTGGAAGTCTGCATACCAGCTAAGTGCTGGATAGCACCGGAGATACCGCAAGCGAAGTAGATTTCTGGCTTA
>JAFQHT010000092.1 GCA_017397825.1 Bacillota bacterium | reverse complement strand
GGAGAAGTTGAAATGATTTCCAACCCGTCAAATCTTCCTGCTCCGCAGGAAATCGACCATATCGAAGAACCTATGGTAAAGGCAGATATCATGATTCCTAACGAATACGTTGGAAGCATCATGGAACTTTATCAGGAACGCCGCGGCAGACTGATTCATATGGAATACATCACTCCTACAAGAGTGCAGCTCCACTACGAAATGCCTCTCAACGAAGTAATTTACGACTTCTTTGATGCCCTCAAGTCCAAGACAAGAGGCTACGGCTCCCTTGACTACGAATTTGACCGCTACGAAAAATCACAGGTTGTGAAGATGGACGTGCTCCTCAACCGCGACCTGGTGGACGCTTTCTCCATGATTGTTCACGAGTCCAAGGCTTACGCAAGAGGCCGCTTCGTATGCGAAAAACTGAAGGAAATCATCCCTATGCACCAGTTCGAAGTGCCTATTCAGGCAGCCATCGGACAGAAGGTAATCGCCCGTGAAACCGTAAAGGCTTTCCGTAAGGACGTAATTGCCAAGTGCTACGGCGGCGACATTTCCCGTAAAAAGAAACTTCTGGAAAAACAGAAGGAAGGTAAGAAGAGAATGCGTCAGTTCGGTACTGTAGAAGTTCCTCAGGAAGCTTTCACAGCGGTACTGAAGTACGACGACAATAAATAGATAAATTAAAGGGAGAAAAATTATGAAACGCCGGTTATTGGGTATTTATATTCACATACCTTTCTGCCTAAGAAAGTGCCCATATTGCGATTTCTACTCCACTCAGAACCATGACAAAGAACTGCGCGAAAGATTTATCCGGGCTCTCTGCAAGGAGATAAAATACTACGGACAGCGCTATAACAAAAAGTACTACGTAGATTCCATATATTTCGGCGGCGGTACGCCGACTATATTTCAGCCGTGGGAGCTGGAAATAATACTTAATCAGGTCAGGGACAGTTTTCATGTCATTCATCGTGCAGAGATTTCAATGGAATGCAATCCTGCCACTGCCAATGCAGAAAAAATGCGCGGTTACAGAGATCTGGGAATAAAAAGACTGAGTATTGGTGCTCAGTCTTTTGACAATAAAGTACTTAAAACTCTGGGACGCCTTCATAACAGTGATGATATACGGAAGACCATGGATTATGCTTTTAAAGGCGGGTTCCGTAATATCAGCCTGGACCTGATGTTCGGAATTCCGGGACAAAGTTTTGCGTCATGGAGTGATACACTGAGAGCTGCAATGAATGTGAATCCGCAGCATATTTCCCTTTACAGTCTGGAATTTATGGAAGATACATGGTTCTGGAGATGGAGAGAACAGGGCAAAATGCAGGAAACATCTGCAGAGGATGATCGTGTCATGTATGAGTATGCCATTAAACTTATGGCGGAGAAAGGCTTTGAGCAGTACGAAATTTCCAATGTTGCAAAAGGCGAAAAATACAGATGCAGACATAATCTGAAATACTGGGAACTTGAAGATTATCTTGGTTTCGGTCCGTCTGCCCATTCATTTACTGATAATGTGCGCCACAGCAATGTGAGCCGCCTGGATTATTATCTGGATGCAATTGAAAAACAGGACATGGATAAGGATATTCTAATAGGTGAAACCAATGCTTACGGAACGCGGGCGGTGGACGGTTTCATAAAAAACTCCTACCGTGACAACGTGGCCGAATATATTTTTACCGGGCTGCGCAAAAACGAAGGTCTGGACCTTGAAAAATTCCGTCAGCGTTTCGAACGTGATATCTGGGATATTTACGATGAAAAATGCCGCCGGGACTTTGATGAATTCGTAAAGGGCGGATTCGCAAAGACAGACGGTGAAAATATAAGACTTACACTGAAGGGCATGAATGTGTCAAACCGCATCATGTCGCTGTTTGTATAAACCTTTTCAATAAAACTTTCAGAGTGGAGGATATTATGAGCAAGTACATAATGGCACTGGATCAGGGAACTACAAGCTCCCGCTGCATCATTTACGATAAAAAGGGAAATATGGTCAGCGTGGCACAGAAAGAATTTACACAGATTTACCCTAAGGCAGGCTGGGTTGAGCACGATGCCATGGAAATCTGGTCAACACAGATGGGGGTTGCTCAGGAAGCCCTCCTTAAAATCAATTGTACATATGAAGACATCGAAGCCATCGGTATTACAAACCAGCGCGAAACAACAGTAGTCTGGGATAAGGAAACGGGAATTCCTGTACACAATGCAATTGTGTGGCAGTGCAGAAGAACAGCAGAATACTGCGACGAGCTGAAAGCACGGGGACTCAGTGAAATGATCCGCAGCAAGACAGGTCTTCTCATCGACGCATATTTCAGCGGGACCAAGCTGAAGTGGATTCTGGACAACGTACCCGGAGCACGCCAGAAAGCAGAAGAAGGCAAACTCCTTTTCGGAACCATCGAAACATGGCTCATCTGGAAGCTTACAGACGGCAAGGTGCACGTAACTGATTATTCCAACGCTTCAAGAACTATGATGTTCAATATAAACACTCTCCAGTGGGATGATGAAATCCTTGAAATTCTGGATATTCCGAAATCCATGCTGCCACAGCCAAAACCATCAAGCTGCGTATACGGACAGTCTGCCAATAAAATTTTCGGCGGACCGATTACTATCAGCGGAGCGGCAGGTGACCAGCAGTCAGCACTTTTTGGCCAGACTTGCTTCAGCGCCGGAGAGGGAAAAAATACATACGGTACAGGTGCTTTCCTGCTGATTAACACAGGAGAAAAGCCTGTTTTCTCCAATAACGGCCTGGTAACTACCATCGCCTGGGGCCTTGACGGCAAGGTAAATTATGCTCTTGAAGGCTCAGTGTTTGTTTGCGGTGCGGCTGTGCAGTGGCTCAGAGATGAGCTGGATATTATTGAAAATTCACCGCAGTCAGAAAAACTGGCTCAGGAAGTCAGCGATAACGGCGGTGTGTATGTGGTTCCTGCATTTGTGGGACTGGGTGCGCCGTACTGGGATCCTTATGCCCGCGGTGCTGTTCTTGGAATCACCAGAGGTTCCAATAAGTATCATCTGGTGAGAGCAACTCTTGAATCCATGGCATATCAGACTAAAGACCTTATTGACGCCATGGTTGAAGACCTTGGTGAGTGCCTTGTTTCCCTCAAGGTTGACGGAGGGGCGTCTGCAAACAACTTCCTCATGCAGTTCCAGTCAGATATTCTGGGCTGCGAAGTGAAACGTCCTGTGTGCATCGAAACAACATCACTTGGGGCTGCTTATCTGGCAGGGCTTGCTACCGGTTACTGGTCAAGCAAGGAGGATGTAATCGAAAACTGGCAGGTTGAAAGAACTTTCATGCCTGACATGGACGAAGAAAAGAAAGGAGAACTACTTGCCGGCTGGAAAAAAGCAGTAAAATGCGCTATGGGCTGGGCAAAACCAAACTAGATCAAAATGGGTGAGATTAAAGAAAGAGACTATATGTTCGATACCTTCAGAGGACTTCTCATGTGCAGCATTCCGCTGTCACATTTTATCAGAGTGGCGGGCCACTTTTCTGCAGGGTCTCTGGGCGGTATCATTTACATAACTATCAACGTATTCGTAATGCAGGCTTTCGTGTTCCTGTCCGGATACTTTTCCAAGAACGTAGAAAAATCCAAGAAGACTTCATTCCACACATTTATGTGGCCGTATCTTCTGGGCATACCATTCTTTTACTGCGTCCGTTACCTGATACTGGGCGACGCAAACTGGAATCTTGATACTCCGCCTTTTGCACTGTGGTACCTGTGGGCGCTGTTTTTCTACAGATATTTCAGCAAAGAATGGAGCAAAATTCCGTACATCCTGGAAATCAGCCTGATTGTGTACCTGTTTGCAGGCCAGATTCCTTTCCTTTCCGGTACATGGGGGCTGGGAAGAATGGTTTCATACTTCCCGTTCTTCGTAATGGCTTTCCAGTGCACAGGAGATCAGCTGAAGAAACTTCAGTGTCTGAAAAAGTGGCACTGCTGGGTGCTTGGAATCGTTCTCATGGGAGCCTCATGCTTCCTGGCTTTCTGCGTAAAGCAGCTGCCTGTAGGCTTCTACCTGCTCAAGAGCCCTGCCTGCGAGCTGGGCATCGAGTGGTACTGGGACATCATCGGCCGCATAATCATTCTGGTGCTGGCATGGTCCTGGATTATACTTATGGTTAATATCCTGCCTAACAAAATGAACTACATGGCGTATATAGGCATGAACACAATGCCGCTGTATATGCTTCACCTGATTGTAAGATATCTGGTGAAGGTTCACTCAATTAACTTCGGCATCCTGCCGGACAACTGGGTGGTTTACTACGGAACTATATTCGTTCTGGTTGTGCTGTGCTGCGTGGTATTCACGTCAAAGCCGGTGGTGAAAGGTTATGACTTCGTGGTTGAAGGGCTGTGGAAAGTATTCTGCTGGATCCTTGACCGCTGCGTGGACCTGCTTGCTCTGCTGCACAAACCTGTTGCCGCAGTAAGGGATAAGGTTCTGGACACCATCAGCGGAATCGGAGAAAAGAAATAGAAAAGAATATGATATGATTTAAAAAACGCCCTTGCCGGTGAAAATTGGCAGGGGCGTTATTATTCGGGAGTTACTTTTGCGCAAGTATAGAAATTCTTTGTTCAATAAGCGTTTCCAGACTGTCTTTCATGTGAGCAGGCATATATGAAGCCCGACACATTTCAATGTACGTATCTTTGAGTTTTATGATTTTATCAATCATTTTTTCTGCGGACTTTTTTGTGATACCGATGGTTTCGGCGAAAACAAAGAAATCCTTTCTCCGTATATTTTGCTTTTTCCCGTTCATGGTGAGGGCGAACTGCTCTGGGTCTTCGGGCACGGCAACATTTGAAGAAATAAGATCGTATGCTGCAGAAAGTGTGTATTCACAGCTTTTTTCGGCAGTTTCTATAAGCGAAAAGTTCTTAAGGTGCATATCCGAATTACCTACGGCAAAAGAAAAGACAATCCTGAAAAATAATTCTGTCAGGTCAAGTCCTGGATTAGCAGAATATCTGGAGATAATCTTTGCGCATCTTTCATATGAACCACGATATTTATCTTCGGTAAGTCTGCCGTCAAGCTGGCAGAAATCCTCCATCGCCAGAATCTGTTTATCATGGCGGTCTATGCGGCGCGTAATGTAGCCAAAAGCATCGTTTTGTGAATGAAGACGGAGCAAAGCATGCGGAACTGTCTTTATACCGCTGACTGCGGCCATCTGCATAACAAGATACTCCATTTCAGGCAAAGCAGAATATTCTTCGGTTTGCGGTTTAAGAATATAGCCGGTAGGATAATTGACGAGCGTAAGGCGAGGTTCGTTTTCTACAGACAGATGCAATGATAATTTTTTTTGTACACCGGGCACTGTAAAGCCCTTGTTTGTACTGTCAAGGGCCAGCTTCTGAAGGACATCTTCAGAAACATCTATAAATGGAAAACCTGAGGTGCCGAAAAATTTTTTTATACAAGAAAAATGCCAGCCATAAACATCTTTTTCCAAGGTGGTGGAAAGACTTTTAAAAGGTTTTCCGCAGCATAAACAATGTTTCATTATTTTGCCTCCTGTATACTTACATTTCCGATTGGGTCTTTGCAGGCTACAAGCAGCAAACCAAAACGATCTTTAGGGTTGATTTTCCAGTTATGACTTACTATATCAAGGAGCCAGCCTTCCGGAATCAGACCATCGAAAAAAGCAAAAAGTGTTTTGGAAGTATATTCTTCTTCCTGTATCGGCAGTGTAAGACTGACCGCCGTTGAACCTTCGGCCTGCAGATATCCGCTGTCGTACTTAAACGAATAACCGGCGTCAGTTTCTTTCAGTGTTCCTGCAAAAATATTACGTACATATACATACGCAGTTCTGTATGCGTCCATTAATCATCCTTCCTTCCCGGGACTGCCTTCATGCCGAACATTGAAAGTGCCTGATTTACCTTATCCATGCGGACTGTTTCCTTGCCTTGCTCAAGCTCTCTTATAAAGCGCAGACCCAGCCCGGAACGTATTGCGAATTCTTCCTGAGTGAGTCCGGCTTCTTTTCTTTTTTGTTTTATAAATTGTGCGATAGTATTCATAAATATAATATATACCCTATCGGGTATAATGTCAAGCGATAATATATAAATTATACCCGATAGGTATTATTTTTTACTGTTAATAAATAAAATATACCCTTAAGGGTATAAAAACGCCCTTGCCGGTGAAAATTGGCAGGGGCATTATTTTATTTTAAATTCCTACTCCACCCTTACTGACAATTTTACCAGGTAATTGTAATATCCTTCGGTGGAAAGGTCATCCAGGATAACGTCTTCATAAAAGTGTTCGCCGGTGGTCATGCCGTGGCTTTTGGCATATTCCAGCAGCTTCAGGCAGTTTGCATGGATGTTGGTGTAACCGTGGTTATCATAGATGGCGATATAGTTGCCGCCGCGGTCAAAGGCTGCATCGGTGACACCTGCCTGGCGCAGCTCGTCAGGGTGAACGACAGTGTAGAATTTATCGTATTTGTAGCCAGCATCAGTTACTGAAGCGGCAGGAATCATTGCACCGATAGGGTAGGCACTGTAAAGACCAAGACTGTGGCAGAAGGCAAAGTGATCGCCTACGGCCTCCATAATCTGCTTTTCATCATCGGCGCCTTTGTAGTCGGTGGTAACCATAAACTCATCGGGTGCGTTTTCAAAAACTATCTGACCCAGGGGCGCAGTAAGGCCCTCCTGAGTGGTGCGTATTTTATTATCTATATATTTTTTTGACCATTGCAGATAGGCGATTTTGCTGTCAACCTGCTGCTGCTTGGAACGGAGCAGGGTGATGAGGCTTTCGGGAGAACGGCGGTCCATGTGGGCTTTGATTTCAGCGATACTTACATCCAGCTCGCGGAGCATGGCAATCATTGCGAAAGTTTCCAGCTGGGCAAAAGAGTAGTAACGATAACCGTTTTCGCCGGTAACATCAGGCTGGAAAATGCCGCACTGGTCATAGTGGAAAAGAGTCTGCTTTTTTACACCGAAAATCCGGGCAAACTCGCCTGTGGTGAAGTATTCTTTGTTCTTTTTCATGGAGGTCTCCTTGCAATAAACATAAAACTATACAGTAACAGTATACCACCGAAACGCGGGAATCTGCTACAAAAATTTTCCACAAGGATGCCATAATGGTGTATAATATTAATATCTATGGACATTTAAGAACGGAGGACTTGCTGATGCAGTACATACAGATTGACATAAACGTAAACAGAGAGGGAATCGAGCCGGTGGTTTCTGCACTCATGGAAGTGGGAATCACTGATGTGGTTATCGAAGACCCTGCGGACATTGATGACCTTCTCAACAAGGAAAATGACTACGAATGGGACTACATTGATGACAGCGTGCTTGAGCTGAAGAACCAGGAACCGAAGGTGACTGTATACCTTGAAGACGATGAAGAGGGCCGCGCCAAGGCAGAAAATGCCCGCACAGCAGTGGACAACCTGAAGAATATGGCGGCTGCAGGGCTTTTCGGAGAAGGCGTTGACCTGGGACCTCTTACTGTAGAAATAAAAACTGACGATGACAGTGAATGGAAGGACAAATGGAAAGAATATTTCAAGCCTGCCAAGATCAGCAAAACTATCGTTGTAAAGCCTACATGGGAAGAATATACAGCCAAGGACGGCGAAAAAGTTCTTGAAATTGACCCTGGTATGGCTTTCGGTACAGGCACCCATGAAACAACATCGCTTTGTGTGCGTCTCATGGAAGATTACATGAAACCTGGCGATAAAGTCCTTGATGTGGGCTGCGGCAGCGGCATTCTGGCAATTGTAGGCGCAATGCTTGGAGCGGGAGAGGTTCTGGGAGTTGAAATTGACCCTGTGGCTGTCGAAATTGCTCAGGAGAACATCTTGCTCAATCATGTGGAAAAAGTGGCCAGAGCGCAATATGGAGACCTTACAAAGGGTATTGATTTCAAGGCTGATGTGGTGGTTGCCAACCTTATGGCAGACCTTGTAATGCTGCTCAGCAAAGACGTTGCTGCGCACATGCTGCCAGGGGCAAAGTACATTTCTTCCGGCATTCTGGCTGAAAAAGCGCCTGTGGTTGTAGACTGCATGAGAGCTCTTGATTTCAAGATTCTTGAAGTGAAGCAGGACGGCATGTGGTGCGCCATCGTTGCTGAAAAATAGGAGGAGAGCGTAATGACTAAATTCTTTGTGGATCCGGCGGCAATCAGCGGCTCCCACATTTATATAGAGGATAAAAATGATCTGCATCATCTTACCTAGGTACTCCGCGGCAAGGTGGGCATGAAAATCGATATTTCTGATGGCGATGAGTGGGAATACGAAACCGAGCTTGAGGAGCTGACTGCTGACTGTGCCACCCTGAGAATTCTGGACAAGCAGAAATTCGCCTCTGAACCGGAAGTACGCGTGACCCTGTTTCAGGGAGTGCCCAAGGCATCCAAAATGGAGACAGTAATCCAGAAAACTGTTGAAATCGGCGTGGATTCCATTGTTCCTGTTTTCATGGAAAGAACCGTGGTGGTGGAAAAAGGCAACTTCGGCAAGAAGCTGGACCGCTGGCAGAAAATCGCTGACGAAGCGGTGAAGCAGTGTAAGAGGGGCATAATTCCGCAGGTCCGTGAAAACTGTACATTCAGAGAAATGATGGGCCGGCTCGGAGAGTACGACCTTGTAATCTGCCCGTACGAAAGTGAGGACGGTTACTCCATGAAGGACTGCCTGAGAAAGGCTGCCTCCGGCGGAAATTTACCGAAGAAAGTGGCTATTATCATCGGTCCTGAAGGTGGTTTTGCTGACAAGGAAATCGATGCACTTAAAGATTTCGGTGCAGAGATCGTGACCCTTGGCAAAACCATTCTGAGAACTGAAACAGCAGGACTTGTGGCACTTACTATGGTCATGTACGAACTTGAACTTTAAAGAACAATAAAAAGGGAACTTTCCAGACCTGCTAAGGTGTGAAAAGTTCCTCATTTTTTTATATTTATTTTGTTCCTTTTTCGGCGAGATGTTTTTTGAAAGCCTCAAAGGTTTCATCGCTGATAACATGTTCCATTCTGCATGCATCTGCGGATGCGATTTCTTCGCTGACGCCAAGGCTGGTGATGATACGGGTCAGGATTGTGTGCCTTTCAAATATTTTTTCGGCAACAGCAGTACCTTCCTCCGTAAGAGAAAGATAACCATTTGCATCAGCAACTACATGTCCTGATTCTTTGAGCAGGCTGAGTGCGCGGCTTACACTTGGTTTGCTGAACCCCATGTATTCACCCACATCAATAGCTCTTACTACAGGAAGCTCTCTGGAAAGAATATATATGGTTTCCAGATACATTTCGCCGGATTCGTGTATTGCCATATTAACCCTCCCGCGAAATCAGTCTTTGTTCCATTCCAGATATTTTTTATAAGTCTTGAATCCGAAAACGATGCCAACGATAACAACACCTGCAGCTGCAGCAGTTGCAACGATTTTGGCAACATCAACGTCAACTCTTACAGATACGTTATTTTCTTCAGCGTTTGCTGTTTTAATTTTTTTCATAGGTACATACCCCCGTTCCAGTAAATATTACAATTATTCTACCACAGAACAAGGCAAATGAAAAGTACAAAGTAAAGAAAGTGCAGCACTGCTAGCCACCCAATATGGTCGTTATATCAAAATCAGGGGTGCGCAGATAGCGCCCCAGCCCGTACAGAGTTTCCGGGGCGCCGGCTCTGACGCTGCTGGTGTGTTGGTAAGACACGAAGGTGGCGTCAAAGCCCAGTTCTTTCAGAACTGAATCTGCGCACCTGTCTGCCGGATAGGCACCATAAGGCCAGGCAAATACCTGAGGAACTTTACCGGTGGCGGATTCAATCAGTGCCTGATTTTTACCCAGGTCATCTATCAGAACCTGCCGGTAGTCATCAAAACTTTCGCCGGTTATCATGTCAGCGCCTTTGCGGCCGCCTTTCTGTGCTTCATGAAGGCTGTAAGAATGATTGGCAAACTCCACCAGACCTGATTTTACCATTATCGCAGCTTCTCCCCATGAAAGGCTGCAGCTTTCGGGATTGCGGTATATTTCCCGGGAACTTATATCTGACTGGCTGCCGATGAGGGCAATGACAGCCTTTGCGTTGTATTTCTGAAGCAGAGGGAAGGCAAGAGTGTAGTTGTTGCAGTAACCATCGTCAAAACTTAAAATAACAGGCCTGGAGGGCAGCTGTGCACCATTGATGACATAACTGACAAGCTGGGAAGGAAGGATGGTGGTGAAACCATTCTGTTCCAGCCACTTAAGATCATTTTCAAAGCGGCCTGCAGATATGACATATTCCCTTTCTTTTTCTGAATTTCCGGTAATGCCGTGATACATGATAATTGGGATATCTATGCTTTCCCGTGAATCGGCCATCACAGGCACGGTACCGGCAGATAAAGATCTGTGTGCCAGCCCGAAGCACGAAAAAAGTACTGATGCAGCCATAAATGTTATGAGAAGGAATGAACATATCTTTCTTTTCATTATCAAGCCTCCGTATCGGGATTAATATATACTAATGATTTTATGATTACAGGAGGCGTAGTATGAGAAATAAAAAGACCCCGGATTTACCGGGGCCCTCACTGCAATTATTTTCAGTATAAAATTTCTGGTAATGATGTTTAATTAAGCAGCTTTCTGTTCTGCAGTTTTCTTCTTTAACTTTAATGCTGGTTCGCCAGGAAGCTTGAACAGAGGGATGAATCTGTCCCAACCAGTGAAAGTTAAGATTAAGAGGGAAACTACAGCGATGTAAGCCATGAAGTTGTACTTTAAGAAGTCCATGTTAGTGATTTCTACTAATGGATATACACCAGCAGCGATACCTACATAGAAACCAAGGTATACGTGCCATGGAATGAGCTGGGAACCGAATACGCCCATAGCGTCGCCGAATGTAGCGTTTCTCAGCTTGATCTTGTACATATCTTCTTCGGAACCTTCGATGTTTTCTTCAGCAATCTGCTTGATAACAGGACCCATTGTAACGATCTGAGCCATTTCGTCAGCAAGGCAGGCGTTACCGATAAGGGAAAGTACAGCGTTCCAAGTCATAAGGCCTCTTACTCTCTTGGACATCTTTACAACGAATGCTGCAAGAGGAGCGAAAGCGTCCATCTTCTGCATTACGCCGCCGAATGCTGCAACCCACATCATCATGATGATTACCCATGCGCCAGCGCCTTCGAAACCAACGTATACGATGTCGTCAAGTAAGGACTGTACGGAACCAGCTGTACCTGCGAATACACCAAGGATGTATGAGGAAAGAAGACCGGAACCGATACATACGAATGTGTTGAAACCTGCAACTGCAAGACCGATAACGAGTAAAAGAGGAATTACCATGTAAATAGGAACGCCTGCAGATACCTGTTCAAGAAGAGCAACTGCGGAAGGTCTTCCGTCATCGGAAAGAAGGAATTCGATTACTTCTGGATGTTCTGTCTGGATAGTAGTGATAACGCCGGATGGGTCAACTGTTTCGCCAGGAAGTCCCATAACAATACCAGCTGCTAAGAAGCAAACAGCAGCAAGTACTAAGCAAGAAATTGACCAAACACCCTGATGTCTTACTCTGTCTACTACCTGTACACCCTGAATACCGGAGGATACGATAGTAGTATCGGAGATGAGACCGATGTTGTCGCCGAAGCAAGCACCGCCAGCAATTGCACAAACTGTTAATACTGGGTTACCGTCAACGATGTGGGATAACCATAAGAAGATTGGTGCGCAAGCTGCGAATGTACCCCAGGAAGTACCGGTAGCTACAGAAAGTAAGCAGCAGCATACGAAACCAATGCATGCAACAGACTTAGCAGTGATACCAAGGGAAAGTGCAACGTTGATAATTGCGGCACCTACACCGTAAGCCATGAAAGCTTCTGCCATTGCATAAGCGAACATGAGGATGAAAAGTGCTACTAAAATGTGTTTAACGCTGTCCATAGCAGAGTCCAGAGCTTCCTGGAACTTAACCTTTGCTACAAGACCAGCGATGATGAACGCAAATACGCATGCAAGGAAAGCAGCGATTAAAGCGTCCTGACCTGAAATCATAAGACCAGCAAGTACGAATACTGGTGAGAATTTCAGAAAACCAGTTACAAAGTTCATAATTATTTTTCTCCTTTACAAAACAATAAATAATAATTGCGGTTGAGATTATATATTATATTTCTTCCCAATTCGACAGTTTTTTAGCATCTTAGCAGGGTATTAGCCGGTATTGATGCCATATTAGCACATAATTAATATATGTTAAGAAAAGAGAGATACTTTGTAATTGCAGATATAATTATAAAAAAACACCCCTGAATTGTTATTCAGAGGTGTTGAAAACTTATTATGTTCTTAATTAAGCAGCTTTCTGTTCTGCGTTTTTCTTCTTTAACTGTACAGCAGGTTCAGAAGGAAGCTTGAACAGAGGAATGAATCTGTCTAATCCTGTGAATGTAAGGATGATGATGGAACCAACTGCAATGTAAGCCATGAAGTTGTACTTTAAGAAGTCCATGTTAGTGATTTCTACTAATGGATATACGCCGGAAGCGATACCTACGTAGAAGCCAAGGTATACGTGCCATGGAATGAGCTGGGAACCGAATACGCCGAGAGCGTCGGAGAATGTAGCATTTCTTAAGTGTAATGTGTACATATCTTCTTCGGAACCTTCAACGTTTTCGTCAACGATCTGGCTGATAACAGGACCGATTGTTACGATCTGAGCCATTTCATCGGAAAGAGCAGCGTTACCAATGAGGGAGAGAACTGCGTTCCAACCCATAAGGTGTCTTACCTTCTTGGATAACTTTACAACTAATGCTGCAAGAGGAGCGAAAGCGTCCATCTTCTGCATTACGCCACCGAATGCTGCAACCCACATCATCATGATGATAACCCATGCACCAGCACCTTCGAAACCAACGAATACGATGTCGTCAAGTAAGGACTGTACGGAACCAGCTGTACCTGCAAAGATACCAAGGATGTAAGAGGAAACAAGACCGGAACCGATGCAGATGAATGTGTTGAGACCAGCAACTGCAAGACCGATTACGAGTACAAGTGGAAGTACCATGTAAACAGGAACACCGGAGGATACCTGTTCAAGAAGAGCTACTGCAGCAGGTCTTTCTTCACTTAAGAAAGTGAATACGTCTGCAGGGATTTCTGCCATTACGTTAGCAGCTTCTACAGTTTCGCCAGGAAGACCCATTGTGATACCTGCTACGAAGAAGCAGATAGCAGCGAGTACTAAACAAGCGATTGACCAAACACCCTGGTGTCTGATTCTGCGGATAACTTCTACGCCCTGGATACCGGAGGATACGATAGTAGTATCGGAGATGAGACCGATGTTGTCACCGAAGCAAGCACCACCAGCGATAGCGCAAGCTGTTAAGAATACGTTACCGTCTACAATGTGGGATAACCATAAGAAGATTGGTGCACAAGCTGCGAATGTACCCCAGGAAGTACCAGTTGCTACAGAAAGAAGTGCGCAGCAGATGAAACCTACGCAAGCAACAGACTTAGCTGTGATACCAAGGGAAAGTGCAATGTTGATGATAGAAGCACCTACACCGTATGACATGAAAGCTTCTGCCATTGCATAAGCGAACATGAGGATGAAGAGTGCAACTAAAATGTGCTTTACGCTGTCCATAGCTGCGTCCAGAGCTTCCTGGAACTTAACTTTGGATACGATACCAGCGATGATGAACGCAAATACGCAAGCAAGGAATGCAGCGATAAGAGCGTCCTGACCTGAAATCATAAGACCAGCAAGTACGAATACTGGTGAGAATTTCAGTAAACCAGTTACAAAGTTCATAATTTTTTCTCCTTTTCATAGAATATTATTATAATTACATGATTATTTATTAGCAATTTCTGTGCCAAATCGACAATTTTCTTAGCACAATCTTTTAAAAATCTTAACAAGCGTTGAAAAATACATCTTAACAAAGTTTTAACTGCGTTCATGGCGATACATATATTCTTGACACTTACGAACCGAAAATGGTACAATATTAACATATGCGAACCGAAAACGGCGCACGAAGAAAGGCTTGATGAAAATGCACAAAAATTTTGGAATTGAAAGAGTGCTTGAACCAAAAGGTACTCTGCCTGTTACTGCATGGAAACTGGACAACTCTGCACCCGCAGGTCCGACGGAACTTAAAGTGAACCTGAAACGAATCGCTTTTGAAAGAGAGAATTTTTATCAGCTTTGCAGTATATGCGAGTATGATGAAAATCTTCTTAAAGAGCGTATTCTTAAGATTGTCAATGAACGCGGCAAGCTGCATAATCCGTACACGGAAAGCAGCGGACTCTTTATGGGAACAGTTGCGGAAGCGGGGCCGGAATATGAAATGGATGGTCTGAAGCCCGGGGACAATGTTGTATGCATGACACCTCTGGCAGGACAACCTATATATATAGAAGAAATTGAAGACATAGATATATATTATGGTGAAATCACATGCCGCGGCTATGTGATCTGTTTTGAAACGGCCAAACTTATAAAAACAGACGATGTTGAGTCTGCGGAAAGCATATATCTCCTGCGTGCTCTTGAAGAAGAAGGAAGCCTCTATGGAATCAGCCAGGAGCTGAAGCACAGGAACATACGCAAAGTTGCTATAATCGGCAGCAACATGGCGGAAACAATATTTTATGCGCAGATGGTACGTGATTCAGCAGGTCCGGAAGTGTCTGTAAGTTTTGTGATTGACAGTGCATATTTCAGCGGAATTATTGAAGATGAACTGCGAACCATTTTTGGGTCGCTTATAGATGATATATATCTTGTTGACCTGAGCAAGCCTTACGATGCGGCAGAAAAGATAATGGGTAATCAGGTTTCGGAAGCCTTTGATGCTGTGATAAATCTTGAAAATATCATGGGTTGTGAAAGTGTGGCGTCCCTTATAGCCAAAGATAAAGGTATCGTGTGTTATACAAGTATCAACAGCCGTTATGGACAGGGACTTCTTCTTGTGGACTGCCTGGGCAAAGACATTATGAACTACAGCCTTGACGGATACAGCAGCTTTGCCTATGATTTCGCGGTTGGCATTGTGAAAAAAACAGAACCTGTACTTCAGAGACTTGATAAATTTTATGCCGGAAAGAAAAAAATCCCTTATAAAATAGTAAGAGCAGAATATAAAGGAAGAATCCAGACTGCTGTTCAGCAGATTGATGGTTTTATTTATAAAAGCAGAATGACTGCAGAAGTGGTTGAGGAAGTTATCAATGTGGCCCAGTATGACTGCAATGTTATAATTCAGGGTGAAACTGGTGTCGGAAAAGAAAAAATATGTAATCTGATCCATCAGAACAGTCCGCGCCGTGACAAACCTTGCATTAAAATCAACTGTGCAACAATTCAGGAAAGTCTGGCAGAATCAGAGTTCTTCGGGTACGAAAAAGGGTCTTTCACCGGTGCCCAGGCATCAGGAAAAGCAGGATACTTTGAACTTGCCAATAACGGAACACTTTTTCTGGACGAAATAGGAAGCCTTTCGCTGGTAATGCAGTCCAAACTTCTGAGAGTTCTGCAGGAAAATACTTATTACCGGGTTGGTGGTGTACAGCCTAAACATGTGAATGTGCGTGTGGTATGTGCCAATAATATTCCTCTGAAAAAACTTGTGGAAGAAGGAAAATTCAGAGAAGACCTTTATTACAGGCTGAATATCTGCCTGATAAATGTGCCGCCTCTGCGCATGCGAAAAGAAGACATTGAGTGTCTCAGCGAGGCTTTTCTTAAAAATTACAGTGAAAAATACGGTGTAATCAAGAGCTTTTCTCCTGATGCCCATAAACAGCTGACGGAATACCACTGGCCGGGCAATGTCCGTGAACTTGAAAATACTGTGCACAGACTATACATTTCTGAAAAAGACAAGATAATAGGCGGCTATGCAGTAGAAATGCTGCTTAATCAGAATGTGTTTAATAATGTGGTTACTGACATAAAAAAAGAACATGAAGATGATGAGTTTATGGACTTCAATCTTATTATGGATGAACAGGAAAAGAAACTGATTGAGTATGCACTTAAAAAGAAAGGGACAACCAGAAAAGCAGCTGAGTTTCTCGGAATTCCGCAGACAACTCTGGCCCGTAAAAAACTGAAACATAACCTTTAACGCAAACAAAAAAGGACGTCGTTCCCGACGTCCTTCATGTATTTTTTGATTTATTTCATTGTCCAAGTCTGGATTCTGAAGTCAGCACCTGACTTCTTTAATGTTTCAAGACCAGCAACGATTGTAGCCTGAACTTCTTCTACAGTGAATGTGTAGCCGTTACGTTCTGCATAACCCATCATTGAAGTGAAAAGAGCATCTTTTAAAAGTGTGTTTTCAAAAGTGAAAAAGTTGAGTGCTCTGATAGCTTCGTCGAAAGCATAGTCTAATAACTGTTTCTTGTTTGTCATTTTAATTCCCTCCGTTTTAATACATCCTTTTAGTTATAGTAAATTAATTATAAGTGAATTTGTTTACGCTATAATTAATTGCATAAGCCGTGCCAATAATTGCAAAAACAAGAAAAAATAATAAAAATGGCAGGCTATGGGCAATTTCTTAACAAAGCGTTAACAAATCGGGAACATTTTAATGCTTTTAGGCATAATTATTATACACCAGATTGTTGAAATTTCAAAGAGAAAATACATATTGACTCATAATCGGTTCAAACAAAACTGCTTGATGACTCAAAAATGGTTCAAATAGACTGCAAGAAGTCTGAATCAGTATTAATTCAACAGCAAATACTGGATTTCCGAAGAAATAATAATTTTGGCACAGTTCTTGCATTTAATCAAGTAGTCGGATAACGCTTTAACGCGAAAAAGAGATAAAACGATAAAAATACACTGACAGGAGATTTATATTTTATGGAAATTTTATTTAACCCTATTGTGATTGCAGTTCTGCTGTTGATTGTACTTTGTATGCTCAAAATCAACGTACTGCTTTCACTTCTTGTTTCTGCCATGGCTGCCGGACTTATTGCAGGTATGTCGGTAACTGACACAATGACTGCACTTATCGGAGGTATGGGTGGCAACGCTCAGACTGCACTCAGCTATATTCTTCTTGGAATTCTTGCCAGTGGTATGGCGCACACAGGCATTACAGAAATTCTTTCACACAAGATTTCTAAAGTTGTAGGAAGAAACGGGCTGCTTCTTATTATCGCCCTTGCTGTAATTGCGTGCTGTTCTCAGAACCTTATCCCTGTACATATTGCATTTATTCCTATTCTTATTCCTTCACTGCTTCCTCTTATGAATGAACTGAGACTGGACAGAAGAAATGTTGCATGTGCACTGGCATTCGGTCTCAAAGCACCGTACATAGCACTTCCTTTCGGCTTCGGATTTATCTTCCATGGTCTGATTGCTGACAACCTTGCTGCCAACGGTATGCCCCTTGAAGTAGGTGAAGTGTGGAAGAGCACATGGCCTCTGGGTGCTTCAATGATTATCGGCCTTATTGTGGCAATAATCGTATTCAGAAAACCAAGAGCATATGCAGACGGGGAAGTTATCGGAACTCAGCATCACGAAGGTGGCTCTGTTACTAAAATGAATTTTTCACACTGGGTAACTCTGGTTGCTGCAGTGGGAACTCTGGTAATTAATCTGCTTACAGACTCTCTTCCTCTGGGAGCTCTTGCAGGAATTGCAATTATGGTTATTTTCGGCGCAGTCAAAATCAGTGAATTTGAAAACGTAGTAAAAGACGGTTTTGCAATTATGGGTGTAATCGCCTTTATCATGTTGGTTGCTTCAGGTTATGCAGCTGTTATGAACCAGACTGGGGCAGTAAATGAGCTTGTTGAAGCATCCCTCACAATCATGGGCGGAAGCAAAATTGTTGCAGCCACAGTTATGATGGTAATCGGCCTGATTATTACTATGGGTATCGGCACATCATTCGGAACCATTCCTGTACTGGCAGTTCTTTATGTACCACTCTGTGCACAGATGGGTTTCAGTGTGGAAGGAACAGTAATGCTCATTGCAGCAGCTGCGGCCCTGGGAGATGCAGGATCTCCGGCTTCTGACACAACTCTCGGCCCGACATCAGGTCTTAACGCTGACGGTCAGCATGACCATATCTGGGATACATGTGTACCTACAGCAATCTGCTACAATGTCCCTATTGCTCTCTGCGCAATTTTCCTGGCACCACTGCTGTAATAAAAATTGTCGGACTGAACTGAACCCAGACACATTTACACATACTTTCACGAATCATGCATCAATTTGGTGCATGATTTTTTTTCGTCTCAATATAATACCTAATATAATAGTATTAAAGGATTTTGGAAGAGGGGTATTTGAGATGAAAGGATTTAAAAGAATTCTGGCAGCGGCACTGGTGGCAATGCTGATTTTTACCGTACCCGGCGCGCCTGCCATGGCTGAAGAAAACACAGCCGGAAATGAAACACAGCCGGATCCGCTGTATATTTACAAGTATGACGGCCAGCGTTGGAATAATGGTATCCGTGACCTTGAAAGCTCTTACAGACTGGCTTTTAAGTGGATGCGTACAAGTGCGGATGGTACCACAACAGAGTGGGAAAAATGGAGAACCTATCCTGTTGGTTCGGGAATCTTCAGGCTTGACCGTACGGACGGGACGGAGAAAAGCTTTGCGGCATATTGCTGCGACTTTATCGTCAGTGCTCAGGCAGGAGCATTATATAAGCGTATAAATCTGGAAGATTCCTCCTATTTTACAGCCGGCGCAGCAAAACACATACGCGGAATCATGAACAATGGCTACTGGACTGACTGGACCTCTGAAGATCTGGCAGCGGCAGAAGCTGCAGCTAACCAGTGGATTGCATCGGAAAAAGAGGATATAACCCTGGAAACAGGAGCGTTTTTGCCGGGAGATGCTTTTGATGTAGTTGAACCAATCAGCGGCCTTACTGAAGATCAGGCAATGACTGCCACCCAGCTTGCAATCTGGGCCTTTGCAAACACTGAGAGCGATGGGTTCTGGATGAAATTCAGACCTTATGTGGAAGGTGCGGCAGAAAACGATCCGCTTTATCTTGATAACAATATCAAGGCTTTCCGCAATTATCTGCTGGGTCAGCTGGGGCAGCCGTCTTCACCGGAAAGCATATTGTTTACAGACGAAATTATATCGGAGAAAGCTGTGCTGACCAGCGGTGATATGGCTTATGATGTTACGGTAAGATTCAGACTTGCAGCAGCCCCGGATGTTGAAAAGGATAACCTTACGATTACTGCTTCCATGGGAGAGCAGATGGCTGAATACGCACTTACAGGAGAGGGCAGGCTTATGCCTGACAGTGAAGGCTATTATACAATTATATTCAGAGGTATCAAGGAAGCCGGAACCGTGAACCTTGGGCTGACAGGGACTCAGTCAGTAAATGATGTATATTTTTACGAGGCACAGCCTGCAGGTAATGACGATGCAAGAGATGCTTCTCAGAATCTGGTGGGTTTTGCAGAAGATATGACACCGGTAAGAGCATCATCGGAAATAGATTTTGTACCTGGAACAGGAAGTGTTTCTCTCGTAAAGTTTGATGCAGAAAATCAGCATCCTCTGGCGGGAGCTGAATTTGCACTTTATGCTTATGACGGCAAAGTTTTTCATCCTGTATGTGAAGGAGTTGTAACAGACGGCGACGGCAGAATAACTGTAAGCGGACTGGCAGACGGGTATGAATACTTTTTCAGAGAAATAAAGGCACCGGAAGGGTATGAGGAAGGTGATGGCAAGTATATTGCGGCTGTTTTATATCGTGGTGATGGGGCAGAACCAGAACCGGTAATAGTATATAACACCAAAAAAGAAATACCGGTTATTCCTGTTACCCCGGTTACTCCTGTAATACCTGTCTATCCGGTAATTCCATGGGAGCCGGATCCGCCGGTAATTCCGGAAGAACCAGTTACGCCGGAAGAGCCTGTGGTGCCTGAACAACCGGAAATGCCTGAAAGTACAGGGCCAGAAGCGTCTGATGAAGAGGAGCAACCTCTTACCTCAGTGCCTGAAACCGGAGACATGGGAATACTGCCGCACCTTCTTATCATGGCAGGTGCCGCATCAGGACTTATATTGCTTAAAAAAAGGACTTCATGATGTGAAGTCCTTTTGTCATATACATATATATTTTTTTTGATTAATTTTCTCCGTACAGATTCACACACTGTATTCCGTCGATTTCTTCTACCTGAACAGCGATACGTTCGCTCCTTGAAGTAGGAACATTTTTCCCTACATATTCTGCACGGATAGGAAGCTCGCGGTGCCCTCTGTCTACCAGAACAGCAAGCTGGATGCAGGCTGCACGTCCGAAGCCTGATGTTGCATCGATTGCTGCCCTTACAGTTCTTCCGGTGTACATTACATCATCTACAAGAATTACCGTTTTTCCGGTTATATCAAATGGCACATGGCTGCTGCTGTGTGCTTCAGGATTTATAGACTGTCTGTCGAGATCATCCCGGTGAAGGGTAATATCCAGTTCACCTACAGGGATTTCCACGCCTTCAATTGCCAGTATATTTGCGGCAAGTGTATTGGCCAGAGGCACGCCACGGCGTTTGATGCCGAGGAGAACTAAATTGTCGGCTCCCTGGTTATGCTCAAGAATCTGATGGGACATGCGCTTGAGCGCTCGTCTCATATCGTCCGCTGTCATTATTTCAGCTTTCAAAATCATGTCATATACCCTCCTTTGGATATAAGTGAAATATAAATGATGTGTGGACTTTTGTCAAGACAGATGGTAGAATTAGAAAAGTATTATCATACCAATCAGGAGAGCTAAAAATGACAGATTTGATATTATATTTGGGAGTAACAGTTATAGGATATATTATAGGCAGCAAAGTACGTGACAGCAGGGACAAGCTGGGCTGGACCGGTAAAGTTCAGACACTGGCCATGATGGTGCTCATAGTTTTTATGGGTATGCGTATGGGCTCCAATGCCGAAATAATTGCCAACTTAAGTACCATTGGTCTTAGTGCTTTTGTTATTACTGTGGCGGTTATGATTTGTTCAATCGGAGCAATCTTCATCGCAAGGAAACTTATGGGTATCGACAGGTATGGTGATTTCAAGGCGGCAGGTACCGTTCAGCAGGAAGAAAAGGCTTCAGAAGGCCATGTTGAAGAAGCAGAGAGTAAGACAGGCGTCAATACAATGACACTGGTCATCGTAGGTGCTGTAATCGCTGGCATGCTTATTGGATATTTTGTAATCAGAAACCTGTTTGCTGGTAATATGGATACTTTTGATAATATTGCAGGTCTGGGAATTAAAACCGGTCTGTGCATTCTTTTGGTATTTGTCGGTATGGACCTGGGTATCGAAGGTACAGTAATAGATAATTTTAAAAAAGTGGGATGGAGAATATTCGTATTTCCTGCGGTAGTGGCAGTGTTTTCGTTGGTGGGTGCCGGAATTGCCGGAGTAATCATGGGATTCAGCCTGAAAGAATCTCTTGCCATAGGCGCAGGTTACGGCTGGTATTCTCTGGCTCCGGGAATTATCATGGACGCCGGCTACCTGACTGCAAGCGCAGTTTCTTTCCTTCATAATGTAATGAGGGAACTTTTTGCTATCCTGTTTATTCCTGTTGTGGCAGCCAAAATCGGCTACATAGAAACCACAGGTATGCCGGGGGCAGCCGCTATGGACGTGTGTCTTCCAATTGTGGAAAAATCAACAAAAGGTGATATTGCGGTGTATTCATTTGTATCAGGCGTGATTCTCAGTGCGCTGGTACCAGTGATGGTTCCACTTATTATAGGATAAAAGGAGCTTTTGCGCAGCTCCTGGAAAGCAGAGGCATGGAATGGATTTATTGCTTTTATATGGAGGAATAATTGTCTGCTCATATTTGCTGGCAAGCAGATTGAGACAATATAGTGAAAAGTTTGTATTCCTAAATACAGTACTGAATTGTATTGCCTTCGGAATCGTATTAATTATGGGGCTCAGAATGGGGGCCAATGATGAAATAATCTCGCAGCTGGGAACTATCGGACTTCAGGCTTCGGCAATTACCGTATTTGTAGTTGGAGGAAGCATTCTGTTCGTATCAGTGACAAGAAGACTGCTTGGGCTGGATCGGTATGCACATTTCAGAAATAATGAGGAAAAGCTGGCTGCCGACAGTACAGAGCGCGGTGAAGAAAAAGCTGAAATTGCCGCAGATGCTGAATTACAGCAGGAAGAAAATAGCGGGACTTTTAAGTTTACTCTCGGAATACTTGCCTTCGTGCTGGTTGGTATGGCTGCCGGATATTATGTGCTGCCGGAGCTGGTGGCAGATATTGATAAGTTCCAGTCTGTTTCGGGCGACCTGATCGTGGTTGGTTTGTGTATGCTTCTTGCTATTATTGGTTTCAACATGGGACTGTCAGGACAGATTATAAAAAGTCTGAAAGCTGCAGGACTGAAGATTTTTCTTTTTCCGCTTGCTGCAATAAGCGGAAGTATTGCCTTCGGTGCACTTTACGGCCTGATTTCGCCTCTTACTGTAAGGGAAGCTATGGCCATCAGTGCAGGGTTCGGATGGTATACTTTCGCACCGAGCGTGATAACTGATGCGGGCCATGTGGTAGCCGGCGCGGTTTCATTTATGCACAATATAATCAGAGAAACTCTGGGAATTGTTATGGTACCTGTTGTAGCCCGGATTTTCGGGTATATAGAATCAACAAGCATAACAGGTGTTGCGGCTATGGACATATGCATGCCTATAGTGGAAAAGGCATGTAATGAAGAGACTGTGATGTATTCATTTGCCATAGGTGTATGCATGAATATCTGTGTTCCGGTTCTTGTGCCGCTTATTATCGGTTAAAAAAGGAAAATACGGAAAACAAAAAAATATAAGGCGCTGCCGGCTGGCAGCGCCTGTTTTACTTTCGGTTATATTTTATGAAAAGTATCTGAAAACACCTTTTACTTTACCCATGATTTTAACATCCTTAACAATAATAGGACTCATGGACTGGTTTTCAGGCTGCAGTCTGATATGACCGTTTTCTCTGTAGAAAGTTTTAACGGTTGCTTCACTTTCGAATCCATCAATCATTGCAACTACGATTTCGCCGTTGCTCGCGTCCTGTGTCTGCTGGACGAGAATCAGATCACCGTCCATTATTCCGGCTTCAATCATACTTTCGCCTCTTACGCGGAGCATAAAGTTAGTACCACCTGCTGCGTATCTTGCAGGAATAGGGAAGGTATCTTCGATATTTTCTTCAGCAAGAATAGGAGTTCCGGCAGCGACTCTGCCTACAATTGGAATTTCAACAACATCACTTTCCGGAAAAGCAGTGACATTGCCTGTGGAAGCAGATGTATGTCTGTTTTTTTCGTCAGGATCAACCACCATAAGAGCACGTGGCTTGGAAGGGTCCTTTACAAGATACCCCTGTCTTACAAGACTCTCAATATCCTTATGTGTAGTAGAGGTGGACTTGATGCCAAGAGCAGCACAGATTTCTCTTACTGTAGGCGGATAGCCTTTAGTCCTGATCTCTTCTTTCATATAATCAAGTATCTTTTTTTCTCTCTCTTTAAGCATTACAGCACCTCTTCCTTAATCCTGATTCAAACAATAGTTTCTATATTTGTAATAATTCTATCACACTGCGAACAAAAAGTAAACAGGTGTTCACAAAATATTTTAAGACCTGCAAAATGAATAAATATTTTTAAAATGCTATAAATACAACAAAGTTAAGAAAATGCTAAAATTTCTTGACATAATATGTCATATAATAGTATAATTTTTTCCAGGAAAAAAAATAAACTAAAAGAGCTGTAATGGATTATGCAATAATTTAGTTTAACGCTCTCATTCGGAGGACGCTATGAAATCTAAGTCAGGAAGTTTTAAAGTCAATGGGTCTCCATTGGCTGTTTTTGTTGTAATGGCATTGTCTTTGTTTGCATTCTGGATACTTCTGTCAGGACAATTTGCATTGAAATTTATAATAATGGGCATTGTTTTTTCTCTGATATGCGCTTATGTATGTACTCCTTTCCTTTTTATTAAAAATATAAAAACCGGAAAAGAGTATTTTGTGTTGAAAATAAATCCTTTCAAGTTTCTGGCTTATTCATGCTGGCTGCTGATTCAGGTTGTTCTGGCAAGTCTGGATGTTACAAAAGCAACGTTGAATTTAGTACATGCCAGCCCACAGATAATTCATTTCCGGATGGATTTCGAAAACCCTGCAGCCAGTGCACTTCTGGCCAATTCAATTATTTTAACTCCGGGAACAATCACACTTGATGTAAGTGAAGAGGGTATTTACGAAGTACATGCACTTACTGACGTGGCGGCAGAAGGTGTGTTCAACGGAGAAATGCAGGCGCGGGTTGCTGCACTTTATGGAGAAACATGTGAGTTCATTCCTATGAGGGAAAGAACAGTTACAGATATACCGAAGGAGATTGACTGATGGAACGCTTTTTTATAATTTATCTTATCGGAATAGTGATAATATCAGCTCCGCTGATTGTCCTGCTGCTTAAAAAAGGCAGATTCTATGACCGTTTTACTGCCATACTGGCACTCAGTCCTCTTGTGGCACTGCTTCTGATGGTTGTAGGTTTTGCAGATGGCAGAAGAGACATGTACGTGGACATTGCTCTTTCATTTGCGGTATTGAGCTTTGTAAGTTCAGTTATTGTTGCTAAATTTATGAGCGGAAGAGGAGGCAGTAAGGAAGATGATTAACAATATTATCTGTGCAGTTTTTCTGATAGCCGGGGCCTTCTTTATGGCAGTGTCTGTGCTGGGAGTTTTCAGATTCAGGGATTTCTACAGCCGCCTTCAGGTTATGGGTGTAGGGCAGGCACTTGGCACTGTGCTCTGCTGTCTGGGCTTGTTCTGTTATGAAGGATTCAGCAATACAGGTATCAAAATTATCATGGTAATGATTCTGACACTTTTTGGCGGGCCTATAGGAACTCATATTATTGACAAAGTTGCCTACAAAGAAGCAGTAAGAAACAGCATGCAGACTGAAGGAAACAGAGAGGAGGAAAAAATATGCCTGTAATTTTTTTAGAAGCATTATTTTTAATTCTTCTTATAGCAATCGCAGTTACAATTATTTTTCATAAAGATCTCCTTGCTGTAACAATTATTTATTGCGCCTTCAGTTTCGGTGCAATGATGCTTTACATAATTGTAGGCGCCGCTGACGTTGCATTTACAGAAGCGGTCATAGGCGTTGTTTCTACTGTATATTTTATAATTGCAATCAAATCTATCAGCAGGCGGTGTAAATAATGGACAAAGTGAAGATAACAGGCGTGATAGTAATTATAGCAGGTGTTATTCTGGCAGGATTTATACTCGGAGATTTTCTTCCGACAGTAGGAGATGCCACATCGTCGGCTAACAGTTATCTGTCACCATATTATATTGAACATGCATTGCATGATACAGAAGCTCCGAACCTGGTAACTGCAGTACTTGCAGACTACAGAGGTTTCGATACACTTTTTGAAACATGTGTAATGTTTCTTGCTGGTGTGACAGCCCTTATGGTGCTTTTATCCAAGAGAAAAATTGTGAAAGGGCAGCGTAATCCTAGTGATACCAATGGTATCAGTTTCAGCGGAACCGTTCTGGATACAGCATTCAGAGTATTGATTCCGGTAATACTGATTTACGCTTTTTATGTACTTGCCCATGGCGAAATCAGCCTTGGAGGTGGTTTCCAGGCAGGTGCACTTCTGGCTATCGCCTATATGATAGACCGTCTGATTCCAAGCTTTCAGAACAGACTGGGATTCTTTACAGAAGAAACAGCTGCGATGACGGCAGGTGTCGGGGTTTTCATCTATATATTTACAGGAATTCTGCCTATGTTTAACGGAGGCAATTTCCTTGAGTACGGAAAACTGCCATTTGAATTTGCAGTTGAAGCAGCAGTAATGCTCCATCCTGTGGGGATTTTCCTCATTGAACTGGGTGTTACAGTCTGTGTAATGGCAACTATTATAAACATTCTGGAAGTTGTGCTTGAAAGGACAAAATTCGATGATTGATATTTTACAAGGTTTTTTGGCTGAAAAAGGAATATATATGCTGACCTTTATTCTCATGGGATTAGGCATTTTTGGCATGATATGCTGCGGTAACTATATGAAGAAGGTGGTGTGCATGAACATCATGCAGGTTGCCATTATTTTCTTTTTCCTGACTCTCGGTCAGAAAGACGGAGGTACGCTGCCGGTACTGGTAAAGGATATTTTTGAAGCAGAAGCATACATCAATCCGCTTCCTCATGCGCTGATGCTTACAGCCATCGTTGTAAGCCTTGGTACTACAGGGGTTGCCCTGGCGCTGCTTATGAAAATAAAAGAAATATATGGAACCATTGAAGAAGAAGAAATTACAGGAAAGGGGTGGAAAAAATAAATGAACCATATTCCTGTATTGATAATATTATTTCCTCTCTGCGGAGCTGTACTCTGCCCGTTAATCAGTTTTTTAAACCCCGCATGGGGTAAAAGAGCTGTTGTGGGCACTCTGTTTGCATCCTTTGCATTGAGCGTGATACAGCTTGCCGGTATTGTGCAGACAGGAGAACCCGTACATTACTGGATGGGTGGCTGGGCACCGCCATACGGTATTGAGTTTGTAATTGACGGTGTCAATGGAATAATCATTGTGCTGGTTGCTTTTATCGGTGCTTTCACATCACTGTTTTCCAGTCCTTTTGAGGAGGCAAATCCTAATCATCGTTTTAAAAGCGCGGGGTATTATTCGATTTTATGTTTCCTGGTGATAGGGCTTCTTGGATTATCTTCAACAGGTGACGCGTTCAACCTGTATGTTTTTATGGAAATTGTAGCTCTTTCTGGTTACGGACTGATTGCTATCGGCGAAGAAAAAGGACCGATTGCGGCATTCAGATACCTGCTTACCGGTACTATCGGTGCTTGTATGTACCTTATGGGAGTAGGTTTCCTTTATTCTGCAACAGGTACTCTTAATATGGCAGACCTGGCAATAAAACTTAAGGAAATCGATAATACGCATATTATTATACTTGCAATGGCCTGCATGATTGTTGGATTTGGTATCAAGATGGCGCTGTTTCCTCTTCACGGATGGCAACCACCGGCACATTCCTACGCACATCCTGCAGCAGACCCTATGATTGCGGGGGTAATGATTAAAATACCTGCTTACGGGATGATGAGATTTTTCTTCTGTATTTTCGAGGAAACACATCCTGCAGCAGAAGTGGTGTTCAATATTATCGGGGTAATGGCAGTATGCGGAATACTCTTTGGCTCTCTCAAAGCTCTCCGGTATGACAAATATAATAAAATCCTGGCTTATTCAAGTATTGGTCAGGTAGGATATATTGCCCTTGGCATTTCCCTTGGAAATTTCTACGGTCTGGTTGGTGCTGTGCTTCACATTCTCAGCCACGCTTTCATGAAGACCGGACTGTTCTATACATCAGCAGCTCTCAAATATAAGTTTGGCATTCACTATACTGATGAGCTGGGTCAGATTTACAGAAAAATGCCGGTTACAGGTACAGCCATGGTGGCTCTGTCACTGTCAATGATTGGTCTGCCGCCGTTTGCAGGTTTCTTTAGCAAATGGTATCTGGCCCTTGGTGCAATCCAGAACGGACAGTATTTTTATGTGGCAGTGCTTATTGTCAGCAGTCTGCTCAGTGCCATTTATTTCTTCCGCATCTTTGAAAGACTTTTTATGGGAGAAGAAAAGCAGCTGGAGGATCATTATCCTGCTGCTGAACACGGCAGAAAAGAAGTTCCGCTGCGTATGATTATCCCTGTTGTTATTGCAGCAGTTATGGTTGTGCTTCTTGGCCTGGGCAACACATTTATCGTTAACAATGTACTTGAAATTACAGTAATGGAGGTGTTCCTGGGATGATAATAGATAGTTTCAGACCTTTGGCAGCCATTGCTGTGTCACTTCTTGCGGCAGCACTTATCATGCTTGTCGGAAATAAAGTTAAACCTAATGTGCGCGAAGGGATCACCTTAATCGCAGCTGTAATAAAGGCAGCCCTGGTATTTTCAATGGTTCCGGCGGTCCTTGCCGGCAATGAATTTGTCTGCAGACCTTGGGAAATCGTTGACGGCATCAGCCTGGCCTTCAGAACTGATGCTGCAGGTATGGTATTTGCCTGCATTGCCAGCGGACTGTGGATTGTGACTTCCATATATTCTATCGGATATATGAGAGGCCATCACGAAAAAAACCAGACAGGTTATTTTGCGGCCTTTGCTGTGTGCCTTTCATCGGCCATCGGCATTGCCTTTGCGGCTAACCTGATTACATTCTTCATATTCTACGAAATGCTGACCATCGCAACTTACCCGCTGGTGGCCCATTACCGCAACGATGCGGCAAAGGCTTCCGGACGTAAGTATCTGGCATACACACTAATCAGCGGCCAGATTTTCTTTGCAGCAATCGTAGCAATTTATGTTATTTACGGAACTCTGGAGTTTACTCCGGGCGGATTCATTGGAGCCGGTTCACTGCCTGCAGGAATTATGCTTGTGCTGTTCATAATGATGATCGGCGGAGGCGCTGTAAAAGCAGGTGTTATGCCCCTTCACGGCTGGCTTCCGTCAGCCATGGTTGCGCCTACACCTGTAAGTGCACTGCTCCATGCTGTGGCAGTAGTTAAAGCCGGAGCTTTCTGCGTACTCAGAGTAGTCTGCTACGTTTTCGGACCTGAAGCAGCAGGCTGGTGCGGAGGAGGCAAGCTTCTTTCATGGCTTGCAGTATGCACAATTATTCTTTCATCATGTATCGCTATGAGAAAGGACAACCTGAAGGCAAGACTGGCCTTTTCAACCATCGGCCAGCTTTCATACATAGTGCTGGGCATCAGCGTACTGGCGCCTTACAGCATTCTGGGGGCAGCATTCCATATCGTTGCTCACGCTTTTCTGAAAATCACACTCTTTATGTGTGCAGGAGCAATTTTTGTTACAACACATTTAAGCGAAATCAGCACCATGGGCGGTCTCGCAAAGCGTATGCCGGTGACAGCAACATGTTTCACAGTTGCGTCTCTTGGTATAGCAGGCCTTCCGCTTCTTGCAGGTTTCGTCAGCAAAATGAACATTATCAGAGGTGCCTTCCTGGCAGGACAGCCGCTGTTTGTGGCAACCCTGGTTGCGGCAGCTCTTCTGGCTCTCAGCTACCTGATTCCTGTTGTGAGAATTTTCTTCGGAAAGGAAGTTTCATCACCTGTACTCAATGAAGGCGGAGAGGCATCCAAGGCAATGCTTATTCCTATAATCATAACCGCTGTAGTTTCATTTATTCTTGGAGTTATGCCGAATGCGGCCCTGCATCTTTATGATTTTGCAGCCATGGCAGCAGAGGCAATAGCGCAGGGAGGTGGACCAATTGCTTAACAGAAAAAAAGTCTACATTATTCTAGCGGCAATTATGGCCCTTATGGTGATAATTGAAGTGATGTGGGCACATCCGCACCATCATATGATATGGAACACAGTGCCGGGATTCGACCTTCTTATAGGTTTCGCCGGAGGCTGGGCACTGATTATACTTGCAAAAAAGATTATGGCGGGAATTCTTCAGAAAGAAGAAGATTACTATGACAGAGAACCTCTTGCGGAATCCGAAGAGGTAAGTAATGGACAGGGAGGTGGCGGACATGCTTAACTGGCTTCATCCCGGATTCATTCTGATTATCACAGGGATTCTCATGCTTGTGCTGCCTGAAAAGCTCCGCAGAATTGTCATGATTGCAGGCCCGGCTCTTACTGTGGCAGCGGTACTTCTTCTTCAGGAAGGCAGCTGGCTGGATGTGGAGTTCATTCCTGAGATTACACTGAAACTGCTGGAAGTTGACAGACTGGCCGTAATGTTTGGTGTAATATTTGCAGCGGGCTCACTTATTGCTGCGATTTATGCAGTAAATTCCGGCAACAGATTTGAAAATGCAGCTGAAGCAATTTATGCGGGAGCATCCATGAGCGTGGTATTTGCAGGCGACTGGATAAGCATGATTTTCTTCTGGGAAATCATGGCCATCGCATCCTGGCTCATTATCATTTCATCAAAAACTGAAAAAGCATCAAAAGCAGGCTTCAGATACCTGCTTGTCCATATGTTCGGCGGCAACATGCTTCTCGCCGGCATTATATTAAAAATTACTCAGGGAAGTTTCGGAATAGAGTGTCTTACAGGAACTCAGGACGCAGCTTTCTGGCTGATTCTGATCGGTGTGGCAGTAAACGCTACAATCCCGCCGCTTCACAGCTGGATTGCAGACGCTTATCCTGAAGCACCGATGGGCGGTACTGTATACATGGCGTCCTACACCACCAAGGTGGGTGTTTACTGCATTATCAAGCTTTTTGCAGGAACCGAAATGCTACTCTGGTTCGGTGTTATCATGGCCATTTTCGGCGCGTCTATGGCACTTATTGAAAACGACCTGAGAAGACTTTTCTCATATCATATTGTCAGCCAGCTTGGCTACATCGTTGCAGCAGCAGCTGTAGGCGGTGCAGTAGGTATTGATGGTGCGGCAGCGCATACTTTCAACAACATCCTCTATAAGGGCGTGCTGTTCATGTGCTGCGGTGCGGTAATTACAGCAACAGGACGCCGCAAAATCAGCCAGCTTGGCGGACTTGCCAAGGAAATGCCACTGGTGGCAGGATGTTTCCTTATTGCATCCCTTGCAATTACAGGCTTCCCGCTGCTTAATGGTTTTGTCAGCAAGTCTCTTGTGATGAATGCCATGGCAGAAGGAGGCTATCATGTAGCCGAAATTTTCCTCATGATTGCCAGCGTCGGCACACTCCTTTCCATCGCACTGAAAGTCAACTATTTTGTGTTCTTCGGTAAAGGGGTAAGAGAAAAAGTAGAAGCAGAAACAGGACCTATAGAAATAAAACCGGTACCGCTTAACATGAAAGTTGCAATGGTTATCGGAGCCCTTGGCTGTTTCATTGTCGGAGTAATGCCGAACCTTCTTTACGGCCTTACACCATTCCAGAGTGATGGTCATCCATTCACTGCGGACCATGTGACTCAGTATATACAACTCTTTGCAGCAGCAACAGTTGCATTTGTCATGTACCTCGACCATATGGCACCTCATGAAATGCTGACTCTGGATACAGACTGGCTTTACCGCAAACCGCTGAAATACGCTGTAAACGGACTTTCCGCAGGAGTTACAAATCTGTTCAACAGCTGTTATTCACTTGTATGCAGGCTGGTGGGCAAGGGTAATGTTTATCTGCATAAACCATCAAAGATAGCTGAAGATGCAGGTCTGCATGTGCCTGAACGCAACCATGGTATTGAAGATGATGATGTGCTTCAGAAACCTGCGGGCATGCTGGTTGCCACCAATATGCTGATAGGAATCGGTGCTGCAGTAATCGCAGTACTTCTGCTGACTTAGAGCAGGAGCAACCATATTGTTTACCTTCTGAAATTGTGATATAATGTAAAAAATTCAATTTCACAGAGGAAACAATCATGGAAAATACAAGAACAATAAAAGAACTTACTCAGGCGGTACTTCAGGAAACTGAAAAGATTATCGTGGGTAAGGAGAAAGAAATAAAGCTTGTTATCATGGCTGTCCTGGCGGACGGCCATGTTTTATTGGAAGATCTTCCCGGCTCAGGGAAAACAACTCTGGTAAAAACTCTTTCTGCAGCGCTGGGCTGCGAGTCAGGAAGAATTCAGTTCGTACCGGATCTGCTTCCAAGCGACATAACAGGTATGATTATATATAATCAGAAGACAGGGGATTTCCAGCTTCGCAAAGGTCCTGTGATGACAAACATCCTTCTTGCCGACGAAATCAACAGAGCAATTCCTAGAACTCAGTCTGCACTTCTGGAAGCTATGGAGGAACGTCAGGTAACCATAGACAATGAACGATATGAACTGCCGGAGCCTTTCCTGGTACTTGCGACACAGAACCCAGTGGAAATGGAAAGCACTTTTAAACTGCCGGCAGCGCAGATGGACCGCTTTCTTGTAAAGCTTTCTCTTGGGTATCTGGACAGAGAAAGTGAAGTGGAAATGCTTGAAAGACTTGGCGACAGAATTCCTTTTGAAAATGTTCAGAAGGTGACAGACCACAGAGAAATCCTGGATGCACAGAAAAAGGCCCAGGAAGTTTTTGTGGCACAGAATGTGGCACGCTACATGGTTGATATTGCCGCAGCGACAAGAGAACACGGTGAACTTACGCTTGGCGTGAGTCCTAGAGGAAGCAAGGCTCTTTATAAAGCGGCCAAGGTGTGGGCTGCCATGGAAGGCAGAGATTTTGTTACACCTGATGACGTAAAAGCTGTAGCAGTGCCTGTACTCAGCCACAGAATTATCCTCAGCCCTGAAGCACGTTATTCAGGTGCAGAGGCAGAAAAAATAATAGAAGACATCTTAAAGGAAATTCCGGTGGGAGATATTGTTAATGAGCTTTAAAAAGATTGAAAAAATATCTCTGCTGTCAATAGGAGCCATTCAGATTCTGCTGATAATTATTTCGGCAGCATGTATACACATGGGGCAGAAAACAGTAGCAATGCTGGTTTTTGCAATGGCTTTGCTGGGATTTGCGGCCAGTCTGTGGACCCTTCTTGTATGCAGAAAACTATATATAAAAATTGATGCGTCTAAAACAAGATTCTTTCCCGGAGACACTGCAGAGATAATCTTCAGAATAAAAAATGACAAATGGTTTCCTGTATCCTGGGTTGATATGATTCAGCCTCTTAAGGAGCCTTTTGTGCTGCGTCCTGAAGAGGATATGCAGGCCATGATGCAGAAAATGTCAGCTGACACCAAACGCCTTTATGGCATACCGGAAACATCTCAGGGACAGCTTCTGAAGATAAGATGCTCGGGAATAAGCGGTAACAGCAGTGCAGATTATGTTACCAGATGGCATGCCTGCCGCAGAGGAATTATGACCACAAGAGAAATGGACTTCTGTACCGGAGATGGTCTTGGAATGACGCGCTGCTGGCTTCAGCAGGAATCTTCAGGGAAAAAGGATTTTATCGTGTATCCTGAAATTGTAGCAGTAGATACTGAAGCTTTTACCAGAAACATGTGGGAGGGTGAAAACAGTCCGAAAGGAATTCTTGAGGATGTTTCGCTGATTAAACTGACCCGGCCCTACGAAGCACAGGATTCACTGAAAAAAATAAACTGGAGAATGGTGGCAAGAGGCCAGCAGATGACAGTTAATCAATATGAGGTAATCAGACCAAGAAAGATACATTTTATTTTCGACGGTGAATCTTTTAATGGGGAAACGCCTCATGAAAAGAAACTTGAAGAAACTCTGAGCATACTGGCTTCTCTTGTACTGCAGCTTCAGGAAAAGGGACTGGATTGCGGAGTATCATTTCCTGCGTCTATAAGACTGGAGCCTTCGGATATTTTTCCGGGAAATGAAGGTGTTTCCGAAATTCTTTACAGAATGGCTGAATATGAAATGCGCCCGCCGCTGGTCACTTATGAAGTGGGCAGCAAAGAGGTTGTCCATGTTTTCAGACCGTCAAGATTCAATGAAGAAGATATTCTTTCAGGGCTGGACGTACTGGGAAAATGCTGGTTTGTAACCAGAAATGAAGATACTGCAGCGGCCAGTGAATTCCTGAAAAAATGCGGGGATGCTGTAAAAGTTCTTACTTATGAAGAACTGAAAAAACTGAAAAGGGGGCACAAAGATGATTAACACAAGTCCTGTTTACTGCCTTCTGGCAGCGGCCCTGGCCAGAACCAGTCTGGCGGCATCTGTGCTCTGGGTACTCATGGCACTGTTCAGCGGACAGGGAAACTTTATAACTCATCCCATGTGGCTGGTTTGGATTGTTTCTGTATTACTTTTTGCTCTCAACGAGCTGATGCTGAAAAAAGAAAGAAGCCTGCTGTTTGTAATAGCTGCTGATATAGTGGCCTGCATTGCTTTGACGTGGATTGTCTATGGTTTTTTAAGCAGTGATGGCCCTGTTGTAGGATTTTTTATGGGTATGTGTGCATTTATCGGCGCTGCATCACAGCTGTTCTGGTATCAGCGGGGTTTTAATGACGGTGAACTGATTATGCAGATGCAGCTTCTTCTGCTGGGACTTCTTCTTCAGCTGGCCGTTGCAGAGCTCATGAACAAAGATGCGGCGTGGGCAGGGATGACTGTTCTGATTATTGCAGCACTGATGCTTACCAATATTTTTTCCAGATACTCAGGAATCAGTGTAGAGCAGAATGGAATGAGTACCGGGCTGCGTGCGGCAGTGACATGTATTGCTGTTGTTGTCCTCCTCGGAATAATTGGGGCTGCAGCATATATTCTGGCCGGCCCGGTGTCAGAAATTGCATTACTGGGATTTGAAGCAGGTGCAGCAGCAGGGCGCGGACTGATGACTGCTATCGGGTACATTTATATCTTTCTCACAGGGATTTTCAACTCATCAAAAGTATCTTCACCGGGAAACACTGGTGCAGATGCCGGTGGGGGAAATGTATATTTCGGGCAGGCAACCGGTGACATTGATTTTGTAAAAGTGGTTTTTGCCCTGATTCTCATTGTGTTTATAGTGGTAATCCTGATTGTACTTCTGGATTCCCTGCGAAAAACCATGCTTTCAAAAATGGGTGGAAGCATCCGCAGGATGAACGTGCAAAATAATAAAAAAGGGTTTTTCGGAAAGTGGAAAGAATTTTTTGCCGGCATGGCAAGGAAGCTGCGCATAAAATGGATGATTATGAAACATCCGGGCAGCGTGGCAGCTTTACTTATAAAACTGGAAAAAAAGTGCTTTAAAAATAATTTATTTAGAAAGCAGGAGGGTGAAACTGCCAGAGAATTTATTATGAGAGTATCAGAACTGACGGACGACAAAGAATTTTCTGACATTCTTGCAGTCTTTGCTGATGAAGTTGATGCTGCATTTTACGGCCGGGAAACGAATTATTTAAGGGAATTTACCCAGCATAAAAAAATGCTGAAAACGTTGAAAAATTCCTTGACAACACGTGTGTGAGATGGTATAGTATTCGGGTAACGAAGAAGAAGTTATCCGCTTCTCACCTGACCGGTCAAGTCACCGGCGCGGGTTGATATGTTGAAATTAACACCTTTTGCGGGGGTGTATTTGAAGCGGATACGAATGTGTCCGCTTTTATTTTTTAGGAGGTAGAGAGCCATTAGCAAGGAAAATTTAATCAACGAAGAAATTCGTGATAAAGAAGTAAGAGTTATTGATACAGACGGCACAATGCTTGGAGTAATGCCAATCGAAGAAGCTATGAACTTAGCAGGCGAAAAGAAGCTTGACCTTGTCAACATTTCACCTAATGCTAATCCACCTGTCTGCAAGATTCTTGACTACGGTAAGTATCGCTATGAGCTTCAGAAAAAAGAAAAAGAAGCCAAGAAGAAACAGAAGGTTACTCAGGTCAAGGAAATCAGACTCAGCACTTTCATCGAAGATCATGACATCCAGGTAAAAGCTAAAACCGCTTCAAAATTCCTTCAGGATGGCGACAAGGTCAAGGTGAGTCTGAGATTCAGAGGCAGAGAAAAAGATTACACTGCAAGAGGTATGGAAGTTATGAACTCCTTTGCTGAAGCAGTTGCTGATGTAAGCGTAATCGAAAAGAAGCCTCTCTTTGAAGGCAGAAGCCTGACAATGGTACTTGGCCCTAAAAACGATAAATAATTTTTCAGAAGTTACACATTACGATTTATAAATCATATAGGAGGAGAAAAATCATCATGGCAAAGAATAAGATGAAATCCCACAGAGGAGCATGTAAGAGACTTAAATTAACTGGATCCGGTAAAATCAAGAGAAACAAGGCATACAAGAGCCATATTCTTACTAAGAAGACAGCGAAGAGAAAAAGAGGCTTAAGAAAAGCAACTGTATTAAAGAGCGCTGACTTAAAGAGAATGCTCAGATCAATGGCAAAATAGTTGAAAGGTATCAGGAGGTAAGAAAACATGGCAAGAGTTAAAAAAGGTGTAAACGCACACAAGAGACATAAAAAGATTTTAAAGTTAGCTAAGGGCTTCTACGGCGCTAAGCACAAACAGTTCAAGGCTGCTAACCCTGCAGTAATGAGATCCTTAAGATCCGCTTACGTTGGCAGAAAGTTAAAGAAGAGACAGTACAGACAGATGTGGATTGCAAGAATCAACGCTGGTGCAAGAATGAACGGAATCAGCTACTCCCAGCTTATGAACGGTCTCAAGAAGTCCGGCATCGAAATCAACAGAAAGATGCTTTCCGAAATGGCTATCTACGATGCTCCAGCTTTCGCAGCACTTTGCGAAACAGCTAAGAAGGCAGTTAAATAGTCTGACAATTAAATCGTATGTTTGAACGGACAGCCTGGCTGTCCGTTTTTTATTTGGTTTCACATTGTAACGGTTATAAACACTTGTAAAACTTACTTTGTTGTGCTACAATGATAAAAAATGAAACTACCTACCGAAAAGGAGAGATACTATGGGAAAATTTGTTTTAAAAACTGTTGAAACAGGCTATAAGTTTGATTTAAAGGCTGGTAACGGCGAAGTAATCGCAACTTCTGAAGTTTATACAACTGAAGCTGCTTGCAAGAACGGTATCGAATCCGTAGCTAAGAATGCACCTGTTGCTGCTGTTGAAGACCAGACCGTTGAAGGTTACGAAGCAGCTAAGCACCCTAAATTCGAAATGTATGTTGATAAGGCTGGCGAATTCAGATTCAGACTCAAAGCTACAAACGGTCAGGTTATCGCAGTTTCCGAAGGTTACACAAGCAAAGCAGGCTGCGAAAACGGCATTGCATCTGTTAAGAAAAACGCTGCTGATGCTGAAGTTGTTGAAGCATAGATTGCTGCATCAGAAACAGACAAAACTTTATAATTGAAATTACCGATGACTGCCTGGGTTTTATCCAGACAGTCATTGTTTTTTATATGGAGAATGTGGTATAATATTTTAGTTAGTGATTCAACAGGGACGGAGAATTAACTAAGAAAACGGGGGATACTTTCAATGACAGAAAAATGGATATTTTACATACTTATAGCCATGGCGGCGGTGTCACTTGTGTGCCTGCTTATTATGATTTTTGTGAACCGCGGTCTTAACCGCGAAGTTGGCAGCATGGTCAGCGCATATCAGAATCTGACCAAGCAGGTGGACGACCTGAAGGACGACAATCAGCTCATGACCCAGACGCTGCAGGGCTCTATCAAGGTTTTCGGTGATATGATTTCACAGAACCAGCGTGACAGCGCAGAAAACATGGATAAGCGCCTGTTCGATCTGAACAACCGCTTCAGCCACATGGCAGTTGAAAACGAGCAGAAGCTTGAAAACATCAGAAACACCATGGAAAAGAAAATCGGCGACCTGACCGATGACAATAACAAACAGCTTGAGCTCATGCGCCAGACGGTAGACGAAAAGCTGCAGAAAACTCTGGAAGACCGTATCAGCCAGTCATTCAAGCTGGTAAGCGAAAGACTGGAGCAGGTTTACAAGGGTCTTGGTGAAATGCAGAACCTGGCAGCAGGCGTGGGAGACCTTAAAAAAGTCCTTTCCAATGTGAAGACAAGAGGTATTCTCGGTGAAGTCCAGCTGGGAGCAATCCTGGAGCAGATTCTTTCACCGGATCAGTATGAAACCGATGTGAAGACACGTCCGGGCAGCACTGAAAGGGTTGAATTTGCAGTGAAACTTCCTGGTGATGATGACAGACCTGTATATCTTCCTATCGACGCCAAGTTCCCTGGCGATGCTTACGGCAAGCTGGTGGATGCTTATGAGACAGGAGATGCAGCCCTGGTGGAAGAAGCTGCCAAGGCACTTGAAAAAGTAATCAAGTCCGAAGCAAAGGACATCAGAGATAAATATATCGAGCCGCCTTACACCACTGAATTTGCGATTATGTTCCTGCCTTTTGAGGGACTTTATGCGGAAGTGGTAAGAAGAGGACTGCTGGAAGTTCTCCAGCGCGACTATAAGGTCAACATTGCAGGGCCTACAACCATGGCAGCCCTTTTAAACAGCCTTCAGATGGGCTTTAAAACTCTGGCAATCCAGAAGCATTCCAGCGAGGTCTGGGACGTTCTGGGAGCAGTTAAGACAGAATTCGACAAGTTCGGCGATGTGCTTGAAGCCACTCAGGCAAGAATCAACCAGGCCAACGCTGAGCTCGACAAACTTATCGGTACAAGAACAAGAAGCATCCAGCGTAAGCTCCGCGGCGTGACAGCCCTGGGTGAAAACGAATCTGCAGCGCTTCTTGACATGCCGGATTTCAAGGATTTATAAATTAAAGGAACACGGAGAATTAATAATTTGAAGATTTTTGCAATAGGAGACCTGCATCTTTCTTTCGGAGAAATGGTTGAAAAACCGATGGACATCTTCGGAGGACAGTGGGTAGGTCACACAGAAAAACTTCATAAGAACTGGACCGAAATGATAGGGTCTGACGATGTGGTAATCATATGCGGTGATATTTCATGGGGACTCAGGCAGGATGAGGCCATGGCCGACCTTGACTGGGTACACGCACTGCCCGGAAAGAAAATTCTTTTCAAGGGCAATCACGATCTGTGGTGGCAGTCGGTGAGCAAGCTGAACAGCCTTTATGAAGACGGGACAATGCAGTTCGTGCAGAATAAGTGCGTGATACTGGAAGATGAGGGCAAAAAGGTTGCTATCTGCGGTACCCGCGGCTGGACCTGTCCGGGCACTGAAGGATTCGGCGAACACGACCGTAAAATTTACGACCGTGAGGTTCTCCGCCTTAGGATGTCACTTGAAGATGCGAAGACAGCAGGGGCAGAAACCATCATAGGAGTTCTTCACTACCCGCCCACCAACGAAAGACACCACAAATCGGGCTTTACCGAGCTGATGACAGAGTACGGCGTGAAAACCTGTGTCTACGGACATCTTCACGGCAAGGAAGCTTTCAAAAACGGAATACAGGGCCAATACAACAACGTAGAATATAAACTGGTATCTCTGGATTATTTACAGGGCAGACCTGAGGAGGTAATAATATGAGCGAAAACAGAAAAGTAGTTTTGATTATAATGGACAGCCTGGGCGTGGGCGCCCTTCCTGATGCGGTAAAATACGGCGACCAGAATGCCGATACTTTCGGCCATATCGTAAGGGAAAAAGGCAGCGTGAACATGCCTAATCTGCTTTCTCTTGGCTGGGGGAATATTGACGGTGTCTGCGGAGGAAAGCTTGCAGTAGAAGCTCCAAAAGGCTGTTTCGGCAAGATGGCAGAAGTTTCTGCAGGCAAAGACACAACAACAGGCCACTGGGAAATTGCAGGCCTTAAGACCGATGTGCCTTTCAAGACTTATCCTGATGGATTCCCTAAAGAGTTTATGGATGCTTTTGAAGCGGAAATCGGCGTGGGCTGCATCGGCAACTATCCGGCTTCCGGTACTGCAATCATTGAAGAACTGGGCCCTGAGCACGAAGCTACAGGAAAGCCTATAGTATATACATCAGCCGACAGTGTTTTCCAGATTGCGGCAAATATCGACGTAATTCCTCTGGAAAGGCTTTATGAAATCTGCAAAATCGCCCGCAGACTTCTGGTTGGCGAATGGGCATGCGGCAGAGTTATTGCACGTCCGTATGTGCTCAATGAAGACGGCACACGTACAAGAACCAGGGACAGACACGACTACTCAGTGACACCGCCTGAAGATACACTGCTTGACATGATTTCCGGTGCGGGACTTGAAATGTACTCTGTGGGCAAAATCAGCGACATTTTCAACGGCAAATGTGTGAAAACATCTGCGCCTACAAAGGGAAACATGGACGTTGTGAACAAGACTCTTGAAGCAATGGCAAAAGACTTCAAAGGCTGCATTTTCTCAAACCTTGTTGACTTTGACTCAGACTACGGACACCGCCGTGACCCTATCGGCTACGGCAAGTGTATCGAAGAATTCGACGCAAGAGTTCCTGAAATCCTGGCGGCTCTTGGAGAAGACGATGTGCTTATTATCACAGCTGACCACGGCAACGACCCGGTTGAAGAGGGTACTGACCACACAAGAGAATACGTACCGCTTATTGTTTACGGAAAGAAGTGCAAGGCCGGTGTGAACCTTGGAATCCGCAGCACTTTTGCTGATGTAGGGGCGACTGTAGCAGACCTGCTTGATGCTCCATACACAGCGATGGGCACAAGCTTCAAGAACGAAATTCTGTAGGAGGAATTGCTATGGCAATGAACATGAACGATATTATATATAAAAAACGCGAAGGCGGAAAGCTCTCCAAAGAAGAAATTGACTGGTTCATCACCGGTTACGTGGCTGGCGATATTCCTGATTATCAGGTGTCTGCCCTGCTCATGGCTATCTTTTTCAGAGGACTTGACCGTGAAGAAACTTTCCAGCTGACAAACGCAATGCGCTACTCCGGCGACACTATTGACCTTTCTCCTATCAAGGGCGTAAAGGTCGACAAGCATTCCACCGGCGGCGTAGGGGACAAAACCACTCTCATCGTGGCACCACTTGCAGCAGCATGCGGCGTTCCTATTGCCAAGATGAGCGGACGCGGCCTCGGTTTCACAGGCGGCACAGTGGACAAAATGGAATCAATCCCGGGTTTCAGAACTTCTCTTGAACCTGAGGAATTTTTAAATCAGGTAAATGAAGTGGGCATGGCGGTAATCGGCCAGACTGCTCACATTACGCCTGCGGACAAGAAGCTTTATGCTCTCCGCGATGTAACTTCAACTGTTGATAATTTCGGGCTGATTTCTTCCAGCATTATGAGTAAGAAACTGGCAGCAGGAAGTGACGCCATCGTCCTCGACGTAAAGTGCGGCGACGGAGCTTTCATGGAAAACCTGGATGATGCTGTGAAACTTGCACATCTGATGGTTGATATCGGAACCGACGCAGGCCGCAGAACTGTGGCGGCAATCACCGAAATGGGCCAGCCTCTTGGCCTTGCAGTGGGCAACAGCCTGGAAGTGATTGAGGCTATTGAAACGCTCAAGGGCAAGGGACCAGCCGACATTACCGAGCTGGCGCTGAAGCTTTCAGGAATCATGGTATATCTTGGCGGAAAGGCAGCTTCTCCTGAAGAAGGCTGCAGAATGACAGAAGAAGCTCTTGAGAGCGGCGCAGGCCTTGAAATGCTCCGCAAGTTTATTGCGGCGCAGGGTGGCGATGCAGCAGTAGTTGACGACTACTCACTGTTCCCGCAGGCTTCAGTTTGCAGGGAACTGAAGGCAGAAACCGGCGGATATGTAGCACAGATTGCGGCCAGAACTATCGGTCTGGCATCCCAGCACACAGGTGCCGGCAGAGCCACCAAGGAAGATTCCCTGGATCTGGCAGCAGGCGTAGTTCTGTCAAAGAAGGTGGGCGACAGCGTGAAAGCCGGAGAAGTTCTGGCATCTTTCTACGGCAACGATGAAGCCAAGGTTGCTGCAGCTGTGGAGTCAGCTAAGGAAGCTTTCGTGATCGGAGCTGAGCCTGTAGAGGCACCGAAACTGATCAAGGAGATTATCGGGCTGTAACAAACAAATATGGACCAAGGTCTTATCCGGCCGGGCTATACACGAGCATAAACGTGCAAGGATGATTGCGGTAAATCCGCAGCATCTTTGCGCGTTTTTTATCTATATGGAAATAAAACGGAAATTTAATGGAAATATATTGACTGTTTTAAAACATAACGGTATAATAATGGAAAAGAAATGGAGGTGGCATCATGAACATTGAGGAAATGAAGAAACGCAAAACAGAGCTTGGTTATTCTTATGAACTGATTGCTGAGCTTTCAGGGGTGCCGCTGAGCACTGTACAGAAAGTTTTTTCCGGAGTAACTCAGAATCCACGCTATGAAACTCTGATGGCCCTGGAGAATGTTCTGGCTCCGGGGGCAAGCCGTGTGGCAGAGGCAATTTCCCCATATTTGACAAGCCGCCAGGGTGAGTACACAATCGAAGATTATTACAACCTGCCTGATGAGTGCAGAGCAGAGCTTATTGACGGCGTGATTTACTATATGACTGCACCGAGGACAATTCACCAGTACATTATTCCACATATCTGGCAGGTTCTGAAAGACCATGTACGCAAAAATAAAGGCGGCTGCATACCTATGATGGCGCCGACTGATGTGCACATCATGAGGGACGGCAGGACCATGGTGCAGCCCGATATTTTCGTGGTCTGCGACCGCAGTAAGTTTACCAGAGAACGAATCGAAGGTGCGCCGGATCTTGTAATCGAAGTCCTTTCTCCGTCAACCCGCCGCAAGGATATGACAGTGAAGCTTAATAAATATAGTGAAGCAGGCGTACGGGAATACTGGATTGTGGACATTGACAACCGCAAGGTAATCGTTTACCTGCTGGAAGGGGATATGATTCCGATGGTTTACACTTTTGCAGACAAGGTGCCGGTGGCTATTTTTGACAATGAGTGCGAAGTTGACTTTGCAGAGATTGATGAGCAGATAAATTTTATGTATGAACTGAAGTAAGTGCTTGCTGCAGCAGTGGTTGCTCATACTGTTTACACCACAATCTGCATTATAATGCTGTACCGGGATAAAGTGAAATATTGACCCGGAAAAATCAGTATGATATAATTTTTAAACCCAGATGTTTTAATTGATTGCGTTTACTTTATTACAGCATATGAAAGGGGCAAGGGTATGAATTTCAGGGAAAATTTAACAAAGCTGAGACTGGAACGTCATATAACTCAGAAGGAATTGGCAGAAAAAATGAACGTCAGTCTAGATACCGTTGTGCAGTGGGAAAATGGAAATACTGAACCGCCAATTAAAGATTTGGTGGCGATTTCTGATGTTTTGGGAGTGAGTGTGGATTTCCTTTTAGGTAAAGAAACAGAAGATAGTAAGGCGGAAGAATCTGAAGAAATTATCATTTGTCCTTGCTGTGGACGTGAAGTTAAAGGAAGTCTTTGCCTGACATGTGAGTTCCCGGTAACCGGCTATCAGGAAAAAGGACCGGCTTATGCTATTGTGTTGGAAGATCTGCGTAATGGCAATGATTATTACGATCAGCGTGCAGAGCTTATAAAATACTGCGGCACCGAAGACAGTGCAATAGATAATTTTGTGGGGAAGAACAAGCGCGGTGTTATACGGCGAGGATTAACTGATGTGGCGGCACGATGGATTGCATCCAGACTGAATCCAAAACATTTTGATATTAAAATTGTAGAAGATCTGGGCGAAGAAGATGAAGTTCTTTTAACAAAGCCGAAGGTTATGACCAAGCCGGAATACGCTTATAAGTCAAGTGGTCCGGGTGTGGGCGAAATAATCATAATTGTTGTATTGACACTTATAGTGTTATCATTCTTATGATGAAACGTATATATACATTGGGGATTTTGTGTCTCCTTTATGGATTGAACAAGTTTTTCCTTATTCCTGCAATGGGATCAATAGCAGAAACCATGCAGTGGGCAGATATAATGCACAGAGTTTTCAGCAACTATGGAGCAGATATTCTTGCGGGAGCCTGGATATTGTGCTTTTTAAACATACTTTTATGTCTGGCAGGACGCAAAACTGTTGAAAAAATGAGACATGCTGTGCTTTTTCTTTTGGCATGCGGCATCTTCTGGGAATATGTCACCCCATTATATCTGGAAAGAACTGTTTCCGATCCATGGGATATAGTGGCGTACATTTTTGGAGGAATTATACTTTTCTTAATGGAAAAAACAATAAACAGGCAGAAAGAATAGCTACATTTTTGTAAGTGACTTTGGACCGGGAGTATTTTACTGTGAAAGCGGTTATAAAGACGGTAAGACAGTAGTGCTGCGAAGTGCAGAGGGAATTCTTGACCGTGATGATAATAAGGTTCAGATAGAAGTTTCTTTGGAAGAAAAGGACGGAAGATATCTGATTAAATCACGCAGAGCAATTCCAGTGAATTAAAATCCATTATAATTATTATATGTTATAACATGCGCCTGCAATGATGCGGGCGTTTTTATTTGGCCTTTTTCCAGGATTTTGGTATACCCTGTGTACCGGCGAATATACTTCTACCAGACTGATTTGTATCCCCGGCGGGGCCGGAGGATGGAAAGTGTGGAGATATGAAATATATGTGGAAACGGGTAATTTCAAGCCTGGTGGGCGTCAGCCTGATAATGTGCGGTTTTGTGGGGCTGGAGGCACTTAAAAACAAATTGCCAAGACAAGAACCGATAGAAATAGAAACTGTAAATGATGTGCCTTCGGAGAACCGCGGTCCGCAGGCAGGATTTTCTGTAGCTGCCAAAGGCGCAGTGCTCATAGATGCGGAGACCGGCGAAGTGCTTTTTCAGCAGGATGCCCACAAGGAACTGCCTCTGGCATCAGTAACCAAAGTAATGACTATGCTCCTTGTCATGGATGCTGTAGACGCCGGGAAAATCACGCTGGAAGATGAAGTGACTATTTCAGAACACGCGGCATCCATGGGCGGCAGTCAGATGTACATGGAGCCGGGCGAAAAACATACGGTGGCTCAGCTCATGGAAGGGGTGGCCATGGCCAGTGCCAATGACGGATGTGTGGCTCTGGCAGAACATGTGGCAGGAAGCGAAGAGATTTTCGTGGAGCGGATGAACGCCCGGGCAGCAGAGCTTGGCATGCAGAACTCACATTTTGTTAATACCAACGGGCTGCCTGTGGCAGATCACTACTCAAGTGCATATGATATATCACTGATGTCAAAAGAACTTTATAAGCACGAAGAAACCCACACCTGGTTCACTACCTGGCAGAGCACCATTACAGTGGGGCTGCCGGGCAAGGAAAAGGAATTCGGTCTTACCAACACCAACAAGATGATAAAATCTTACAACGGTTGTAACGGCATCAAGACTGGCTTTACCAGCGACGCAGGCTACTGCCTCAGCGCTTCAGCAACAAGGGACGAAACACATCTCATTGCAGTGGCGCTGGGCTGTGAGACATCCAAAATACGCAACGCAGAGGTAGCCAAAATGCTGGATTACGGTTTTGCAAACTATCAGACTTTCGTTGCAGCGGAAGAGGGCCAGATAATAGCACCGGTTGAAATCCGCCATGGATCGCCACAGCAGGTAAACGCTGTGACAGCAGAACGTATTACAGCCTTGGTTCCAAAAGGAAAGAATGACACGGTTACAACCAGGGTGCAGCTGGATGAAAAAGTTCCCCTGCCCCTTGCAGCCGGAGACAAAGTCGGCACATTGGTGGTAATGAAAGAAGGCCGGGAAGTGGGAAGCTGCGAACTGATTGCAGAAGGCAGCGTGGATAAAGCCTCCTTCAGAGAGCTTCTTAAGAGAAAGCTTACATACAAAAGAGAAAAATATGGTGAGTAACAGTAAAGGAGCGATTATTGTGGAAAAATTTCTGCAGCCGGAAGGCGCGGCAAAAGAGTATATTCTGTCTTTTTCATCTTTCTACAAAGCGGCATACGCAAGAGATATGCTGGAGCAGCGAGGCATCAGTTCCACACTGAAAAAACTTCCGCCGGAGCTTATTTCATCCTGCGGGACAGGGCTGTATCTGAGAACTGACTCCATACAGCGGGTAAAAAAAGTGCTGGATGAAAAACAGATTGTGAGCAAAGGAATTTATCTCATAGAAAGAGAAGACAGAAATTTTAAGAAATATAAAAAGGTGAAATGAGGCGTGCCGGAGGGTGCGCCTTTTGCATGGACCGGAAAAATATTTTTTTCATGCTGACTACTTTCGACAAGTTTTGCAATTCATTTGTTGTATGATAAGCAGGCGAGGTAAAAAAGTGGTTATTTACGGAGAATATCTTTTTCTTGAAAACTTTGTGACCGGAGTGGTTTTGCTGTGTCTCACAGCGAAACTTGCAGATGGACGGATAAGCCGGCTGAGGCTGGCAGCAGCAGGCACTGTATGCGGCGCAGGAGGCTTTACAATTTTTCTGGGCGCAGGCGGACTGGCAGCCGTATTGGTAAGAGTAATTATTGCTCTTGCAGCAGTGGCTGTATGCTTCGGCACAAGGGGTATTGTAAAAAAGACCATTGTTTTTGTTTCCTTGACTTTCCTTTCAGGCGGGGCGGCCATGGCATTTTTACTCTGGCAGGAAATAGCAGCTGTCAGCGGCAATGGCGCCCTGTATATGCCGCCACTAACTTATGGAAAGATTTTCGGGTGGGGAAGCTTGGCTTTCTGGATTACGTGGGGGTTCATAAAAATTGTGAGGGAGAGAAGAAACGCAGTTATCACCAGGGGAGATGTGTTTATATTAATAAATGGCCGGCAATATGTGTTTGAGGCTCTGGCAGATTCGGGAAACAGTCTGAAAGAGCCTCTTACAGGCAGGCCTGTGAATCTGATGGGAAAAACGGCGGCCATGAAGCTGGAAGGCGGCATTCCGCCGGAACGGTTTGTTACAGTTCCTTATCATGCTGTAGGCACAGAAAAAGGAATGCTGAATGGTTTCCGCACAGACGAAATACAATTCGGCGGCAGAGTTTACAAAAAGTCAGTAATTGCCTTTTACGAAGAAGATTTTGAGGATTTTGAGGTGCTGCTCAGCAGGGAGGTTCTTAATGAAGAAATTACATAAACTTGTCAGCAGTCTGACGGACAGGGTAGAAAGGATTTTTTATTCTTTTGCCCTTAAGTTCAGCAGGAGTGTTTACTATATCGGCGGAAGTGAGGTCCTTCCTCCGCCCCTTTCGCCGGAAGAGGAGGAAAAGATGCTTATGGCATATGCAGGTGGTGATCAGAATGCCAGAAGCGTGCTTATCGAGCATAATCTGCGGCTTGTGGTTTACATTGCCCGGAAGTTTGAGAATGCAGGTGTTAATGTGGAGGATCTTATTTCAATAGGAACTATCGGACTTATTAAAGCTGTAAATACTTTCAAACCGGACAAAAAAATCAAACTGGCAACCTATGCCTCAAGGTGCATCGAAAATGAAATTCTCATGTATCTGCGGCGTACCACCAGAATAAAAAGTGAAGTGAGCCTTGATGAACCCCTTAATGTGGACTGGGACGGAAATGAACTACTGCTCAGCGATATTCTTGGAACTGATAACGATGTGGTATCTCAGCGCATTGAGGAAGAGACCAACAGGAAACTTCTGCACATTGCCATGAGCAGGCTTGCACCAAGGGAAAAGGAACTGATGGAAATGCGTTTCGGTCTTAAAAGCGGCAGGGAAATGACTCAGAAAGAAGTAGCAGACAAACTTGGAATTTCACAGTCATACATATCGCGGCTTGAAAAGCGCATAATCACAAGGCTTCAGAGAGAAATCCGCAAACTGGGTTAAACTGGTCTGTATGAAAAGGCCTGTCATAGTACATAACAAACTACATAACAGTAAGAAAAAAGTTAAGGGATGGGTATGTAACTATGGCAAACAAAGTTGAAATCTGCGGTGTAAACACTGCCAATTTACCTCTTTACAAAGAGGCTGAAATGATGGAAATGATTGAAAAGGTCAAAGCCGGTGATAAAGAGACCAGAGATAAATTTATTCAGGGGAATCTCAGGCTGGTTCTCAGCGTTATACAGAGATTTTCCAACAGAGGAGAGAATCCGGACGATCTTTTTCAGGTAGGATGCATCGGACTGATCAAGGCTTTGGACAATTTTGACACAAGTCATGGAGTAAAATTCAGTACCTATGCGGTGCCTATGATAATAGGTGAAATAAGAAGATATCTCAGAGATAATAATTCAATAAGGGTTTCAAGGTCAATGAGAGATCTTGCATACAGAGCGCTGCAGGCAAAAGAGGCACTTTCAAGCAGACTGCTCAGAGAGCCGACTGTGGCTGAAATCGCAGAGGAGCTGGGTGCAGAACGTGAAGATGTGGTTATGGCACTTGAATCTATTCAGGAACCGGTGTCTTTGTTCGAACCGGTATTTCATGATGATGGAGATGCAATTTATGTTATGGACCAGGTACAGGACACGAAAAATACTGATGCACGCTGGATTGAGAACCTTTCCCTTTCGGAAGCAATGAAAAAGTTAAGCCCGAGAGAACGGCACATCCTTAACATGAGATTTTTCGAAGGAAAAACGCAGATGGAAGTTGCCCGGGAAATATCCATAAGTCAGGCGCAGGTCAGCCGTCTTGAAAAAAATGCCCTTAAATATATGAGGAAATATGTGTAAAAAATACCCGTCATGCGGTTAAAAAGACCGTAAGGCGGGTATTTATTATATATAAAATAAAAAATTTTTACAGAAAATTCAGGACTAAGATATAAAAAGGAGAAATTACTATGAAAAAATATGACGTGATTATTATCGGCGGCGGTCCGGCAGGCCTTTCCGCAGGATTATATGCAGGCAGAGCAAATCTGAGCACATTGCTTATAGAAAAAGAAAGAGCTGGAGGACAGATTGTCATCACAGGCGAAATTGAGAATTATCCGGGAGCAGTGGAAGGCGAAAGCGGCCCTTCTCTTATAGAACGTATGGTACGCCAGAATCAGAAGTTTGGTGTGGAACACATCTATGATACCGTGACAGATGTTGTGCTGGACGGTGAGGAAAAAGTAGTGAAAACAGCTGGCGGAGAGTACCGTGCCAAGGCACTTATTGTTGCATCAGGTGCACGTTCCCTTTCTGTAGGCTGTGCCGGCGAAGAAGAATTTGCAGGCAGAGGGATTTCATTCTGTGCAACATGTGACGGACCGTTTTTTGAAGGGCTGGAAGTTTTTGTAATCGGCGGTGGAGATGCTGCAGTTGAAGAAGCTTTACACTTGACCAAATTCGCCAAAAAGGTTACTATTATTCACAGAAGAGATCAGCTCCGGGCAGCCAAGTCAATTCAGAAAAAGGCCTTTGAAAATGAAAAAATTAATTTCATGTGGGATACTGTAGTTGAGGAAATCAAGGGCGGTGATCTGGTTGAGTCAATGGTTGTAAGAAATCTGAAAACAGGTGAAACTGCTGAAATCACAGCAGATCCTGCAGACGGAACTTTCGGTATCTTCGTGTTTGTAGGATTCAGACCTAACTCTGAGCTTTTTGAGGGCAAACTGGCAATGGAAAAAGGATATATCATTACAGACGAAGATATGAAAACCAGTGTGCCGGGAGTATTTGCGGCAGGCGATGTAAGAAAGAAGAGCCTGCGTCAGGTGGTTACTTCTGTTTCTGACGGAGCAATCGCTGCAGTTCAGGCAGAAAAGTATATCTACGGATAAAAAATCATAAAAAGAACAAAGAACGAGGGATGAAATGGGCAAGAAAATTATTACTGGAAAAACTATTTCTCTGCTGCTGGTAGTTTTACTGGCAGTTCTTTTATGTAGCTGCGGGGTGCAGAAACCTGCAGATGAAATCCAGGAAGTCAGCAACGAAGTTCTGGAAGAATACATTGCGGAAATCAACCGCTATGAAACACCGGAAGGTGTATTTGAGTATGAAAACAGCTATATCGTTATGGAAGAAGATTTCGTGGTGAGAATTCTTTATCCGGTGACAGGCAATGCCATGCTGGATAAGGAAATAGAAGAATACGTAAATCAGATTGCAGATGAACATAAACAGGAAACATTGCAGACTGAGGCTTATGATGGCCAGCCTGCTGAACTTACAGCAGAGTACCTGGCACATGTCAGCGAAGGACAGCTGGCTTCAGTAAAACTTACAGGAGTTTACAATGCACCTTTTATGGCCCATCCCTATGACATTATAAAAACTTTCAATGGCAGGCTGGATGGAGAGGAAATGATGACCATCCGGGATGTTGTCCATGAAGATAAACTTGAAGAACTTGCGCGTATGACGGCAGATGCAGCTTCTGTAACTGAGGAGTACAATGCTGATGAACTTCTCGAATGCTGGATAGTTACTGAAGAGGGCCTTGAAATCACTCTGGAAAGGGGCAGATTCGGTCCCATGTCAGACGGCACCAGAGTGGTATCCTTTACTTTTGAGCAGCTAAAAGGTATGCTGGCAGAGGGTATAGGACCTGCAGAAACAGAACCTGCACCGGAAGACGGTGCTGAGGATATTCCCGTAATCCTTCCGCAGCAGGCAGAAATTGACCCTGACAAGCCTATGGTGGCAATTACATTTGATGACGGACCGGGAGCATATACAGAAAGGCTTCTTGATATATTTGAGGAGCATGGCGGAAAGGGAACTTTCTTCCTGGTGGGCAATCAGGTAAGCAAGAGGACTGAAACTGTGCAGAGAATAGTTGCAGACGGCCATGAAGTGGCAGGCCATAGCTGGAATCACCGCCAGCTTACCAAACTGACTGATGAGGAGCTGGAAGACCAGTTTATGAAACCTCGTGCAGCAATTTACAAGGCCACCGGTGTGGACCCTGTAATTATGCGCCCGCCTTATGGCTCATACAATGACGATGTAAAAGCAGTGGCGAAAGAACTTGGAATCAGTGCTATAAACTGGAATGTTGATACGCTGGACTGGAAAAATAAGAATGTGGATGCAGTTTATAAAGCTTGCATGGATGGACTTAAAGATGGCAATATAATTCTCTGCCACGATATACATAAGACTACCGTGGATGCTATGGAAAAAGTTATTCCTGCAATTCTTGAAGAGGGATATCAGCTTGTAACGGTCAGCCAGCTTCTTACTGCAGAAGGCGGCGGACTGGAGCCTGGAAAACTATATTTCGGAGGATAAAATGAAAAAGGAAATTGCACAAAACAAGAATTATGACGAACTTCTGGAACTGGCACGTGACACAGGTAAGAATTATTTCAGACAGGGTCTGAACTGCGCAGAATGTGTGCTGAGGACTTTTCTGGATATTTACGAAGTGGATGTGCCCGATGAAGTAATCTGTATGGCCACAGGTTTCGGAGGCGGAATGGGCCACACAAAGAATACCTGCGGCGCTATTACTGGTGCAGTGCTTGCACTTGGTCTTATCAAAGGCCGCAGAGATCCTTTCGGTCCGAAAGAAGAAATGGCTGAAAGGGTAAGACATCTTCAGCAGGATATTTATCCTGTGTTCGGCCAGATGATTGAAGAAATTGAAGCAAAATACGGCACTCTTATCTGCAGAGAAATGTCACAACAGTATGATGATTTTGATTCAAAGCCACGTAAGAAAAACTGCATGGAAATTATCGGCTATTGTGCAGAACTTGCAGTAAAGTACGCAGAAAGTTAGAAGAAAAAATGACAGGACTAATAATAGGAAATTTATGCAGCCTTCTGGCTATGATAACAGACTCGGTAAGTTCATCGAGAAAGACCGCCAGAGGGGTGCTTATAGTGCAGTGCCTCAGCCAGGCAATTTATGGTATAGGTGCCATTGCACTTAAAGGATACAGTGCGGCGGTTCAGAACGGGGTAAGCATCCTGAGGAATCTTTTTGCAATAAAAGAGGGTAAAAGCAAAATCGTTGAATGGGGTCTGATTGCACTTGGCGTAGTGCTTGGTTTATGGTTTAACAATCGTGGTTTTTTCGGATGGCTGCCGGTACTTGCCAATCTGGAGTATTCCATAGCGGTTTTCAGATTTAAAGATAATGAGAGGGATCTGAAAATTGCTTTTATGATATGCACAATTCTCTTTGCAGTTTTCAATGTAGTCGTTCTTAATGTGGTAGGAGTGGCAGCTAATCTTGTTGTAATAGTCACTACAGTGGTTTTCCTTGTAAAGGGAAAAAAATAAAAATTTAGTGTTAGACATTTGTGATTGTTCTGCTATAATGGTGATAGAAACTATCCGATATATTTTTGCAGAAAAACTGGAGGCAAATTAAATGGTTTATACAAAAGAAGTAGAAAACATGTGCCCTGTAAACAAAGGCACATATCACGGTCCTGCTCCGATTCCGCAGGAAGGCAAGTGGACGCAGGTTAAAGAAGTTTCCGATATTTCAGGTCTGACACATGGTGTGGGCTGGTGCGCACCTCAGCAGGGCGCATGCAAGCTTACTCTCAATATCAAGGACGGTATCATTGAAGAAGCTCTCGTTGAAACACTTGGATGTTCCGGTATGACTCACTCTGCAGCTATGGCAGGCGAAATCCTTATCGGCAAGACACTCCTGGAAGCTCTAAATACTGACCTTGTATGCGATGCTATCAACACTGCAATGAGAGAACTTTTCCTGCAGATTGTTTACGGCAGAAGCCAGTCTGCTTTCTCAGAAGGCGGTCTTGCAATCGGTGCCGGTCTTGAAGACCTCGGTAAGGGTCACAGAAGCCAGGTGGGTACTATTTACTCCACTAAGGCAAAGGGACCTAGATATCTTGAACTTGCTGAAGGTTATATCACTGAAGTCGGCCTTGATGAAGAAGGAAACATTATCGGTTACAAGTATGTAAATCTGGGCAGAATGATGGATGGAATCAAAGCGGGCGTTGACCCAATGGAAGCCATCGAAAAAGCAAGCGGCAAGTACGGCAGATTTGATGATGCGGTAAAGACAATTGATCCGCGTAAGGAATAGGAGGCGTGAGAGCATGATTACTTTTGAAAACTACGACAGAAAGATTGAAAAAATCAACAAGGCTCTTGCAGCTTACGGAATTTCCGGACTTGAAGACGCACAGAAAATCTGCGAAGAAAAAGGTCTGGACCCATATAAGATTGTAAAGGATATTCAGCCAATCTGCTTTGAAGACGCATGCTGGGCATACGTTGCAGGGGCTGCAATTGCAATTAAAAAAGGCTGCACAGGTGCTGCTGAAGCGGCTGAAGCAATCGGTGAAGGACTGCAGGCTTTCTGCCTTCCAGGATCTGTAGCTGAAGACCGTAAGGTAGGTCTTGGCCACGGCAATCTGGCAGCAATGCTCCTCAGAGAAGAAACTGAGTGTTTCGCGTTCCTTGCAGGACACGAATCCTTCGCAGCAGCAGAAGGTGCTATCGGTATTGCTAAATCCGCAAATAAAATCAGAAAGAACCCTCTCCGCGTAATTCTCAATGGTCTCGGAAAGGACGCAGCACAGATCATCTCCAGAATCAACGGTTTCACTTATGTGCAGACTCAGTTCGACTACTACACAGGAGAACTTAAAGTTGTTCAGGAAATCCCTTACTCCAAGGGCGAAAGAGCTGCAGTAAAATGTTACGGTGCTGACGACGTACGTGAAGGCGTTGCAATCATGCACAAAGAAAAGGTTGACGTTTCTATCACAGGAAACTCCACAAACCCTACACGTTTCCAGCATCCTGTAGCAGGCACATACAAAAAAGAATGTGTTGAACAGGGCAAGAAGTACTTCTCCGTTGCTTCCGGCGGCGGTACAGGAAGAACACTTCATCCTGACAACATGGCAGCGGGTCCTGCATCATACGGCATGACTGACACCATGGGCAGAATGCACTCTGACGCACAGTTTGCAGGTTCATCATCAGTTCCTGCCCATGTGGCAATGATGGGCTTCATCGGTGCAGGCAACAACCCTATGGTTGGTATGACTGTAGCAGTAGCAGTTGCAATTGCTGAGGCAAAATAATAAAATACGGTAAATATAAAAGACCTTGCACAATTTTTGAAGTGCAGGGTCTTTCTTTGTCTAAATATAATTCCTCAGATAACTTGCCAGTATTTTTTCGAAGTCTTCATCGCTGCGGGCCTGGCCTGACATATCGTGAATCTTTTCCATGTGCTGCCGGGAAAGCTGATTCATATCATTGTAATCATAAAGCCCCCACATGCGGCGTGCCAGCTGGAATTCTCTGCGGCTGTTTTCAGGAAGAGCAAGGAAATCATCGATATATTTCAGCATTTTTTCCTTGTCAGTGTCCACATGGCCTTCCACATGCTGCAGCAGATTTATGATGTGGTCGCTGATGACGTAGCATGAAAGCTTCTGATCAAGATGCTCAATCATAGTTCTGATTTCAAGAAGCTTTTCTATGTCGCTGCATTCCTCAAAGTCCGGACCCTGGGCAATTTCCCACATAGGCGCGCCGGATTTCACCACGAAAGTTCTTATGCGCAGGAAATCCGGGTCAATGGCATTGACCACTTCAGCTGTTTCCACAGCGTTCCGGCGGCTGAGTGCGCGCCCGCCGCTGCCGGGCATGTAGAACACATTGAAAGTGATCCCGGCTTCTTTTATGCGGATACCGGCTTCAATCTGCTGCTGGCGTGTAGTACCTTTGTTGAGAAGTTTCAGCACATCATCGCAGCCACTTTCGTAGCCGGAGTGAATCATATTGAGTCCTGCTGCTTTCAGGTCTTTGAAATCCTGTATGCTCAGGCGGCAGAGGGCATCTGCTCTTCCGTAGCATGAGACTGTTTCGACTGTAGGGAAAGTCTGCTTAAGATATTTTACAATCTCACAGAGTGTTTCCTTATTGATTATTATTGAATTGGCATCCTGCAGGAATACGGTTTTCATTCCGTCATTGACAATCCAGTTGAGGATGGTCATATAGCATACCTGTTCATTGTACGTAAGTATTGATGTGAAGCCTGTGCCCATTTTTTTTACTGTCTGCGGGTCAAACTGCTTCAGTCTTTCCAGAATCAGGTCGCGGTAATATGCCGCATTGTCGATATCCTGCTTTATTTCCTCAAGCCGGCGCATTTTAAACTGCCCGCCGCGGTACAACGTGCAGAAATTGCACTTATTCCAGGTGCAGTTTTCTGTTACCTGAAGCAGCAGACTTGCCGCGTGAAAAGGCGGCCTTATATTACCGATGTGAAATAATCTCTGTTCCATTATTTTCCTTCCATCTTTGCGATTGCTTCAAGGGCAACCATGATTTCGTTTCTTTCACCAACCATGGCAGGAGATTCACCGCCCATGGAGTAGCTGCCTACACTTTCTTCCTTGTCACCGGCAAAAGCTACAACGTTGTTAAGGATGGACGCACATTTCATACCGCGGAGTCTTCCTACTACAAACAGCGGTGCGGTTTCCATATCGTCACAGAGCACATTCTGCTGCATCCAGTATTCCTCCTGTGCAATTTCTGCTTCTGAATAGAAAGTTTCGTGGCTTCTTGTAACTCCGATATGGTGAGGACAGCCGTTTTCCTTTGCGGCTTCTATGATTGCAAAAAGCAGCTGGGTGTCAGGAACTGCAGGGTAAGTTGCTCTGATGTATGCGTGGGATGTGCCGTCGTCACGGACGCAGCCGCTGGAAATTACCAGATCGCCCACATCAATGCCGGGAACCAGAGTTCCGCAGGAGCCGATTCTGATAAGTGTGGTAACACCAATATTTTTAAGCTCTTCCACGCCGATGGCTGTGGAAACACCGCCCATGCCGGTGGACATGCCAAGGATTTTGATGCCTTTGTAGTAACCGGTGATACTGCGGTATTCTCTGTTAAAAGTTTCTTCCCTGTAGTCATCGAGGAAAGGGATAAGTTTGTCAAGTCTTGCCGGATCTCCCGGAAGAATAGCGTACTTTGCGCCTAATGTTTCATCTAAATGGATGTGTGCCTGCATATTATTTTCTCCTTATAAATGGCTTAAAATCAACGTTTGTACTTACAAAAATACCATATTAAAGTAACTAAATCAACTAAAAAACTTGCATTATCCGGTGAAAAGTGATATACTTTATCCGTATGAAATTATTCTTTTACATCACACGGAGGAAAAACATGAAAAAAAGCATATCACTTTTATTAGTATTCGCGCTCATTCTTTCCATGTTTGCACTGGTAGGATGCGGCAGCGAAGACACTACTGAAGATGACGCATTAAAGGTTTGTATCGTAGTATCTACAGGATTTGGGGATAAATCATTCAACGACTCTGCATTAGCAGGCGGTGAACAGCTTAAAGAAGATTTAGGAGTTGAACTTCAGACTATCGAATGTAAGGGTGAAAACTTCAAACAGTATATGATGTCTGCAGCAGATGCAGCTGACGTAGTAGTACCAGTTGGCTGGGAATTCTGGGAAATCACAGATGTTGCTGCTGAATACCCTGACACTAAGTTCATCTGGGTTGATAACGTAGCAGACGGAATCGAATCTCTTCCAAACGTTCTCTGCATTACTTATGCTCAGAACGAAGGTTCATTCTTAGCAGGTTACATTGCAGCTAACATGTCCACAACTGGCGTTATCGGTGCAATGGGCGGCGAAGACGCAGTTACAATCAACGACTTCATCGTTGGTTACGAACAGGGCGCTAAATACGCAAACGAAGATATCAAGGTTGAAAAGAACTATGCTGGTTCTTATGATGACCCTGCAGCAGGTAAGGAATGTACTCAGGCTCTCCACGACAAGGGTGCTGACGTTGTATTCCAGATTGCAGGTAACTCCGGTAACGGCGTATTCGAAGCAGCTGAAGAAGGCGGCTACTACGCAATCGGCGTTGACCAGGACCAGAAGCTTTCTGCTCCTGAATTCGACGATGTAATTATCTGCTCCATGAAGAAGGAAGTAGGTAACTCCATCTATGATACAGTTAAGGCTTTAGTTGAAGAAGGCACATGGGAAGGCGCAAGAGTATGGGTAGCAGACATGGCTACTGGTTACATCTCCATCGCTTACGGTGACGAAAACTCAACTCAGCAGGTTGGCGATGATCTTAAGGCTGAAGTAGAAGAATTAGCACAGAAGATCGTTTCCGGCGAAATCGTAGTTGACACAACAAGAGAATAATAACTGACAGTTATTAAAAGACAGATTCGCTTATGAGGCGTAGCGTGACAAACGCTGCGCCTTTTTTATAGAATTATTTAAAGCAATCTTAAAGCAAAGGGAGGTAAGAACTTTGCAGGAATCCATAGTAAGATTTGAAAACATATCCATGCAGTTCCCGGGTGTGCTGGCCAATGATGATGTATCCTTTGACATTAAAAAGGGTGAAGTTTTTGCACTTGTAGGAGAAAACGGTGCGGGCAAAAGTACACTGATGAACATTCTGTATGGTATCAACAAACCTACCAGCGGCAATGTTTACATCAAGGGACAGAAAGTTGAAAAATTCAGTCCAAGCGATGCCATCAGCCATGGCGTAGGTATGGTGCATCAGCACTTTATGCTTGTTCCGTCATTTACAGTTGCACAGAACATTGTAATGAGCAAGGAACCGCGCAAATACGGAATTTTTTACAATCTTAAAGAAGCCAATAACATCACCAGAAGACTGGTGGAAGAATACGGCCTGGAAGTAGAGGCAGAAGACACTGTTGAAGAAATCAGTGTAGGTCTGCAGCAGCGTGTTGAAATTCTCAAAACTCTTTACAGAGGAGCCGATGTTCTCATTCTGGACGAGCCTACGGCCGTACTGACTCCTCAGGAAACTGAAGAACTTTTCCAGGTTATCAGAAAAATCGTTGAAGAAAAGCAGATGACCGTAATAATCATCACACACAAGCTTTACGAAGTAATGGCCATTTCTGACAGAGTCGGCGTAATGCGTCAGGGAAAACTTGTAGGTGTTGAAGAAACTAAAAATGTGAACGAGAGAATTCTCGCATCCATGATGGTCGGACGTGAAGTGCTCTTTGATGATATTGAAAAGACAGGTGAGCCGGGAGAAGTACAGATCAAGGCTGACAATCTTTATGTTGCCGATAACAGAGGTCTGATGGCTGTAAACGGAGTTTCACTTGAAGTAAGAGCAGGTGAAGTGCTTGGTATTGCTGCCATTGAAGGCAACGGTCAGAGTGAACTGCTGGAAGCTCTGACAGGTATGAGACCTGTGCAGCGCGGAGAATTCTATATTCAGGGTGAAAAGAGCAACGGCAAAACTCCTGGCCAGATCAGAGAGCTTGGTCTTGCACATATTCCTGAAGACCGTGTGGCAACAGGCGTATCCCTGCAGTCTACAATCACAGAAAACCTCATTATCGGTAAGCAGAGACAGTCTGCATTTTCAAAGTATAAGCTTCATCTGAAGCAGTCTTCAGTTGTGCGCTATGCAGAAGAACTCTTTGAAAAGTTTGATATGCGAGGCAGCGGTATTGAAACTGCTGTAGGTTCACTTTCCGGCGGTAATATGCAGAAAGTAGTAGTTGCAAGAGAATTTTCCTTCGACACTCCTATTCTGATAATTGCCCAGCCTACAAGAGGTGTGGATATCGGTGCAATCGAATTTATACATAAACAGATTATCAAAAAGCGTAATGAAGGTTGTGCAGTACTTCTTGCCAGCGCAGACCTGGACGAAGTATTCCGCCTCAGTGACCGCATCATTACTTTATATGAAGGTAAAATCACCGGCGAATTCAAAGCCGGAGAAATCGACAAGATGGGTATCAGTTATTACATGACCGGAAGCCGCGACGCAGATACTCAGAAAGAGGAAGGAGGCGCACAGAATGAATAAACTGACAGACAGCCTCCGTAATAATAAATCATATCTGACATCACTTGTGCTCAGTATTGTAGCAGCCCTCCTTATCGGCGCTGTTCTCATGCTGGTAACAGGCTATAACCCTGTTGAAGGCTACGCAGCAATGCTCAAAGGCGTATTCGGTAACTCCAGAGTATTCGGTAATACCCTTGCCAAGATGCTTACACTTTGTCTTACCGGGCTTGCCATGGCGGTGTGTTCCAAAGCCGGCATGTTCAACGTAGGCGGTGAAGGACAGCTTTTCCTGGGCGGCCTTGCAGCCACAATGACAGGTGTATACCTTCAGGGAGTATCACCTTTGATTGCAGTTCCTCTTGCATTTTTATCAGCAGCAGTTGTGGGTGGATTCTACGCATGGATTCCTGCAGTGCTGAAGGTAAAATTAAATGTAAGTGAAGTAATTACAACAATTATGCTTAACTCAGTGGCTATTTATTTCTGCTCTTATCTTACCAACAGCAGCGGCCCTCTGAGAACAGACGACAAGGGCGTTCTGGGAGGCACGGAAGCAGTTCCCGACGCATTTATGTTTGATCAGCTCATTCCGCGTTCAAATCTGAGCACAGCAATTATTTACAGCGCAGCAATCGCTTTTATATGCTGGTACGTGATGAAAAAGACAAGTGTGGGTCTGGAAATGAAAGTGACCGGAGAAAATCCAAGATTTGCATTTTTCTCAGGTCTTAAAAAAGATAATATCATGATCTGGGCAATGATTGCCTCAGGTGCAATCTGCGGTCTTGTTGGTATGTTTGAAGTCTACGGATACCAGCAGAGATTCCTTGATTCAATCAGCAACGAATTCTATTACGATGGTATGCTGGTTGCCATGATTATGAACTACAGCCCGCTGGGAATAATCCTGATGAGCTTCTTCTTTGCAGTCATTGATATAGGTGCCGGTGCCATGGAACTTTCAGTAGGTATTTCCGGCGAACTTTCTGACATTATCTTCGCAATTATCATTTTCCTGATGGCAGCAGAAGGCGGTATCAGAAAATACCTCAATGAAAAGAAAATCCAGAAAAAAGCCAGAGAAGAGCTTGAATTGAGAAAGGAGGCAAAGTAAGTGATGGAAATATTAGCAGAAGTTTTTAACATCGGACTTTTACAGAACACATTGCGTACTGCGACTCCTGTAATTCTGGCAGCAATGGGCGGTTTGCTGACAGAAAAAGCCGGAATTATGAATATCGGTATGGACGGCATGATTTTAGTAGGTGCTTTCGTAGCGGTATCTTTCAGCTTTGCATGTACATCTGCGGCCATGGGAGTTTTAGTTGCTGTACTTGTGGGCATACTTATTGGTATCTTCTTCGCAATTTTCGTTGTAAAACTGAAGAGTGATGAATTTATCATCGGTATGGCACTTAACACATTTGCCGGCGGCCTCACAGTTTACCTTCTGCGCTCCATTTTCGGCGTAAAGGGAACTTTCTCCGACAAGGGCATTGTTTCGCTGCCTACGGTCCATTTTGACTTCCTGGAGGGCATTCCTGTGCTCGACCCGCTGCTCAATGATAACTCAATCTTCGTGTACCTGACCTGGATACTGGTATTCCTGACATGGCTTTTCCTGTACAGAACACCTTACGGATTCTGGCTCAGAGCTGCGGGAGAACATCCTGAATCACTGGAAACAGCAGGTATCAGCGCTCAGAAGATGAAATTCATTGCCAGCATACTCTGCGGCGTATTCTGCGGATTTGCAGGTGCGCACCTGTCACTGGGATATCTCACAATGTTCTCTGAAGGCATGAGTAACAGCCGCGGATTCATAGCATTTGCATGTGTAATCTTCGGTATGGCCAACCCTCCTAAAGTATTCCTGGCAGCTCTGCTGTTCGGTTTCCTTCAGGCAGTCGGCATAAGACTTCAGTCAGTGGGTGTTCCGGCTGACCTTACTGCAATCACACCATATCTGGCAACAGTACTGATGCTTGTATATATTGTTGCTTCCGGAGACAGAAAAAAGAAAAACAAAGCTAAAAAACAGCTTGAAAATATATAAACAAAGGGGAAAATCAATGAAAAAATTATTGTCCGTATTATTAATACTTGTTTTATGCTGCGGCCTTATGGCAGGCTGCGGTGATAAGGAAGAACCTGCTGAAATTATCGGCAATCCTTATGCAGACTATACTCTGTCTGATTATGTGACTCTTCCTGATTATGATTCATACACTCCTGAAGCAGTGGGAGAAATCACAGTTACAGATGATGAAATTATGGACACAATCAACGAAATCCTTGAAACAGTTGCAGAAACCAAAGACGTTAAAAAAGGTAAAGTTGAAAAGGGTGACACTGTAAAGATTTCTTTTGAAGGAACACTTGCTGACGGAACATCTCTTCCTGGGATGCAGTCAGATTCCACTGTCCTCACTCTCGGTGAAGGTGGATGGATTGACGGTTTTGAAGAAAGCATCTACGGTGCAACTATCGGTGAACCTGTAACTGCAGAGCTCAGATTCCCGGATCCATATCCTAACAACAATGAAGTTGCAGGAAAAGATGTAACTTTCGTTATCACAGTTCTCAGCAAAGTTGAAAAGGATATTCCTGAACTTGACACGGATTTCGTAAAACAGTACAGTGACAAAAAAACTGTTGAAGAATACAAGGCATATGTTGCAGAACAGCTTGAGTACCTTAAACTTGATGAAAGATTAGGCGAAATCAAAACAGAAATTTTCGAACAGATTAAGGAAGAAGCAACAGTCAAGGAACTGATCCAGGAAAAAATCGATGCTGAAATCAGCAAGATTGATACACGTTACAGAGACACTGCAAAGGCTGAAGGTATCGAATGGGAACAGTATCTTGACCAGACTTTCAAGTTTGATCAGGCTGAATACGATGCACAGCTTAGGGACTATGCAGAAGATGCAGTAACAGAACAGATGATTGTATACGCAATGGCTGAAAAAGAAGGCGTGGAAGTAACTCAGCAGGAATATGACAATGTTCTTGCATCCGTGCTTAACTCAGTAGGTCTTGCAAGTGCAGAAGAATTCAAGCAGTATGTTGGCGTTTCACTTGATGAATATGCTGAAATGTACAATGTAAAATTAAATCTTGTTCTTGAAAAAGCGCTGACTGCAATTTACGAAAGAATCAGCTAAAATATATGATATGAGAGGAGACTTCGCAGGAGGTCTCCTTTTTAGATGCGGAAGATTCAGAGATGTGCAGTCATATTATCCGGTAAAGAGAATATAATATATCACTATGAAACGGAGGACAAAATATGCTGAGTACGGACAAACTTAAAAACAAAGAAGTTATAAATATTTATGATGGAAAAAGTCTGGGTTTTGTGAGTGATATTGAAGTGGATCTGGAAAAAGGAATGATCGGCGGAATCGTGATTCCGGCAGAAAAATCTTTCTTCGGATGGATGCGCAGAAGTGAAAATGATATGATTATACGCTGGGAAAAAGTCAAAACCGTAGGCGATGATGTGATTTTAGTGGACTTGGGACCACAAGATGTGGTATAGTGTAGTAAATACATAGTATATTATTGTTGACGATACAGATCAAGGTGGAGGTAAAAGTATGAAATGCCCGTTTTGTGATAATCCTGATACAAAAGTAATAGACTCACGTCCCACAGAGGAAGGATATGCTATACGCCGCCGCCGTGGCTGCGACAGATGCAACAAGAGATTTACCACTTACGAAAAGGTTGAAGAAACAATCCTGATGGTAGTCAAAAAAGATAACCGCAGAGAAGTTTTTGACCGCAAAAAGGTTCTTGGCGGCATAGTCAAAGCATGTGAAAAACGTCCGGTTTCCATGGCCCGTATGGAACAGATGGTAGATGAAATCGAAAGAGACCTTAACAATCTGATGGAAAAAGAAGTGGACAGCACATACATCGGCGAACTTATCATGGAACAGCTCAAAGCTGTGGATGAAGTTGCATATGTACGCTTTGCATCAGTTTACAGACAGTTTACCGATGTAAATACTTTCATCAAGGAAATAGAAAAACTTATAGGAAAGAAGGATAGATAATATGTCAGAAAAATACTTTCAGATTGCAATAGACGGACCAAGCGGTGCCGGCAAGTCCACAGTTGCAAAAGCTGTGGCAAAAAAACTGGGAATAGACTATATTGATACAGGAGCAATGTACCGTGCGCTGGGGCTGAAACTCCTCAGAAACAGTATTGGAATGGATGAGGTGGAAAAGATCAAAGCAGTTCTGGATGAAACAGAAATCGATATCTGCCAGGGGGATATTATTCTCGATGGCGAAGTTGTAAGTGGTCTCATCAGAACACCTGAAGTTTCCATGGCTGCATCTGCATGTTCTGCACATGGTTTTGTGAGAGAAAAACTTGTGAAAGCACAGCAGAAAATGGGCGAAAGCAAGAGCGTGATTATGGACGGCCGCGACATCTGTGAAGTAGTTTTCCCGCATGCAGAATACAAATATTACGTGACTGCAACCGATGAAGAAAGAGCCAGAAGAAGATATAAAGAACTTCTTGAAAAAGGCGAAGAAACTACTTTTGAGGAAACACTTGCAGCAATCAGGGAACGTGACTATAACGACAGCCACCGTGCAGCAAGTCCTCTGAGACAGGCAGAAGATGCCCAGCTTCTGGACACGACAGATATGACCATAGAAGAAGTAGTGGACTACATCTGCAATAAAGTTAAATAGGCATAAACTTAACCTTCCATGGCAAAAATACTGTGGGAGGGTTTTTTATGGAGAAAAATAAAAAAAGAATTATGGCAGGTCTGGCTGTGATGGCAGGTCTGAGCGCAGCTCTTGCATGCAGGCTGTTTTATATACAGGTACTGTGCCATGATGATTTTACTGAAACCGCACAGCTGCAGTATGAAATCACTATTGATGGAATTGACACGCGCGGACAGATATTTGACCGCAATATGCAACCGCTTACAGGAGGAAGCAGCCGCTGGTATTACATCATAAAAGAAAGTAAAGCTGATAAAAAGGCTGTGGAACTGTTTGAGAAAATGGATGCTGAACCGGCAGGAAGCAGCCGCTCCGGATACAAAGTATACAGTACAGAAAATTACAATGAGGAGATGAACAGAGAACTGACCGGGGAATATAGCTGTTATGTTTTCTGCAGCGGCGCAAGGTACGAAGAAAATCAGCCGGCCTGCCATCTGGTGGGCTACCTGAACGACTGGGACAAAAAAGGAGTGTCAGGACTTGAATATATGTACGATGAGAAGTTGGCACCATCAGAAGAAAGGCTCGTTATTATGGCAGACGCTGCCGGCAATATACTTCCCGGACTGGAACCTGAAATAAAAACAAGCAGCGGGACTGAACCTGCTGATAATTCTCTTGTAACAACCATAGATCTGCAGCTGCAGAAAAAGTGCGAAAGCCTTCTTAGGGGTTCATCTGCATGCGTAGTTTCAGATGCAGCAACCGGTGAAATTCTTGCTATGGCATCATCACCGGTATTCAGTCCAGACCATATTCCGGAATATCTGGATCAGCAAAGCGACTGCCTCATTAATAAGACTATTCAGAGCGCATATCCTCCCGGTTCAGTTTTCAAGCTGGTGGTGGCCGCCGCCGCCCTGGAAAACCTGCCCGGGGCGGCCGCCCGTACACTGCCGTGTACGGGCCGGGCGACGACTGGCGGCGTGACAGTTTCCTGCGCCACCGCGCCCGACGGCGGCCATGGCAGTCTGGATATGTGTCAGGCCATGGCAAAGTCATGTAACTGTTATTTTGTGCAGCTTGGTGAAGAACTGGGTGAAGAAAAGATACTTAAGATGGCAGGAAAACTGGGTCTTGGAAAGAGTGTGCTGGATGGTTTTCCTGAGGAGACGGAAGGAAATATCCCGGCGGTTACAGAGACCGGAAGCCGGGATATTTCCAACATTTCCATAGGGCAGGGCACTATACTTGTAACGCCGATGCAGATTACCCGCATGATTTCCATAATAGCCAATGAGGGCAGATATGTACCTTTCAGTATTGTTTCAGAAGAAGTTTGGATGCCCTCGGACCCATCAGAGCAAAGACAGGTTATCAGAGAAGAAACCGCACTTATGCTTCAGTCCATGATGAAAGAAGTCATGACCTGCGGGACCTGTTCAGCTCAGGAGTGGAACTTTCCTGTCTGGGGTAAGTCAGGTACTGCGGAAGCCAGCCTCCACGGCAGACCTGTAAAAAACTGCTGGCTTGCCGGATTCTGTGAATCTTCAGGGATGCGTTATGTGATTACGGTTTTTGCTGAAGACGGTATTTCCGGGTCAGCTACTGCACTGCCTGTATTCAGAGAAATTGCGGAATATCTTGACAACAGCAAAGTCTATTCTTCGCCAAGACAGTCTCTTAGCTTTTCCAATGCACGTTTTTCTATTCTTGAAACGTATGACCGGCTGATTCCAAGCATTTCGGCTATTTCACGCTGCGGGAGCGGATCACTGCCGTTAAGTCCGTAGCGGGCAGTGACCACAATTTTTTCACGTGGCGTAAGGGCAGTGCTTACTGCCTGACGGAGTTTCCCTGCCTGTATTTTCAGATTGATGGAATCTACGATTTCATCAGTATCACTGCCCAGAATATCATTGAAACTGATTTCATTGCCGTCTTTGTCAGTTCCTATGGGAAGACTTAAAGAAACCTCCTGCTTTACACGCTTTGAAGCCCGTATACTCATGAGAATTTCGTTTTCGATGCACCTGGCAGCGTATGTTGCAAGCCTGGTGGATTTTTCGCTGGTATATGTGTTGACGGCTTTTATGAGACCTATGGTACCGATGGAAATCAGGTCATCATGGGAATGTATGGAGCTCACATATTTTTTTGCAATGTGAGCAACAAGACGAAGATTATGTTCAATGAGGGCAAGACGGGCCTTAGGATCATTTTGTTCCATTAGTTCCACATAGTGTTGTTCCTCTTTTTCTGTCAGTGGGTTGGGAAAAGAACTGCTCATAATAGTAAAACCCCCTCTTTCGCTTTTTACTATATGCGAAGGAGGGGGCGTTAGTGCCTGACTTATCTTAAAGTGCAAGTACCTATTTTGTGCTGCAGTTTGTTTATCTTACTTCAAAGGACATACAGTCTGTGCACTTCTGTTCTGTAGGATTTGCTTCATGAGTGCCTATTGTGATGGCATCAAGAGAGCAGAGATTCTTTGTGTTCTGATGATATTTACACTTATCAACAGTACATCTGATTGTCTGATTGCAGTTATCCATTTTTTTATCCTCCTGTGTTTTCAGAAATTATACTTACATAGCATATTGTGACCGAATCTTCACAAATTTATACGGCCATACTTCTTGTGCTTGAGTCAAAAAAATGTTATACTTTCTAAATAGTATTTTATTTTGATAAAATGGGATAGGTGCGAGCATTATACGGAAGAGGAGGATTTTATGAAAATCAAATCTTTGCCGCAGGATGAACGTCCTGTGGAGAAGTCCATCAGCCGTGGTGCAGCCAGCCTTTCCAGCAGCGAGCTTCTTGCTGTGATTATCGGATCCGGCAGCCCGGCAAAATCAGCCATAGGTCTTGCAGAGGACATAATAGCATCTGTAGATGGCGGCATTGCAGGCCTGGCAACCAGTTCTGCAGAAGAACTGATGAAGTTAAAAGGTATAGGCAGTTTCAAGGCGGCCAGAATCATGGCGGCTGTGGAGCTGGGAAAAAGAATTTCCACTGCTCCCAGAGAAAAACGTATTCAGGTAACAAGTTCTGAAGAAATTGCCAGACTTTTTATCGAAGACATGCGTTACGAAAAACGTGAAATTTTCAAAGCACTGCTTCTGAACCCACGAGGTGAAATCATGTCGTCAGAGACTGTTTCTGTGGGTGAACTTACAAGCACGCTGATTCATCCAAGAGAGGTGTTTTCGGCGGCAGTAAAAAGAAGTGCGGCAGGCGTGGTATTTGTACATAATCACCCCAGCGGTGATCCTTCGCCAAGTGAGGCAGACGTTGACACTACACTGCGGCTTCAGGCATGCGGGAAAATTCTCGGAATAAACGTTATTGACCACATTATTATCGGAGACGGACAATACAGCAGTTTAAAAAGTTTAGGATACATGTAGAATTTTTATTTTTGGTGGAGGTATTAAAATGTGCAGTTTATTTAAAGCTAAAGATATGGGAATTGACCTTGGTACAGCAAATACACTTATTTATGTAAAAGACACAGGCATCATCCTCAATGAGCCTTCTGTAATCGCTGTTGAAAACCGCGGTGGCAAAACTCTGGCAGTAGGTCTAAAAGCAAAAGATATGCTTGGTAAAGCCCCTGCAAATATTTCAGTAGTAAGACCACTTCAGGACGGCGTTATTTCAGACTTTGACAGAACTGCAGACATGCTCAAGTCTTTCCTTGAAACTGCTCTCAGAGCTAAAAAAATCAGAAACTTCAGAGTAGTTGTCGGAGTACCAAGCGGTGTTACTGAAGTTGAAAAAAGAGCGGTAAGCGAAGTTGTCAGACAGCTGGGCGCTACAGAAGTTTTCATACTTGAAGAACCTATGGCAGCGGCAATCGGTGCAGGCATGGATGTTGACGGAACAACAGGATGCATGATCGCTGATATCGGCGGCGGCACAACTGACATTGCAATTATTGCGCTGGGCGGTATAGTGTGCAGTACTTCCATCAGACACGCAGGCGACAAAATCAACGAAGCAATTATCCAGTATATGAGAAAGAGACACGCCCTTCTCATCGGTGAACGTACAGCAGAAGAACTGAAAATCAACATCGGCTGTGCATGCATGGATGTGGATGAAAACGGCAATGAAATCATAAAGACAATGAACGCAAGAGGAAGAGACATTATTTCCGGTCTCCCTAAAACTCTTGAAGTAACCAATAAGGATATGATGATTGCTCTTCAGGAATCTATGGACATTATTGTTGACGGAATAAAAGGTACCATCGAAAAGGCACCACCTGAAATTGCAGCGGACATTGCAGAAAGAGGTATGATTCTTTCCGGCGGCGGCGGAAAAATTGCTAACCTTGACAAGCTTATTACAAAGAGAACAGGCATGCAGGTAGCAGTTGCCGAAAATGCTTTTGAGGCTGTTGCTCTCGGAGCAGGAAAGAGTCTTGAAGACATTGAAAAATTAAAAGTATATGCCCAGGGAGGCAGAAAGAGATAGAGGATTAATATGCGTTGGATAAAAGAGCATAAGTTAATATCCATTCTTGTGGCAATTCTGCTGGCACTTGTAATTCTTTTTGTTGTGACCACATTGGTTGACAATGAGGATAATCCGGCATCAGGAGCTGTAAGGGGCGGTATGGCGGCTGTATCTGAAACTTTCTCTTCTGTGGCAGATGTTATAAGGGAAAATGTAACAGGCATATTCTCCTATAAGGCTCTGCAGGAAGAAATTGAGCAGCTTGAGGCAGAAAACGCTGATCTCAAGCGTCAGCTGGCCGAAACAAAGCTTGACAGAGAAGATCTGGAGCAGCTGCAGGAGCTTTCTGAACTTCTGAACTACCAGTATTTCTCCAAAGAGTTTGATATGGTAACTGCTGATATCACTTCTCTTGACGGTTCCAACTGGACCAATATTTTCACAATCAATAAGGGAACAGAAGCCGGAATTGAGGCAGGGGATGCAGTTGTAAACAACATGGGTCTTGTGGGACGTATTCAGGCCACAGGCGAAGGCTGGTCCAAAGTTATTTCAGTAATTGATGAAGGTACTCAGGTAAGTTTCAAACTGGAACGTGACCGCAAGCAGCTTGGAATTGTTTCCGGAAACAGTGTGGGTAATGTCAGTGGTTATATGATGGATGCTGAATCCACAGTTGCAGAAGGGGACGTAATTGTAACATCCGGACTGGGAACTTATCCGGAAGGCCTTCTTATAGGAAATGTAAAGACAGTAGCATATAACAGCAATACTCTGCTCAAAGAAATTACTGTAGAACCTGCTGTTAATTTCAAAGGCCTTGAAAAGGTGGCGGTGATTAAATAATGAAGTACTGGAAAGCCGGGGCGGCGTTTCTGGCTGCATTTCTGATTCAGACTTCGCTGCTCAATGTTATAAATATAAAAGGATATACACCAAACCTGACATTGTGTCTTGTGATTGTACTTTCTTTCATGTACGAAGACGAAATGTACGGGGTGGTTTTTGGTGCGCTTTTCGGGGTGCTTTATGATATCTGTTACAGCAGTGCTGTGGGGGCGATGCCTATTGCCCTTGTGGTTGTGGCAGTTTTTATTCTGATAATCCGCGAATATGCAAACATAGAAAATATAATCAATCTATGGGTTGTTTCTGCTGTTTCAATTGTGGGTTATTATGTTCTGAACTGGCTGCTCTGTTTCATAAGCGGCAATCCTATAGGCATTGTTTTTGCTCTCAGGGATCTGCCATGGACAGGGCTTTATTCCATGGTAGTTATAACCATCATGTATCTGGTGCTTATCAGAAAAGTAGTAAAACATCGTAAAGACAGGTATTTCAGATGAGTAAAAAAATTCTTACTTCCCGTTATTATCAGGTCATAATTCTGATAGCAATCCTTATGCTGGCTCTGTGCGTAAGGCTTTTTGTGCTGACCGTAGTTCAGGAAGAAAGATGGGCAGAAGCTGCTGCCAATCAGAATACCAAAGAAGTTGTCACTTCTGCTCCGCGAGGAGAAGTTTTTGACCGTTACGGACGTGTTCTTGCAACAAACAAGCAGATTTTTACCGTAACGTTTAATGTAAGCGGCCTTCAGACCGCAGATATAAACAAGTCTGCATATGCTCTTGTAAAACTTTTCGAGGAAAATGATGATGAGTATGTGGACAATTTTCCCATTAAAATAAAAAAAGACGGAAGTTTTTCGTATACTTTCGATGAAAATAAGGTGAAATGGCTTAAAAGTATAGGCCTTTCAAAGGATGCCACGCCGGAAGAAGCTCTTGCTAAATTAAGAGCAGATTATGAAGTGGATCCGGCCCTTGACCGTTATGATGCTATGGAAGTCCTTCAGCAGACTCACGGTGTGTGGCCTCCTATCAATATCAGAAGTATGACATATACTTATGACACCCGTAAGGATGCTTTCCTGGATAAGTATGGTGTCAACAGCAAGGATGATGAACCTGTCCCTACGGCTGAAGAGGCTTTCAGGGCACTGGTTGAAAAATACAGTCTGGATGAACCTCTTTACGACGGCGGGGAAGTGCTTTCTGATAAAGAAGTACGAAAAATATTTGCAATAAGAGAAGAAATCAAGAACATAGGTTATAACAAGTACAGATCAAGTACCATTGCCAGTGACGTAAGTGATGAGACTGTTGCTTATGTTGAAGAAATGGGCAATGTCCTTAAAGGTGTGGAAATTGCCTCTGAAACTGTCCGTATTTATCCTGAAAAAGAGCTGCTTTCACATGTTCTGGGATATATGGGAAGTATTTCTGACTCGCAGTATGATCTGTATGTAAACCAGAGGGGATACAGCGCCGATGACCTTATCGGAAAAGATGGTATTGAGGCCAGCATGGAGTCATATCTCCACGGTACAGACGGTATCAAGACAATTCTTGTAAACAGCGGCGGCGACTATATTGAAACTCTCAGTGAAACTGAGCCGGTAGCAGGCAGAAACATTTACCTCACAGTAGATTCAGATCTGCAGAGAGTAGCTGAAGATGCCCTTGAGCAGGCAATACTTAAGACTCAGACCGGCGAATACTATGAAAGTCAGTATGGTAATTACAAAATGACCCAGTACGATAACTGTGCATCAGGCGCAGTGGTGGCGCTGGATGTCGATACTGCTGAAGTTCTGGCCATTGCCAGCTATCCGGATTATGATCCTAATATATTTGCAGAAGGAATTTCCTCCAAGGACTGGGCATCTGTCCAGAGTACCAATCCGCGAGATTCTCTGGCACCGACGCCTCTTTACAGCGTGGCTACCAGAACTTCTGTACAGCCAGGTTCCACCTTCAAACCGATTACTGCTGTTGCAGCTCTTCAGTGCGGACTTGATCCGGGCAGAAGGCTTTATGACGGACGCTATATTGAGCTTGGTAACAGAAAGTTCGGCTGCAGTATCTGGAGAAACTACGGCGGAAGCCATGGATACCAGACACTTGCACAGGCTATCCAGAATTCATGTAACTACTATTTCTACTGTATAGCTTCAGGCATTGACTGGAACAACATGTCATCACTGAACTACAAAGAAGAAATAACCAACGATAAAATTATGAGTGTTGCTGCTGAATTCGGGCTTGGTCAGAAGACCGGTATCGAAATTTATGAAGCGACTACTCCTATTGCATCCGAAGAAAGAAAGATGCAGGCAATGAAATCATCTTTATGGAGTCATCTGTATTACAATGCAGAAAAATACTGGCCTAAGAGCACCATCGAAGATGATGAAAAGCTCAGAGCAGAAGTAAGCACTATTACAAGCTGGACTGAAGAAAACCCTGAAAGAGGGGTAATTATTTCAAGAATCAAAGAACAGACAACTGTAAGAGAGTCAAAAGTTGAGGCAATTACAGACGACTGTAAATACTCATATTTCAACATGGCCAAGTGGACACAGGGTGACGAATTCAACATCGCCATCGGTCAGGGTGATAATGCCTATACACCTCTTCAGATGGCTAACTATATTGCAACTCTTGGTAATGACGGCGAGCGTAATGAAGTAAGCATAGTCAAAGGAATTGAAGGCGGAGAAAAGATTGAAAAGGCAGACTCTTATCAGATTGATGTTTCACCTGATGAAATTGACGCAGTGCTGGAAGGTATGAAACTGGTAACTACCAATGGTACGCTGGCAGGATGTTTTTCAAGATTCCCTGTTGCTGTTGCCGGCAAGACAGGTACTGCCGAAAAAGATGGTTATATCAACCCTAAGGACGAAGTAGGCTATGTAAAAGAGCACCTCAGCAAAATCGCTCCTGATGTGACATGGAAGCAGGTTCAGAAAGAAATGACCAAGCTTATGAAGGCTGACCCTGATAAATACCCTACAGAAAATGATGCTGTGGATGCTGCACTGATTTCTGTTACTGACAAAGAAGTTACCCAGTCACAGATCAATCAGTTCAAAGATACCTACGACCACTTTGCGTGGACTGTAACTCTTGCCCCTGCAGACAACCCTAAAATTGCAGTGGTTGTTCTGCTGATTCAGGGAGGTACTTCCCTCAATGCAGCACCGGTTGCAAGGGAAGTAATAGGCTCATATCTGCAGATCGGAGCAGATGTTGATACTAATGAGTTTGATTTTTCAACGAAGATGAATTAATATATAAGTTATGATAATAATCAGGAGAGGAGATTGCTATGGGGAAGACTATTGTAATAGCTTCCGGTAAAGGCGGAACCGGTAAAACCATGTTTTCAGCCAATTTAGGGGTTACCCTGGCAGGAAACGGACATAAGGTGGTATTGGTGGACATGGATACAGGTCTCAGAAACCTGGATCTCTATCTTGGCCTGGAAAACAATGTGGTATACGATGTAAGCGATGTCCTCAATGGTGTATGTCGTATAAAACAGGCTCTCATAAAAGACAAGAGATTTCCGGGTATGTTTTTCATGGCCGCATCACCAAAGCCAGATGATGGTGAAATCACGCCACTTCATGTAAAGGTGCTTTGTGATAAGCTGAGAGCAGTGTTTGATTATGTGATAATTGATGCTCCGGCCGGACTTGATGATGGCCTGGCTATTGCACTTGGCGGTGCAGATGAAGTGCTTCTGGTTATCACGCCTGAGTTTTCTTCAATCAGAGACTGCGAGACTGTTACACAGACACTTGCCGGCTATGGAATTAAAGATATTCATTATGTGCTCAATAAAGTAAACGTGAAGCTGATGAAATCGGGCCTTGCACCTTCGCTGAGAGATTTTCCGAAGGAAATCACCGGCAGAATTATCGGCATGGTTCAGTTTGATGAGAACATTCATATTTCAACAAACATGGGTGTACCTGTGGTTTCCATGGGAGATACCTACATAAGAAAGAATTTCAGGGCCATCGCTGCAAGGGTGGAGGAACTGTAAAAAACAAAAAAGACAATAAAAAGACCTCAGAATATTTTCTGAGGTCTTGATTTTTTTAAAAATATAAAGCTAGAAGTTTATCGTTTTGCTGTTTGCACCCACATTGAGTACCACACCGATTGCAATCATACTTGCAATTACAGAAGTTCCGCCGCCTGAAAGAAGAGGCAGGGTAATACCTGTTACCGGCATCATACCCATGGTCATGGCGATATTTTCGAAAGTCTGGAAAAGGAACATTGCGGTAAAGCCGATAACAATCAGCGCACCGTAAAGGTCTGTACAGTTTCTGACGATCAAGGTGAACCTTGTCATCAGCATGCCATAGAACGCAATTACAACGGCACCACCGAAGAAACCCATTTCCTCAACAACAACGGAGAAGATGAAGTCTGACTGCTGAACCGGGATAAAGTCAAGAGACTTCTGCGTACCCTGAAACAGTCCTTTTCCCCACAGGCCGCCGGAGCCGATAGCAACTTTTGACTGCCATACCTGATAGTTCCCTGAAAGGCTCAGATTGTCAGGATGCAGGAAAGCTTCTATACGTTCTTTCTGGTAGTCGTCCAGAACTGTGTAAACCACAGGGATTGAAGCGACAACTGCCAGTCCGCATTTGATAAAAATTTTATAATCTATACCTGCGAAGAATACCATGAAAACCCACATTACGGCAAATACCAGTGCGCTTCCCAGGTCCTCCTTGAGGACAATCAGAATAATAGGTCCTCCCACAAGAGCAGCTTTGAGCACTCCGCGGAATGTTTTAAGCTCGTCCCTGTGCTCTGAAAGCCAGCCGGCCATAATAAGCACGAATAATATCTTTACGAACTCGGAAGGCTGCAGAGTAGTTACACCCAGGTCGATCCACGCACGGGAACCGTAGCGGACATCACCCAGCGGGGTGTAAACCGTAAGCAGCAGAAGCACAGCCGCTACATAAAGGAGTTTCTCAAGACCTATAAAAAATCTGTAGTCAATATGCTGAATACCCACGATTATTCCGAATCCCAGCACATATGAAATCAGCTGCACAATAACAGGACGTGCACCATCCCATGACAAGACCAGCTCGCCATTGTAGATAGTACTTTCCAGCATGAGAATACTGGTGATACCAAGCAGAGCTACGATAATCAGTATGAATTTGTCAACTTCCTTTAAAGGAGCAAAAATTTTGTTCATTTCTTACCTTTCTGTACCTTGACATTTAGCTCACTAAAACATTATAATATATATTGTATGGATATATCAAGTTTTAATTATGTAATGCATTTTGATTTTTTTAAACATTAAAATATACTAAAGAAAACTTCTGTAAACATAGACGGAAAACTAAATAAAAGGAGGTGCTGCAGTGAAATATATCATTGTTGGAGTTGTAGCGCTTTTAATCGGCGCTTTGATCGGATATATATTACGTAAAAATGTAGGCGAAAAGGCAATCGGCAGTGCAGAACAGAAGGCAAGAAACCTTATTCTGGATGCCGAAAATAAATCCGAAAGTATGAAAAAAGAGGCTATCATTGAAGCCAAGGAGGAAGCACACAGAATCAGAAGCGACGCTGAACGCGATGCCCGCGAAAGAAGACAGGAAATTCAGCGTTCCGAAAGAAGAATGATTCAGAAAGAAGAATCCCTCGACCGTAAGATTGAAAATATTGAAAAGAAAGAAGAAAGCATTACACAAAAAGAACAGTCACTTATAAACAAACACAAAGATTTAGAGCAGGCTATTGCCAAGCAGATGGAAGAACTTGAAAGAATCTCAGGTTATACAGTAGAAGAAGCTAAGGCAATCCTGCTTGCAAACACAGAAAAGGAAGTAAGACATGAAGCTTCCATCATGATTAAGGAAATCGAAACTAAGGCTAAAGAAGAAGCGGACAAGAAGGCTAAGTATATCATTACAAACGCTATTCAGAGATGTGCTGCTGACCACGTAGCTGAAAGTACAGTTTCCGTAGTTGCTCTTCCAAACGATGAAATGAAGGGCAGAATCATCGGCCGTGAAGGAAGAAACATCAGAGCAATTGAAACAATGACTGGTGTTGACCTTATCATCGATGATACTCCTGAAGCAGTTATTTTATCAGGTTTTGACCCTGTAAGAAGAGAAATTGCAAGAGTAGCTCTCGAAAAGCTCATAGTTGACGGACGTATCCATCCGGCAAGAATCGAAGAAATGGTTGAAAAAGCTGAAAAAGAAGTCAATGCAATCATTAAAGAAGAAGGTGAACAGGCTACTTTCGAAGTTGGTATCCACAACCTTCACCCTGAACTGGTAAAGATTCTCGGAAGATTAAAATACAGAACTTCATATGGTCAGAATGTACTTAAGCACTCTATCGAAGTTGCTCATCTTGCAGGCCTTATGGCAGGCGAACTGGGCCTTGATGTGAAACTGGCAAAGAGAGCCGGACTTCTTCACGACATCGGTAAAGCCCTCGACCACGAATATGAAGGTACTCATGTTGATATCGGTATCGATATTTTAAGAAAGTACAAAGAATCCGAAACGGTTATCAACGGTATGGCAGCTCACCACGGTGACTACGAACCGAAGAATATGGAAGCAGTATTAATTGCTGCAGCGGATGCTCTTTCCGCAGCAAGACCAGGAGCAAGAAGAGAAACTCTTGATGCTTACATCAAGAGACTTGAAAAGCTCGAAGAAATTGCAAATACCACTGCAGGGGTTGAAAAATCCTTTGCAATCCAGGCCGGCAGAGAAATCAGAATCATCGCTAAGCCTGAAGATGTTAACGACGAAGAAATCGTATTCCTGGCAAGAGAAATCTCCAAGAAGATTGAGTCTGAACTGGAATATCCGGGCCAGATCAAGGTTAACGTGGTAAGAGAAACAAGAGCAATCGACTACGCTAAGTAGTACGTGACCGGTAAAGCTGGGGGCAAGATTTTTTCTGCCCCCATTTGTTTTTTAAACAGCAAATGTGGCAGACAGATTGTTTGCAGGAGAGTATGGAAACAAAAAAGGGATTTGATTATTTAATGACACCAGAACAACTCCATGATGAAAACAGGGAATTTTACCGCAAACTTACGGTGACAGGAATTCCTATGATTCTCCAGCAGGTTATAGGCATGACACTGAATCTGGCGGACACAATCATGGTCGGCAAGGTTTCAGAAGAAGCACTGGCTGCTGTAGGAGCAGCAAATCAGGTATATTTTCTGTTCAGTATTGTTATTTTCGGTATATACAGCGGAGCTTCAGTAATTGCAGTACAGTACTGGGGAATAGGCGACCTGAAGATGCTCAGGAGAATTGTAGGGATTGACTATACAATGTGTCTGATTCTTTCTGTTCCGGTGATTATTTTTGCCTATTTTGCAGCGCCATTCCTTATAACAATATTTTCTGACGATGCTGCTGTACTGGATCTGGGCGTAAGTTATCTGCGGATTGCCTGCTTCTCGTATATTTTTTCCGGGCTGTCATTTGTGATAGCATACAATTCAAGGGTAATAAAGGATCTTAAACTGCCGACAATCATCAATGCATGCGCTATTCTGATGAATGTGGTGCTTAACTATTTCCTTATTTACGGAAAAGGCGGATTCCCTGAACTTGGCGTTGAAGGTGCAGCCATTGCAACCCTTACAGCCAGAATTGCTGAATGTGCAGCCATGCTGATTTCCGTGTACATCAGAAAGCAACATCCTCTCAAAGCCAGACCGGCCGAGATGTTTGACTATTCGGCAGAACTTTTTGCGCGTGTTATGAAGACCGCAATTCCGGTAATCATCGGCGAAGGCGTATGGGCCCTTTCAGTGTCAACAATGTTTGCGGCTTACGGAAGAATCAATGCAGCAGCCCTGGCGGTTTCACAGATTGCAGTTACAGTGACAGACTTTTTCCAGACTATCTATTTCGGTATCGGCAATGCATCAGCAGTTTTTATCGGGGAGGAAATAGGTCAGGGGAAAAAAGAGAAAGCGTTCAGGTACAGCAAAAATATTGTTAAAGTAACCTGGATTCTCAATATAATAATGACAGTGGTGCTTATTCTGGCCAGAGCTCCGATTGCAGCTATATATGATTTTGAACCGGAAACCACTAAAATGCTCATGGAATCTCTGCTTGTTTACGCCATCATTCTTACACCTAAAATGTTTGCGTACATGCTCATATGCGGCATTCTCAGATCCGGCGGCGATACAGTGTATACTACAGCTGTGGATTCATCTTTCAACATGCTGCTTCAGGTTCCACTTGCGTTTATAGGTGTGCTTGTTCTGCACTGGCCTCTTGCATGGGTTATGGCCCTTGCATCAATATCAGATTTTATAAAAATGTTCATACTTTTCCACAGATACTACAGTAAAAACTGGATGACTGTATTTACAGGAAGAGAAGAAACAGCTTAAACAGGAGAAAATATAATGTCAGAAAAAATGTCAGTATATTTGGATAACAGTGCGACAACCCGGCAGTATGACCAGGTGACCGATGCCATGGCAGGTGCCATGAGATATGCCTACGGCAACCCTTCATCTCTGCACAGCCTGGGAGTTGAAGCCGAAAAAATGGTCCGCACAGCGCGTAAGTCTCTGGCAGCATCTTTAGGATGCAGCGAAGAAGAAGTGATTTTTACTTCCTGCGGTACTGAGGCAGACAACACTGTTATCATGGGCACTGCCTCATCAAGAAAGCGTGCCGGAAAGAAAATCATCACAACAGCGGTGGAACACCCTGCAGTCCTGGAACCTGCCCGCAGACTTGAATCCATGGGATATCAGGTGGAATACATCGGAGTTGACAAAAACTGCCGCCTTGATATGGACCATCTGAAGGCGGCCATCAGCGAAGACACAATTCTTATCTCAGTTATGGGCGTAAACAACGAGGCCGGCACAATTATGCCGCTGAGTGAAATCGCCCGCATCAAAGACGGATACAACAAAGCTCACGGCACTCAGATCTGGCTACACAGCGACGCAGTTCAGGCCATGGGCAAGATTTCAATAAATGTGAAAAAAACCTGGCAGGGAGTTGATATGATTTCTGTCAGCGGTCACAAAATTCACGGACCGAAGGGAATGGGTGCCCTCTATGTGCGCAAGGGCCTCAATCTGGAACCTTTCATGATTGGCGGCGGTCAGGAAAAACATATGCGTTCCGGCACAGAAAACACACCGGGCATTGTTGGTTTCGGAGCTGCCTGCGATCTGGCCATGTCAGGTTTTGACGAAAGAGTTAGAAAAATGTCAGAAGCACGTAAATACCTTCTTGACGGTATCAAAGCCGAAATCAAAGATGTGCTTATCAACAGCCCTGAAGAGGCTGGCAGTGAGGCAGGGCTCTGCTGTCCGTCAGTACTGAATGTGTCTTTCCTTGGTACCCGCGGGGAAGTAATTCTGCACACACTGGAGCAGGACGGAATCTATGTTTCCACAGGCTCTGCGTGCTCATCCAACAAAAAAGGCCGCAGCCACGTGCTGGCAGCAATGGGCCTTAAGGATAAAGAAATCGAAGATGCAATCCGCTTCAGCTTCAGCGAGTTCAACACTCAGGCTGAGATGGAATACACCCTTGAAAAAGTAAAGCAGGCTGTTGCCAGATTCAGAAAACTGGGCAGCTTCCGATAGCAATTAAAACATAAATTTTTAAGCCGGCGCCAACTATTTTGCCGGAGTGAGGAGTAACACAATGAATGAACAGAATATTTTAATCGTAAGATGCGGTGAAGTTGCCTTAAAGGGCATGAACAAGCCATTTTTTGAAAGAATGCTGGTGGACCGCATCAAGAGCAATCTGAAGAGCTTTGAAGGCGTAGAAGTAAAAAGACACGAAGGCCTTATCTTTGTCCGTGCCGAAAAAGACCTGGATATTGACGCAATCGTAAAGCAGATTTCCAAGGTTTTCGGGGTTGCATCAATCAGCAAGGCTGTGGAAGCACCGTCCGAACTCAATGCCATCGGTGACGAAGCAGTGAAGTACATGATGAACCTGATTGAAGAACGCGGCGTCAAGACTTTCAAGGTTGAAGGCAAGCGTGCTGACAAGACTTTCCCTGTGAAGTCTCCTGAAATCGGCCGCATCATCGGTGCCAAGGTTCTGGTAGGCTGCAAAGTGCTTAAGGTAGACGTACACGAACCTGACGTGCTTCTTCATGTTGACGTGAGAAGCGACAGAACATATATCTACGAAGGCAAGATTGCCGGCTTCGGAGGCCTTCCTCTGGGAACCAACGGCAAGGGTCTCACACTGCTTTCCGGCGGTATCGACAGCCCTGTTGCAACATGGATGATGGCCAAGCGCGGCATGCTCATCGAAGCAGTGCATTTCCACTCATACCCTTACACAAGCCAGCGTGCACAGGAAAAAGTTGAAGACCTGGCCCGCATCGTAGCGTCCTATTGCGGACGTTTCAAAATGCACGTGGTAAACCTGCTGCCAATCCAGGAAGCAATCGTTACCAACTGCCCTGAAGAAGAAACTACAATTCTGGTGCGCCGTTTCATGATGCGTATCGCAGAAAGAATCGCTAAAGATACAGGCTGCATGATGCTGATTACCGGTGAAAACCTTGGCCAGGTAGCAAGCCAGACTGCAGAGGCACTGGTAGTAACTGATGCCAGCGTAAGCCTTCCTGTAATGAGACCGCTCATTGCCATGGACAAAGTTGACATTATGGAGAAGGCTCAGGAAATCGGGACTTTCGAAACTTCCATCCAGCCTTACGAAGACTGCTGTACAGTTTTCCTGCCTAAACATCCTACAACCAAGCCTAAACTTGAAAGAATCCTCGAATCAGAAAGCAAGCTTGATGTGGAAGCTCTCGTGGAAGCAGCAGTTAACGCTCAGGAAATCGTAAATATCATGCCTGAATAGGAGGTAACCTATGGAAAGAGAAATGTTACAGGAATTATGGGATAAGTTTGCCGCGGAAGAAAAGGAACTGACTTTCAAGCATTTCACAAGAGAAGATGCCTGGAATCTGGGCCTTGCAATCCACGAATACAGCGAAAGAATCGGCAAGACTGTATGCATTCAGATTACAGTCAACGAACTGGCGATTTTCCGCTATATACCTGAAGGCGTTACTAAAAATAACCTGCGCTGGATGGAACGCAAGCATAACATGGTCATGGCCCGTGAAATGAGTTCCCGCCGTGCAGAAATCATGCTGAAACTTCAGGAAAAGACCATGGCAGACTGGCTCATGGATCCTGAAAAATTCGGTATCATCGGCGGTGGTTTCCCAATCCGCGTGGAAAGCGTAGGCGTAATCGGCTCCGTATGCGTATCCGGCCTGCCTGCAGAAGAAGACCACGAACTGATTGTGGAAGTGCTGAGAGAGTTTTTGAAATAAAGGTAAATAGCATGCAAAGACCGCTGGTGGCGTGAAGCTACGGCGGTCTTTCTTTACGCATAAAATCAAACAAAAAAATAAAAACTGCAGCTTCTCATGAATCTGCAGTTTCTTGATTTTCTATGTAATATATTTTTTCCTGAACCACCATCAGGCCGGTTCCGACTTCTTCCGCGGCTGTAACTACCACCCGGCTGCCGACGTACAAATCGTCTGGAAAGGTGTATTTTCTGCGGTCTGGAGCTTTGCCGGATGCGCTGTATATGCATATTTCATCACCGTTTTCCAGCTCCAGGCATATGTAGCCGCGAGTATCATTCATTTCATAAAAAGGATTATCACTGACCAGTGGAATACTGGTCATGGCGTGGTCAGTAACCACACCTTCATACACAGTTCGACTTCCTTCGACGAATTTCGTCACGGCGCCGACACGCAGTATCAGCAAGAATATTGTAAGCGCCAGAAGGAGGGCAAGTGCATATACTAATTTCTTTTTATAATCTTTTCTGAATTCAATTTCCCCATCATTTATTACAAACATAACCTCACCCCCATGAGATGTTTACTGCATACTCATGACCCCGGCGCAGAAGCAGGCAATTACCAGAACAAAGTCGCTGTAGTTGAGCTGCTGCGGTTCGTGCGGTGACATGCAGGCTTTGAAGACGCCGTTGATGCCGAAACGCTGGTCGCGTACCATATGAAAGAGCACGTCTTTTTCGTCGTCAAAGAACTGGCGCACCACCTGCTCGGCTTCCATGTATGCAGCGGTCTGGTTGCGGTTCATGAACATATTGTAGAAATTTGTCGAAAGAACCGTGGAACCGTCGTCCAGTCTGAACTGGTAGTTGTGATAGTAGCGCGAGTTGTCGAAACGTCTGGTCTGTGAATAGTTAAGGCCCATTTCATAGGCTTTGAGAGCGATTTCCTCCATGAGAGGGCCGGCACCCAGTTCGCCTTTTACTTTTACAATAATCTGAGCGAGCAAGCTGTTTTCTGACATTTTTATTCTCCTTTTTCTCTTTTACCCCTGAGAACAAAGTCCCCTAATCGTCTGTACCATCTTCGTCATCATCTCCCGGCACGTACTCCAGTATATCCCCCGGCTGGCAGTCCAGTGCCCTGCAGATGGCATTCAGCGTTGAAAATTTCACGCCTTTGGCTTTGCCGGTTTTCAGAACCGACATGTTTGCTATAGTTATACCGACCTTTTCGGAAAGCTCCGTGACGGTCATCTTCCGCTTGGCCAGCATTACATCAATATTTATTACAATCATCCGCAGCACCTCCTAGACAAAGGATTCGTTTTCTTCGCGGAGAAGGGCAGCCTTGTGCACAAGGTGTGACACGCAGCCTGCAAATACTGCAATTACAACCCCCGCAAAGCAGATGAACAGGCTGGCAAGCAGGATGCCAGGATGGTTTATGTTCATAAAAAGGAAGACCACGTTCACGATAAAAACAAAAGCCGAGTCGGCCAGGGCCAGAATCATGATTCTTTTTACACGGAGAGAATTCTCAATGGTGAAAGAACGGTCCGCACTGATTTCGTCAGCGATTTTCCAGACGATTCCCAGTACCCAGTAACATGGGATTGCTGCAATCCAGACGAAGGATATCCAGAGCCAGAACTGTGCATGAGCTCTGCCGATGGACGGCGCCAGCCCGAAAAATATCACAAGTCCACAAACTGCCATACCGATAACGATAATTTTGAGCCATCTGGCCAGTGTCTGCTGTTTCATGATTCATACCTCCTTATCTTGCCATCATAATACCACCGTCATTACTCTGTGTCAATAATAATTTATCGTTTTACGATAAAAATTTATCGTTTTGCCAAGGGCGTACGAGATGTCGACAAAACTAGTCACAATCCGACATTATCTCCTAAAGACAGGCCGGACCTGAGAGGAGTATAATCATAAGAGGACGAGGAGGTAAAAAATGGACATGATTTTCAATATAAAAGGGAATGTTCTGATTGCAGAACTTTTCGGGGAGCTGGATCACCATGCAGCCGGGCAGGTCAGGACGGATATTGATCAGGCAATGGAAGCTTACGGTACAGCAAACCTGGTGTTTGATTTTTCCAAAATAACTTTTATGGACAGCTCAGGTATAGGTGTGATTCTCGGACGGTACAGGAAACTGGAGCCGGAAGGCGGCAAAGTTGCCATAGCGAGCTGCTCACTTACAGTCAGAAATATACTTAATATGGCGGGCATTTTTTCAATCATAGATTATTTTGATACAGCAGAAGAAGCCATTGCATATTTGACAGGAAAGGAAGAATGATTATGGAAAAGATTCTGAAAATTCAGATGGACGCAGTTCTGGAAAACCAGGGCCTTGCCCGTGCCCTGGCGGCAGCATATGTTTCAGAAATGGATCCCACAGTGGATGAACTGACAGAGATAAAAACCGCAGTTTCGGAAGCCTTCAGCAATGCGGTAATACATGGTTATCCGGGAGACATGCAGGGAAGTGTGTATATGGAATTTGCTGTGGTAAGTCCGGCAAATGTAATGATTAAGATTACCGATCATGGTGTGGGAATCGAGGACATTGCAAAAGCCATGGAACCGCTGTTTACAACGGATACAGGCGATGAGCGGTCCGGCATGGGTTTCACCGTCATGGAAAGCTTTACTGACAGAATCAAAGTAGACTCACGGCCGGGAGAGGGAACGACTGTTACTATGATTAAAAAACTGGATACATATTATGATTTCTGATAAAGAAAGGCGTGATTCTGAGTACCTTGAAAAAATCACACGTGAGCATACAGGACTTGTGAAGTCTGTTGCTCTGCGGCTTTCGCGCGGCTATGGAGAAGAGCTGGAAGACCTTATGCAGATAGGCTACATAGGGCTTATTAAGGCTGCCCGCAGATTCGAACCGGAGAGGGGACTGCAGTTTTCTACGTACGCTGTACCGGTGATTGCAGGAGAAATCAGATCTCAGCTCAGGGACCAGGGAGCGGTGAAAGTAAGCCGGAGCCTTAAAACAGATGCGGCAGCAGTAAAAAAAGCTGAAAATGATTTTATCACTATACATGGTATATCCCCCAGACTTTCGGATCTGTCACAGATGACAGGTTTTACGGCAGAAAGGGTAGCAGAAGCTTTGACAGCAGCCGATGCTATGCGAAATATGGAGGATTATGAAACTGCAGACATATGGACAGATAATGAAGAAAAAAACATAACGGAGATTGATCTGAAAACCTCCATAGCAGGTCTTCCCGAAAGAGAGCGCAGGGTAATCCTGCTTCGCTACTATAAAGACTTAACGCAGCACCAGGTTGCAAAAATTATGGGCCTTTCCCAGGCACAGGTATGCAGGATAGAGAAAAGTGTTCTTAAAGAACTGGCAGAAAAAGTATAAAAATGCAGGTTAGCCTTTGCTTACTCAAAAAAACTTGCAGAAATTTCGACATTTTCTTATCAGTATTGCAAAAAGCTCTTGCAACTTTGCAAAAAAAATGGTTTAATATTATTGTATGTTGTTATATCTTTAACGTTATGATAAGAGCGAAGAATAACAAGTCAAAAACACGGTAGTTTTCTAGTTAATAAACACCGTTATTAATAATTTAAGGAGGCATTTAAATGAACTTTCAACTCACGAAGGAACAGGAATTCGTAAGAAAAATGGTAAGAGAATTCGCCGTTAACGAAGTTGAACCGTTAGCTGCAGACATCGACAAGGAACACAGATTCCCAGTTGAAACTGTAGAAAAAATGGCTAAGTATGGTTTACTTGGTGTACCATTCCCAACTCAGTACGGCGGAGCAGGCGGAGACCACATCTCCTATGCAATCACTGTAGAAGAATTATCCAGAGTTTGCGCATCCACAGGCGTAATCTGCTCAGCACATACTTCCCTTTGCTGCTGGCCAATCTTTAACTGGGGTAATGAAGAACAGAAGATGAAGTACTTACCAGACTTATTATCCGGTAAGAAGCTCGGTGCTTTCGGTCTTACTGAACCTAACGCAGGTACAGACGCATCCGGACAGCAGACAAGAGCTGAATTAGTAGGCGACAAGTGGATCCTCAACGGTGCTAAGGTATTCATCACTAACGGTGGATATGCTGACGTATTCGTTGTTATGGCTATGACTGACAAGAAGAAAGGCAACCACGGCATTTCTGCATTTATCGTAGAAAAGGGTGACCCTGGCTTCTCCATCGGTAAGACAGAAGATAAGATGGGTATCTGCGCATCTTCAACTACAGAACTTATTTTCCAGAACTGCGAAATCCCAGCTGACAGATTACTCGGTCAGGTTGGCGACGGCTTCAAGGTTGCTATGTCAACTCTTGACGGTGGTCGTATCGGTATCGCTTCCCAGGCTCTTGGTATTGCTCAGGGTGCATTCGACGTTACAGTTGAATACATGAACGCAAGAAAGCAGTTTGGTAAGAAGTTATCCCAGTTCCAGGCTCTTCAGTTCGAAATGGCTGACCTCAAGACTAGAATTGAAGCTGCTAGACTCTTAATCTACAGAGCTGCTGATATGAAGGATAAGCACATGGCTTACGGTGAAGCTGCTGCAATGGCTAAGTTATATGCTGCAGAAACTGCTATGGCTGTTACAACTAAGTGTGTACAGTACCACGGTGGTTACGGCTACACTAAGGATTATCCAGTAGAAAGAATGATGAGAGACGCTAAGATTACTGAAATCTACGAAGGTACTTCCGAAGTTCAGAGAATGGTAATCGCTGGCAAGACTTTCAAGAAATAGTTAGGTAGGAGAGGAGAATAGATATGGCATTTAAGATTTTAGTATGCGCAAAGCAGGTTCCTGATACAAATGTTATTAAAATTAACCCTGCAACAGGCACATTAATCAGAGACGGTGTTCCATCAATCCTTAACCACGATGACAACAACGCTCTTGAAGAAGCATTAAAAATTAAAGATAAGTATGAAGATGTAACTGTAACTGTATTCTCAATGGGACCTCCTCAGGCTACAGACCTTCTTTTCGAATGTATCGCTAAGGGTGCAGACGAAGGTATCCTGATTTCCGACAGAGCAGTTGGTGGTTCCGATACATGGGCTACATCCAATACTCTTGAAGCTGCAATCAGAAAGTGGGAAAAAGAAAACGGTCCTGCAGACTTAATCTTCGCTGGTCGTCAGGCTATCGACGGTGACACTGCTCAGGTTGGTCCACAGATCGCAGAAAAGTTAGATTTACCTCAGGTTACATATGTTGAAGAATTCGAAATCGCTGACAACATGAAGGACATCACTGTTAAGAGACAGATGGAAGATGGTTATGAATTAATCGGAATCCAGACTCCTTGTATGTTAACAGCTATCAAGGAACTCAACGATCCTAGATACATGAGCATCAATGGTATCTTCGCTAAGAAGGATATCAAGGTTTGGAATGCTGCTGACATTGAAGTTGACCTTAACAAGGTTGGTCTGCTTGCATCCCCTACAAACGTATTCAGATCATTCACACCAGCTCCAAAGGCTCCTGGTCAGAAGGTTGCTGGCGACACTGAAAACGAACAGGCTAAGAATCTCTTAATCCAGCTTAAGGGTAAGCACATCATCTAATAGGAGGAATAACAATGGCAATTGAAATTTTAAAAGATAAATGTATAGGCTGTGGACTTTGCTTTAAGTCATGTCCATATGATGCTTTTGAATTCGAACCTTATGATGGCAACAAGCTTGGTAAGGTTGCAAAAGTAAATTCAAAGTGCTCCTTCTGTAACCAGTGCTTAACAGCATGTAAGTTCGGAGCAATCGTAGAAAAGAAAGATGAATCCGTAGTTGACCTTTCCGCATACAAGCACATCTGGGTATTCGCAGAACAGAGACAGGGCAAGATCCAGAACGTAGCTCTTGAACTTATCGGCGAAGGTAAGAGATTAGCTCAGGACATCTCCGAAGATACTCAGCTTTGCGCAGTATTAATGGGTAACAACATTGACCACCTTGCACAGGAATGTTTCGAATACGGTGCTGACAAGGTTTACATGGTTCAGGATCCATTACTTGAAAACTACACAACTGATGCATACACTAAGGTTCTTAAGCAGATGATCGACGAATATAAGCCAGAAATCGTTCTTTACGGTGCTACTCATATCGGTCGTGACTTCGCTCCAAGAATCGCTGCTAGATGCAACACTGGTCTTACAGCTGACTGTACTCACCTTGACGTTAAGGTTTCCAAGTACATCGAATATGCTAAGGCTAACACTACATTAGATACTTCTACATTAGACCCTAACGACCCATCAACTGGTATCAAGCAGACTCGTCCAGCATTCGGTGGTAACCTCATGGCTACTATCATCTGCCCTAAGACTAGACCTCAGATGTCCACAGTTCGTCCAGGCGTAATGCAGAAGATGGAAAGAGTTCCAGGAAAGACTGGCGAAATCGTAACAGTTAAGCCAGAAATCGCTGCTGATGATATCAGAATCGAAATCAAGGACATCGTTAAGTCCATGAAGGAAATGGTATCCTTAACAGACGCTAAGATCATCTGCTCCGGCGGTCGTGGTCTCGGTGATGCTTCCGGTTTCGAACTCATCAAGAAGTTTGCTGACAAGGTTGGCGGCGTTGTTGGTTCCTCCAGAGCAGCTGTTGACGCTGGTTGGATCGATCACTCCCACCAGGTTGGTCAGACTGGTACTACTGTTAAGCCAGAAATCTACTTCGCTTGCGGTATCTCCGGTGCTATCCAGCACTTAGCTGGTATGCAGACTTCCAACTGCATCGTTGCTATCAACAAGGACCCTGATGCTCCTATCATGGAAATTGCTGACTACGCAATCGTTGG
>JAFQHT010000091.1 GCA_017397825.1 Bacillota bacterium | reverse complement strand
ATAATCACTGTATCCGGATGTCTTTCAATAACCTCACCGGTAATAAGCTTAATCGCCTTACAGTTGTCAAGAAGTGAGTTAAGACCTACGAGAACGCCTTGTTTACTGATAACGGTCGGCTCCTGAATTTCTATAACGTATCCATTCTTAATCGCCTCAATAAGCGGGGTGTATACGTAACGGAATTCCTTCTCGTTTTTCTTTTTCTCTTCCTTCTCTTTTGCCATACGCTCGATTTCTTCCTTAACCTCATCTGCAGTAATCTCAAGATTGAAATCTCCGGTCATATTGTAGTACGCTCCAACCGGATCCTCATCTATCTCAGCCACTGTCGGAATGTAAGGAGTGTCCGATGCATCTGCAAAGTTGATTCCTTCGATATTCGGAAGTATCTGTCCAATGAAGTCAAACTTTTCATCGTCTGCAGAGCAAGTCAGGAACATATACGGAAGTCCAAGTCCTGCAGCAATTGCTTTTGCACCTTCTGTCTTACCGGAACCCGCTGCACCTCTAAGCATAAAATTACGCATCGGAAGCTGTGAGTCGGTAGTCTTTTGGGCAAAGTTACAGATTGTTTCAATTTGCTCAGGAACAATGTACCAGCTCGGAAGTTCTGGAATGAGAGCCTGTTCCCTGTCTGAAAAAACTCTTTCGGATAATTTGAATTTACCGGAAAACTCTTCAGCAGAGATTACAGATGCTCCTCTCTTCGGCTTAACACCTGCTTTAATCACCTTGAATTCACCAAGTAGAATATCAGTTGCCGAATAGGTTCCTTTTTTGCGAGCCACATCAGTAATCTGTCTTACATTACCTGTTGCAGGGTATTCAATCTTAACTCCTGAAGGACCGCAATCCGAAGGATTCTCCACTCTTCGGTACACATTGTCACAAAGCTTGAAGATTGCTTCTTCAGTTGCTTTTTCTCCTGGGAACCCTGCTACAAACTGTTCATACAGCTGATCGTAGTTTTCTTTAAACTCCGCGTCTTCCATAAAGACTGGCATCAATGCAAAGAAAAAGGCTGTGCCCGTATCTTTACCGCCGCTTCCCTTATGGACAAACTGCGCTCCTGAGGATTTTTCATCCGCGTATACTGAAGCGAGTACACTTCCGCTTGCCATGGTGTAAACCACACCCTGGATATCCTTGCGTCCTCCAACATATTCTGCGATGATTTTCTTGCCGTTTTGTGTTCCAATTGCACCTAGACCGTCAACAGATTCACCTGCAGTAGTTGCCTGGTACAATTTCATGTAGGCAAGTATCGCTCTTAATGTCGGAGCATGGAGCGTTGATTTTTTTGCAGAAGCCACATTAAACATCGAAGTATACACCGTCGTATCTTTCGGAAAACGACTGAACTCCATGGGAACATCCATAGTAAATGTACAAGAACTAAATAACATTGAACTAGCCATTTTAAATCCTCCTTACCATCCAAGCTCGATGCAATCTTCGTTTTCAACAGCCATAAGACCATTATCTTCGAAAATGCTTACAATCTTCTTCCAGAGGTTTTTGCTCGGGAATGCCTTCAGAGTTCCAACCTGCTCGTCTTCGTTAATTACCATACTGCCGTCTTCTTTGATGCAAAGAACTTTTGTGCCGCGAGCATTAAGGTCAGTAATAATATCTGTCAGAACCTTCTGAGCACACTGTGAATACCATGCATCGGCATCAACTGTGTAATCGGTATCAGCATTCTTATCTGTTGCCTTAACGATTTTTGTGACTGTATCAGTCTTTAGCATCTTAACTTCAATACGGCCGAAAGCATCTAACATGACATCTGCTTCGGTAAACTCTTCGGTCTTGTTTGTTGCGATTCTCACTTTACCGCCTTCGGCAAAGAGAGCTACTGTTGGTCTTTCAACCCAGTGCCAGGAACACTCCGGGAATGCAGAATGCAATTTATCTGTTACTCTATGAGATAACTGTGTGATTGCGAAATTCAGCACCGGTTCTGTTTCGGGTTTGGATTTCTTACTCTTCTTAACTTTGGATTTGATTTTCTCTTTCTTCTCGGAAATCTCATCCTTGTGTTCAGCGTAATAAGAAATACCTTTAACTGCAGCAAAAACTACGATAGCTGCGAGCACTACCCACTGTGCAACGTTCTTAGGCAAAAATGCCATCGCTGCAAGCGACACTATAATAACTGTTGTAAGACCTGATTTTTTCATTGCTTTTCTCATGGTTTAAAACCGTCCTTTCAAATTTTTAAAATTCCCTATAAAACAAAAAAAGAGGAGAACTGACAGAGCCTTTTGTTAAGCTCAAAATCAATTCTCCTCTTCGTGCCCGCATGTAATTATACGGGCAAGCCATCATCGCAATCCTCAGATGGAACACCGCTTCCGGTTCCTGCTGAAGTTGCATTTCCGTTGCCACCTGCTTTACCTGAGCTTGCAGGAACGTAGCCCCAGTGCCAAACTTCAATGTTTGAAGTAGCTACTGCTGTGCCGTCCGCTTCTCTGATGTAGGCATCCAGCGTCTGTTCGCCGACTACCTGCAGGAGACTGCCTTTCTTCACACCTGCATTAACAATCCTGTTGACGTTATCTTCGCCGAAGATTGTGCATCTGTGAAATACTGTTTTTGCCTTTTCGCCAAAGCCTAAGTTTTCTGCGACATCGAAATTAACGTATGTAACGCCAGTTCCGCTTGTCTTCGCTTCTAAGTCTTTGGTCACTCTTCCGATTATGATGTTCATAATCAATTCCTCCTTTTGCCCTTTGGGCCATAAAATAAAATTTTTATCATAAAAAAAGCCAACAGTCACTATCCCCAAATGGGCATAGTTAT
>JAFQHT010000090.1 GCA_017397825.1 Bacillota bacterium | reverse complement strand
GGTAAGACCCGTGAGAGACTATCACGTTGATAGGTCGGAGGTGTAAGTATGGTGACATATTCAGCTGACCGATACTAATAGGTCGAAAACTTGACCAGTGGTTTTAGAAGGAAGATACATGATGAAGACTATTCAGTTTTGAAGGTACAAAGATACCTGAAAGAAAAGATCTGGTGACAATAGCGGGGAGGTCACACCTGTTCCCATCTCGAACACAGTAGTTAAGCTCCTTAGCGCCGATGATACTTGGTGGGAAGCTGCCTGGGAAAGTAGGACGTTGCCAGTTCATTTTTTTTCTGAGAAGAAGCGCATCGCGCTTCTTTTTATGTGCCCAAGCAGCCTGGCTGAAGGCTGATTACATATATTCCTTGCCGAACCTCAAAGCAACATTCCAACCACCGAGGTTCTTTTTTGTTTTTTGAATAAATTTTCTGCAATAAACAAAGGAACATTGCCGTGATGACAATGTTCCTTTTAGTGTATATAAGGTTTTATTTATCTGAAATTATGCAAGGGCGTTCATGAGACATCCGACACCTTTGCCGAATTCGACTTCCATACCACAGCGTTTCATTGTACGTTCGATTGCCGCGATTACTGATACCATGTCATGATCGTCAATGTTGCCCATGTGACCGAGACGGAACATTTTACCTGCATAAGGTCCGAGACCGCCGGCAACCTGAACTCCTTCTTCTGCCAGAATTTTTCTGAACTGTGCATCATCAGTGCCTTCAGGGTAGATTACGTTGCTGAGAGTATATGCACGATAGTCTGGATTTGCAAGGATTCTGAAGCCCAGAGTTTCCAGTGCAGCCTGCATTGCCTTGGCGTTTTTTATGTGGCGGGCATATCTTCCTTCGATTGTTTCTTCGTTTATAATTGCGATGGATTCCTGCAGAGCCCAGATCATATTAACAGGCGGAGTTGCGAAATACTTGGATGGATCGTGCATGATAGGAAGCCATTTGTCGAAGTCGCAGTAATATTCAGGAATTACACCGAGAGATTCTCTTCTTGCCATGGCTGCTTTGCTTGCCCAGAGGAGCGCAAGACCAGGAGCTACGCCGAAAGCTTTCTGGGAGCCTGTGAGAAGAATGTCGATACCCATGGAATCAACTTTTTCTTCAATACCTGCAGTTGCACATACGCCATCAACGATAAACATAGTATCGTCATAAGATTTTACCAGCTTGCCGATTTCAGCAACTGGTGCCATAACACCTGTTGCAGTATCAACAAGAGAAACTACTACTGCAGCATATTTTTTTGCGTCCAGTGCAGCCTTGATTTCGTCAAGAGGAACGATTTCGCCCCATTCGCAACGGAGAACATCTGCATTTCTCTTTTTGTGTTCAAAGATTTCAACGAATCTGTCACCGAAGTAACCGTGGGAGATAATGAGCACATTGTCTTCAGGCTTTGTAACATTGGCAGCTGCCATTTCCATAGCGAGTGTGCCGCTTCCGCTTACAACGAATACTTCGCCGGAACAGTCAAAGAGTGATTTCAGCTGTGCGATAACTTCTTTAAAGTCTGCAACGAATGAAGCATCGCCGAAGGCAATGGTTTCTCTGCCCATTTCGTCCTGTATACGTCTGTCAACCGGTGTAGGTCCGGGAATCATTAATAATTTTTTCATTTTTTCCTCCTTATGTAGAAAATCATATACTATTTTTATCACTATTTGAGGGTATTGTCAAGGAAGTGAAGCACATAAAAAATTAAAAGAAAAAATTAAAAAAAGCTATTGACACCGGTGTAAATCAGGAGTATTATTTATACCGTTATATGAATAATAAAAAATAATCATGCATGAATATACAATACTTAATTCGGAGGTAAGATATATGATTCAGGATTGGAAAACATTATATGAAGTAAAAGGACCGAAGTCTTTAATGGAAATGACGGCCGTTGAGCTTGAAGAAACACTTAAAGAAACACAGACCGTAATTCTTTCTTTTGGTGCTGTCGAGAACCATGGTGTGCATCTGCCGATGGGCGCTGATTATTTTCAGGCTAACGTACTGATCAGAAGAGTACACGAATGTCTGGCAGAACTGGGAAGAAAATCAGTACCGGGCCTTGCAATTCCTTTTGGAACTCAGACAAACAAGTTTGAACGAGATAAACTTCTGGGGAATGTGTATCTGAATGAAAAAACTTTTATTGAAATGGCTGAGGATATTATACTTTCACTTCACGAAACAGGGTTTGAACGATTCGTACTGATTCTTAATCACTCCGAAAATCAGGCGGCTCTCAATGTTGTGGCAAAAGATCTTGCAAACAGACATAATATTAAGTCAGTTGTGTGTGACTGGGTTGCACCTCACAATGATTTCTGGCCTACAGTTCTCAAGAATGCTGAACATCAGGGCCACGGCGGTGAAGATGAAACTGCGTGCTGCATGGCAGCGGTGCCTGACCTGGTAAAAAATAAGGATGTTGAAGGATGGTATCCGGAAGAAGACACTAAACCTGTAAAGATGAGTGGTCTCTATTACTATGGCGGTTCCGTGGGCGTATTTATGCCAACTAAGGAAGACAAATCTCCTGGTTACGTAGGAGATCCTGCCGACGCAACTGCTGAAGAAGGAATCCTTTGCTACGATGCATATGCAAAATGGATTGCAGCAGTAGCTGATAAATATTTATTCGATATGTAATCTGAAAAATTCAGGAGGAAAATAAAATGAATGAAGAAACTAAAAAAGCAATGCCATTCAGCTGGGCGTTTTTCTGTATAGCGTTCCTGCTGGTATCAATGATATGTTCACTGCTTTGGCTGGATATTCCTATTCACATTAACTTACTTGTATCAATCGGTATTACACTTATAGTTTCATGGCTTAACAACGGCCATGACTGGAAATCACTTGCTGAAACTATTGACTACGGCGGCAAGATTGCGATGCAACCAACTATAATTATGATGCTCATCGGATGCCTTATTGCTTCATGGATTGCCTGCGGTACTGTTCCTATGATTATTTATTGGGGACTTAAAATTATTAACCCTTCACTTTTCCTTGTAACTGCATGTATAATCTGCGCAATCGTCGCAATTTCAACAGGTTCGTCCTGGTCAACTGCAGGTACTGTAGGTATCGCTCTCATGGGTATCGGTGCAGGCCTTGGAATCAATCCTGCAATGACTGCCGGAGCAATTATTTCAGGTGCATACTTTGGTGACAAGATGTCACCGATGTCTGATACAACTAATCTGGCACCTGCTGTTTCTGAAGCAGACCTGTTTGACCATATCAGATCAATGGTTTACACCGCAGGTCCTGGTCTTGTAATTTCTCTCATAATTTATACTGTACTTGGATTTAAATATAGTGCTGACAGTGTCAACTCCGAAGTAATTGCACAGACTTTATCTGCAATTGAAACAAACTTCAACATTGGCGGATTTAATTTAGTACTCCTGCTTTTACCTGCTGTAATCGTTATCGGCATGGCAGTTAAAAAATGTCCGTCAATTCCGACACTTATGATTTCCACATTAATAGCAGTCATTCTTGCGATTGTTCTGCAGGGACATACTTTATCCGAAATGACAGCCATTCTCGATTCCGGTTTCACCATTGAATCCGGTTATGCAGAATTCGACAAACTTATGAACAGAGGTGGCCTCCAGTCAATGCTCTGGACTGCATCTCTTGGTATGCTTGGTATGCTCTATGGAGCGATTATGGAAAAAACAGGACTTCTGGAAGCTTTCCTTGAAAAGATGAAAATGTTTACAAAGAGTCTTGGCGGCCTGGTTACCACAGTTATCGTTACAAATGTAATTCTCCTTGCTGCGACTGCATCCCAGACACTTGCAATCGTAGTAGGCGGCCGTATGTACATCACAGAATTCAAGAAGAAAGACCTGCTGCCTCAGACTTTATCCCGTACGCTGGAAGATTCCGGTACAATCATTTCTCCATTAGTACCTTGGAGCTTATGCGGTATTTACATGGCAGAAACTTTAGGTGTGAAAGCAATTGAATTTATACCTTTCTCTTTCTTCTGCTGGATTTGCCCACTGCTTGCGATTAT
>JAFQHT010000089.1 GCA_017397825.1 Bacillota bacterium | reverse complement strand
TAATGGTGCCGCGACCTTGGCAAACACCACCCGCGGGCCAGTTTTTCACGCAGAGAGTGGTGTTTTGCCGCGCCTGAGGCACCCGGAACCTTGGCAAACACCACCCGCGGGCCAGCTTTTCACGCATAGAGTGGTGTTTTGCCTCACCTGAGGTACCCGGGACCTTGGCAAACACCACCCACAGGCCAGATTTTCTCACACAGAGTGGTGTTTTGCCTTGCCACATCGGCCGCCTTTGTGATATACTATCTGCGCACGATTTTGCAAACTAAGATGAAAGAGAGAATTTCACATGATAATAAATAAATATATCGCACAGGCAGGCATTGCAAGCCGCCGCAAGGCTGATGAACTCATCGCCAACGGCAATGTAAAAATCAACGGCGCTGTTATGAAGGAACCTGGTTACGATGTTCAGGACGGCGACAAGGTGGAAGTGAACGGCAAACTTCTTTCCGGCCTTAAAAAGATGGAGTATGTACTCATCAACAAGCCTCTCGGCATGGTGACAACTGTGGATGACGACAAGGACAGACTGACCGTAATGGAATGTGTCAAGGATATCGATGCCAGACTTTTCCCTGTGGGCAGACTGGACTACAACACAAGCGGCGCCCTCATTATGACCAATGACGGTGACCTGGCGTACCGCATCACCCATCCTAAACACGAAGTTTACAAGACTTACAGAGCCCGCGTGGCAGGAGTCCTTTCCAACGAAAAAGTTGCTAAACTCCGTAAGGGTGTGGATATCGGAGGTTTTGTTACTTCCAGAGCCAAGGTCAATGTTATCAAAGGCAATGCCCATTCAACAATCGTTGAGATTTCAATCCATGAAGGTAAGAACCGTCAGGTGCGTAAGATGTTTGCTGCTGTAGGCAACCCTGTACAGGAACTGGAACGTATCGCCATCGGCGAAATCCGCCTGGGCCATCTGAAAGAAGGTCACTACCGCAAGCTTACCCGCGAAGAAGTAGAATATTTAAGAAACTGTTAATTTAAAATAATACGAAAAAAGAGCCTGCAAATTAATGCCGGCTCTTTTTTCATAAAAGATGTATTAGTAATTATCGTGTTTGCGAACACTAACGCGGTCGGTTTCTAGCCACTCGGCCTTACGGCCTTGCGGGAAACCTTCGCGAATGAAATACATCGGCTCTGTCTTCGCCTTGCGGCTTGCCAATCGCCGTGTTATTTCACTATTTTCTCTTGCATTCCTTTGGAGTTACGCAAGTACCAGTTGCTCTTGCAACTACGATTGGTTCTTCTAAGAAGTCTGCAGCGGAAGCAGATACGTCAGGTCTTGTAGCGATAACCTTTCTTGCTTCGAAGCTCATCTTTCTGGAAGTGTTGCCGATCTTTGTGATTTCACCGTAAGCTTCGATGTAGTCACCAGCATATGTAGGAGCTAAGAATTCTACGTTATCGTATGCGCAGAAAAGACCTTCGTCTCCGTCGCACTTGATTAATAATTCTGTAGCAACGTCACCAAATAAGTGAACCATGTGTGCACCGTCTACAAGGTTTCCGCCGTAGTGAGCATCCTTAGCTGACATTCTTACTCTGATTAATGAAGTGATTTTTTCTTCCATTTTGTTTATCTCCTTTTCGATATCGATTTAAGTTAAAAATAACTTTGTAATATTACCAAAATATATATTGCAAAATGCGTGCCAATAGTTTATTATTGAAAATAAGTAAAAAATGAACCGATTTGTGTTCAGTGAAAAAGGAGCGAACCTGAAATGTCCATCCAATATGGAATGAAAAGAGTACTTGAACCGAAATACGTACTTCCTACATCTGCATGGAAGCTGGACAACAGCCGCAATCTGTATCCTGACGAACTCAGAGTTGCGATTAAACGTGTCCACCTGGAAGGAACGAGTTTCAAACAGATATGCACAGAACTTAATAACAATGAGGAAAAAATCAAGCAGGCGATTATTGATATTGTAATCCGCCGCGGCAAACTGCACAATCCTGTAACTGACACAGGAGGCCTTGTTTACGGCGAAGTTGAGGCTATCGGAAGTGAGTATGACAACCAGCATGGTCTTAAACCCGGCGATAAGGTAATCTGCAATGCTTCACTGGCATCAGTGCCTATGCACATTGAAAATATCAAGTCCATAGACTATGTGTTCAACCAGATAGAAGTGGAAGGGTATGCTATTGTTCACAGTAAAATTCCTTTGATTAAGCTGCGTCCGGGGCTGCCGCTTAATCTGCTTCTTTTCGTGCTGGACGAGTCGGGGACTTTATATAAACTCAGTAATCTGGTGGATGGAAAGGAAAAAATCCTTATTGTCGGAAACAATATGCTCACAAACCTTCTTTTCGGCTATGTAACAAGACGTGAACTGGGCGAAAAGGTTGAAATTGTCTGCCTTCTGGACCGCAAGACCGGAATACAGGTAAGCGGCGGCGGCATCGACAGACTGATTTCAAAAGTGTTCAACGAAATGCATTATCTGGACATCCTGAAACCGGTGGAATGCGTTGAAAAAATGAACGCTGAGTCCATGTTTGACCTTTCTGTAAACTGCGCGGAAATACCGGGGGCAGAAACTGTAAATGCCCTTGTGACTAAACCGGGAGGAACTGTTCTTTTCGCAAACTTCATAAACAATATGAATATTGCGCTGTACATAACTGAATCCATATCCAAATCACTCAATGTTCATGGTGCCGTAGGATACATGGAAAGCTATGATGAATTCGACATGGCAATTGTGGAAGAAATCGCTGAATACTTTGAAAACGCTTCCATTGCCCAGATAAGAAAAAATAATACAGAGGATGAAAGGGCCAACCCATACAGCCGTTCTCTTCTTGAAAATACAATGACAGAGGATTTTGTATTCAACAGCAAAGCCATGAGACTGGTGCTGGACGAAATTCTCAAGGTTTCCAAATATGACTGTAATGTCATCATTTATGGTGAAACTGGTGTAGGTAAAGAAAAAGTTGCAAATCTTATTCAGAAAAACAGTGACCGTAAGATGCAGCCTTTCGTAAAAATCAACTGCGGTGCCATTTCTCCGAACCTGATAGAATCTGAATTCTTCGGCTATGAAAAAGGGGCTTTCACCGGTGCCAATGCAACCGGTAAAAAAGGCTATTTTGAGCTGGCGAACAATGGTGTAATGTTCCTTGACGAAATCGGCGAACTGCCGCTTGAAATGCAGGCAAAACTGCTGCGTGTTATCCAGGATGGAGAGTTTTACAGAGTCGGAGGTACTGTGCCTGTAAAGACTAATGTAAGAATTCTTTCTGCTACAAACCGTAATCTGGAACAATTTGTTGAGGAAGGAAAATTCAGACGTGACCTGTACTACAGACTTAACGTAGTACTTATAAGAATTCCAAGGCTGGCAGACAGAAGCGAAGACATACCGGCGCTGATTGAACATTTCCTCGATAAATATGCTGAAAAATTCGGCATCAGACGTAATATGAGCGAAAGCGCCATGGACTATATGAAGCGTATGGAATGGCCGGGTAACATCAGAGAACTTGAAAACTCAGTGCAGAGACTGATTATCTCATCCAAGGGCGAAGATATTACCCTCATGGATGTAATGAGGGAAACTCACAGTGAAGTTTTTCTGGATAATTCTATGGGGATGGAAGCTATGGAAGAAGACGTGTCCGGAGAAGTGGAACTGGATCTGGAAGCGGCGGTGGACGAGTACGAAAAAGGCCTCATACGCTACGCATGTGAGAAATATGGTTCAACGCGTAAAACTGCTAAAGCAATTGGAATCAGCCAGACACAGCTGGTGCGTAAGAAGAAGAAATACAATTTATAAAAGCACATAAAAAATATCGAACCGATTTGGGTTCGATATTTTTTGATGTGAAAACAAATCGGTTCGCCATACCGGCGGTATGAACTGAATCTGCGTGCAGGCAGGGGCTGAAACCCGCTGAAATACTGAGTCGAAAAAAATCTTTTTCTGTCAAAGTGCTTGGCATAGATTTTGCTATTATATATACACGGTAAAGTTTGTTACATTATAACTTAATTTTTTATTTATAAAGGAGAAAAACAAAAATGGAATTCAAAAAAGGTGACATTTACGGAACACACAGAGTTATCGAACCAAAGGGTGTTCTTCCACAGCCAGCAGACGTTATTGACAACACAATGGAAATCTATGACAACGAAGTTCTGATCGACGTACATACACTTAACATCGACTCCGCTTCTTTCACAGAAATCGAAAAGAGAGCAGGCGGCGACGTTGAAGAAATCAAGAAGATTATCATGAACATCGTAGAAACTACTGGTAAGCACAAGAACCCATGGACTGGTTCCGGCGGTATGCTCATCGGTAAGGTAGCAGCTATCGGTCCTAACTTCCAGGGCGACCTCAGAGTAGGTGACAAGATTGCTACACTCGTATCCCTTTCCCTTACTCCACTCAAGATTGAAGAAATCAAGGAAGTAAGACCAGAAATCGACCAGGTTGACGTTAAGGGTCAGGCTATCTTATTCCAGTCCGGTCTTTACGGTATCCTTCCTAAGGATATGCCTAAGGAACTTGCTCTTTCCGTACTCGACGTTGCAGGTGCTCCAGCTCAGACAGCTAAGATCTGTAAGCCTGGCGACACTGTAGTAGTTATGGGTGGCGGCGGAAAGTCCGGTATCCTTTGCTGCTGGCAGGCTAAGAAGCAGGTTGGCGTAAACGGTAAGGTAATCTGCGTTGACGGTTTCAAGAAGTCCCTCAACAGAGCAATGTCCGTAAAGTGTGCTGACGAATACTTAGTAGTAAACGCTACAGATGCAGTTGCAATGTACAACGAAATCATGGAAGTAACTGAAGGCCAGCTTGCTGACGTAGTTATCAACGTAGTAAACATCCCTAACACAGAAATGGCTTCCATCCTTGCTTGTAAGGACGGCGGTATGGTTTACTTCTTCTCCATGGCTACTTCCTTCACAAAGGCTGCATTAGGTGCTGAAGGTGTTGGTAAGGACGTTAACATGTTAATCGGTAACGGTTACACTAAGGGTCACGCAAACGCAGCTCTTCAGGTTCTCAGAGAAGATGAAAGAATCATGAAGCTCTTCGCTGAACTTTACGCATAATTACTTGCTAAAACCTTAACAAATTGCATTTTAACTATGGTAAACCGAAAGGTTTTGTAGTATAATTATCATCAGAAACTTATGCCGTTCTTGCGGGGGCGGCATTGAATTGAAAAATATTTCTAGGAGGAAAATAAAATGAAAAAAGGATGCCCTTACGGTACTCACCGTGTAATCTCTCCAAAGGGAGTATTACCACAGCCAGCAGACGTAATCGACAACACAATGGAAATCTATGACAACGAAGTATTAATCGATGTTAAGACTTTAAACGTAGACTCCGCATCTTTCACAGAAATCGTTAGAAGATCCTGCAACGGCAAGAAGCCTACTGACGATTTAACTGCTGAAGACATCCAGGCTATCAAGGATACAATGCTCGGTATCGTTGCAAAAGCTGGTAAGCACAAAAACCCATGGACTGGTTCCGGTGGTATGCTCATCGGTACAGTTAAGGAAATCGGACCTGCATACGTTGGCGACCTCAAGGTTGGTGACAAGATTGCTACATTAGTATCCCTTTCCCTTACTCCATTAGTAATCGAAGAAATCCTTGAAATGAGACCTGCTATCGACCAGGTTGACATCAAGGGTCAGGCTATCTTATTCCAGAGCGGTATCTACGCAGTTCTTCCTGAAGATATGGAAGAAGGTCTTGCATTATCCGCATTAGACGTTGCTGGTGCTCCTGCTCAGGCTGCTAAGTTAGTTCAGTCCGGTCAGAAAGTACTCGTAATCGGTGGCGGCGGAAAGTCCGGTCTTCTTTGCTTATACGAAGCTAAGAAGAGAGCTGGCGTAACTGGTTTAGTAGTATGTGCTGCTGGTTCCCAGAAGTCCGAAGACAGAGCAAGATCTCTCGACCTTGCTGATGCTTACTTCCACCTTGACGCTACAGATGCAGTTTCAATGTACAACAAGGCTATGGAATTAACAGACGGCGAATTATTCGACGTAGTTATCAACTGTGTAAACATTGAAAATACAGAAATGGCTTCCATCCTTGCTACTAAGGACGAAGGTACTGTATACTTCTTCTCCATGGCTACTTCCTTCACAAAGGCTGCATTAGGTGCAGAAGGTGTTGGTAAGGACGTTAACATGATCGTTGGTAACGGTTACACTAAGGGTCACGCTGCAATCACTCTTCAGTGCTTAAGAGAACACGAAGGATTAAGAAATCTCTTCAAGGAAATGTACGCTTAATCTAATCTTTGATTATATAGGCGGCGTTGCCGCAAGGAAGATTAGATTGCGATTTGCTTCGCAAATCTAAAGCTTGGTAAAATCGCCTATTAATTATAGTTACATAGTAACAACAAATAATAATAACTGTCCGGGGCTGGCTTGCCGGCTCCGGTATAATCCCGAATTTACAATTTAAGGAGAAAAATTAATGGCTATTAGAAATTGGAAAGACATTCCTTTATTCAAGGACGTTACAGAAGAACAGTGGAACGACTGGCATTGGCAGGTTGAAAACAGATTATCCACATTAGAAGATATCTGTGCTGTAGTAAACCTCACTGAACAGGAAAAAGAAGATATCGCTAAGGTTATCGGCGGATTCAGAGTAGGTATCACTCCTTACTATGCATCCCTTATGGATCCAGATGATCCAATGTGTCCAGTAAGAATGCAGGCTGTTCCTACACTTGCTGAAATGCACAGATCCGATGCTGACGATGCTGACCCATTACACGAAGATGCTGACTCCCCAGCTCCTGGCTTAACTCACAGATACCCAGACAGAGTTCTCTTCTTAATCACTGACCAGTGCTCCATGTACTGCAGACACTGCACAAGAAGAAGACTTGCCGGCGAAACTGATGGTGCTAGATCAAGAGAAGACATCGATGCATGTATCGCTTACATCGCAAAGACACCTCAGGTAAGAGACGTACTTCTTTCCGGTGGTGACGCTCTTTGCGTAGAAGATGAAACATTAGAATACATCATCAGCGAACTCAGAAAGATTCCTCACGTAGAAATCGTAAGAATCGGTTCCAGAACTCCTGTTGTAATGCCACAGAGAATCACTGACAACCTGGTTAACATGCTGAAGAAGTATCACCCAATCTGGCTCAACACTCACTTCAACAACGTTAAGGAACTCACTCCAGAAGCAGCAGAAGCTTGCAGAAAGCTTGCTGACGCAGGTATTCCTTTAGGTAACCAGACAGTTCTCTTAAGAGGCGTTAACGACTGTAAGCATAAGATGAGAGAACTCATGCACGAACTGGTTAAGAACAGAGTAAGACCTTACTACATCTACCAGTGCGACCTTTCCATCGGTATCGAACACTTCAGAACTACAGTTTCCAAGGGTATCGAAATCATCGAAGGTTTAAGAGGACATACTTCCGGTTATGCAGTACCTACATTCGTAGTTGACGCTCCTGGTGGTGGCGGTAAGACTCCAGTAATGCCTCAGTACGTCGTTTCCCAGACTCCACACAAGGTAATCCTGAGAAACTACGAAGGCGTTATCACTACTTACAC
>JAFQHT010000088.1 GCA_017397825.1 Bacillota bacterium | reverse complement strand
GTCTCTGAAAAGCGGTTCAACCCTCTTGGTTGATGACGCTGCCAGCGAATCCACAGAGCCGATTCTGCCCATAAGATCACTGAGTTTTACTGGCTCGCAGTTATCTGCCATGAAAGCAGCACCGAGCGCAACGAAATACTTTGAATTTTCAGGGAAAATAACTTCTTCAGGCTCAAGTTCCAGAGTCTCAGTGAACCTCTTTCTCAGCTCCGACATGTATGTAAGCGGACCGCCGAGGAAAGCAACATTGCCCCTGATTCTTCGTCCGCAGGCCAGACCGCTGATGGTCTGATTTACAACAGCCTGGAAGATTGAAGCCGCAAGATTTTCAATGGGTGCACCTTCATTGATAAGGGGCTGGATGTCAGTCTTGGCAAATACTCCGCATCGTGCTGCAATAGGATAAATAATATTGTAATTTTTAGCAGCTTCGTTAAGACCATTGCCATCAGTGTTAAGCAGAATTGCCATCTGGTCGATAAAAGCACCTGTACCGCCTGCACAGGTACCATTCATACGCTGCTCTACTGTACTTCCGAAGAAAGTGATTTTGGCATCTTCCCCGCCAAGCTCAATAACTACATCAGTCTGGGGAATGATTTTCTGGACTGCAAGTGAACAGGTAACTACTTCCTGTTCGAACTTTGCACCTATGGTTTCGGCAAGCGCCAGCCCACCGGAACCGGTAATTACAGTTTTAACGTCAATATCCCCTTTTTCTTCGAAAAGATTGCCCAGAAGTTCGCTTACTTTGCTGAAAACGCTGGACATGTGACGTTCATAACGCTGATAAATAATGTTTTCTTTTTCATCAATAAGGACCAGTTTAACCGTTGTTGATCCTACATCAATTCCAAGTCTCATCTGTTACCTCTTTTTATTTACTAATACGTTTACATAATTGTCTACATAAAGACATGTTATTCTACCACTAAAATGTGATTTTGTTGTGAAAAAAAGCGTTAAGGTTTTGTTCAAGTTCTTGCAATTATTTACATTTTCGTTTATAATTTAACATTATGAAATCTACTATCAAAAAAAGAACATGGAAAGCAATATACAGACTTCTTGACAGAGTTTCACCCATTGATTATGACTGTGGTAAACTCTGCGGCGCTGCCTGCTGTACCTGTGCTGACACCAATGGTGATGACATGGAAATGGGTATCTACCTCTATCCCGGCGAGCACAAAATACACAATAAAAAAGACAACTGGTTGGATTGGACAGTTGAAGATGCCGCAGAATTTGAATTCCCTGACAGCTGGAACGGCCCTGTCTATTTCGTACGCTGCAAGACGCCTCCTGTGTGTCCCCGTGAAAAGCGCCCGCTGCAGTGCCGTACATACCCTCTCGCTCCTTATCTTACTGAAGACGGTTTTCTTCAGATGGTTTATAACGACGAGGAACTGCCATACTCCTGTCCTCTTATTGAGGAACAGATTCCTCTGAACGATGACTTTGTCAAAGCAACTTATACCGTATGGTCCCATCTTATTCGCGATCCGCTGATTTATGACCTGGTGGATATGGACTCCCGTGCAAGGGACGAAGCTGAAGAGGATTTTTAATAATTAAAGCACAAAAAAATAAACTCCGGATAAACAGAATCACTTTCTGTCTTCCGGAGTTTTTGTTTACAATTTAAATTTTTATCATATTCATTATTCCGAGTGCTGCCACTGCAGCCAGACACGTTCCGAGAGAATACTTGTAAATATCCCCTTCTTTTCCGCTTAAACCAACGGATGCAGAAACGATTGACGTTGTGGAAGGCCCTATTGCACCTGTAACAGATGCTGCTATTGACTGGCAGGCGCACATCAGTGCAGGCGAAACGCCCATTGCAATTGCAGCATTTTCCTGCAGTGAACCAAACAGAATATTTGAATTGGTGTTGCTTCCTGTGATAAAAGTTCCTGTGGCCCCCAGTACAGCCGCCATAAACGGATAAAGTTTTCCTGTTGCTGCAACAATATATGATGACAAGTTGATAACCATGTCACAGTCCATCATAATATTTGTGGTACAAAGCAGAAGAACCAGGGTGATTACCGTGTTCTTTACTTTTTTATATGTACGTCCGGCCATGGTTTTAAGACAGCTGAATTTAAGAATTCCCCTTATGTGATAATATGTCAAGCTTATAAATACTGTTATCAGAATGATTGTAAACGGGAATTTTATCAGATTCATGGTAACAAAATCTTCTTCAGCTGCCACTACCTTGCCTGCTGCCATTTCGTATCCCGGCACATCTATTGAAAGTTTCAGACCAGGATTAATGATAAAGAAACCGATTGACATCACAATTACAAGAAGATACGGAAGTACCCCGTCAAAGAGCTGGCGAAGCTCGTCTTTGCTGAAATGTCTGTATTTATGTCCGCTTACAATGCGGTAAGTAACCATCATCGTAATAAGACCCACCATGCCTGTAACAAAACCAATTACGGTCACCATTTCAAACTTTGCCATAACTGTAAGAGATACGGACATTGTAATCCATGCAGGAATGAGGAATTTCAGACCTTTGAGAATATATCTGAAACCACCGTAAATAAAGCAGATTCCCATACCACATGCCAGCATTCCGACAGAACCATACTTTGACATTGCCACCAGGATTTCTCCGAGCGGAGTGCCAGTAACAATTTCTATGCCGAATATTGACGAACCCATGGAACCGAAACTTATGGCCCAGGAATGTCCCAGCAAGGCCGCTGCTGCTGACTTTGAGGTATCATAGCCTGATTTGATAAGAATGGTTGCTGCAATTACTGCCGGAAGGCCGTATCCTGCGATTCCCTGAAGAAATGCAGTAAAGGTCCAGCAGATCATAAGAAACAGAGCAAACCTGTCCTCAAAAAGCGTGGAGAGAAACTGTTTGATTGTATTGAATCCACCTGCCATATCAACCAGGTTATTAAGCAGCATAGCACCAACAGCAATCAGTCCTACAGTTATAGACATTGCCAGGCCTTTTTCAATTGCTATTGCCACACCCTTTGTTTCAGGTCTGTAAATCAGCAGAAACTCAGCCATTGCTACAGCAAAGGCTATTGCGCTGGCTTTTCTGGCAGGCATTTTCATAATAAGAAGCGTTACAAGCAGCACACATATAGGCGCTGCAGAAATTATAAATTCAACCATTTCAAAGCAGTCTCCTTTCAATATTGTGAGTTTAGCATGTTTTTTATTATTCGTAAAATATATATAATATATATCTGTTATTCATTTACGGTATATGTTATAATCCTTATATTACAGGAGGACCTATATGGATATTAAAACACTTAAGAACTTTGTTACCGTGGCTGAATGCGGCTCAATTCTCAAAGCAGCAGCCGAGCTGCACATTTCCCAGCCACCGCTTTCCAAACAGATGCAGGCTCTTGAAAAAGAACTCAATGTTACGCTTTTTGTAAGGACTCCCCGCGGTATCAGACTTACAGATAAAGGCGAACTCTTATATAAAAAAGCGCTTTCGCTGATTTCGTACAGCGAATCAATCCTCACCGAACTTCACGAACCATCTGCTGATACAATAAATATCGGAATTGTTACCTCTTCCACTGATTATGCACTGGACATTATCAGCAGTTATTGTGCTGATAAAAATGTGATTTTTTCCATTCATGAAAAAGAAAGTTTTGAGCATATCAAAATGCTGGAAAAAGGTCTGCTGGACATGGCACTTGTACGCTCACCCTTTGAAATTTCAGATGATGTAGTTTCACTGAAAATCACGGACGATTCCCTTACCTTCGTCGGAAAAAAAGAATTTCTGGAAAGCAGAAAGTCTGATGCATCTCTTGAGGATATGGTTCATATACCGCTTATTATCACACGCCGCTGGTACAACCACATAAAAAAATACTGGCCGGACGGGATGCAGAACCTTAATTTCAGATATATTTGCCAGGACAATCACACCGCGCTTTCTATGGCCAGATGGAAGATGGGTGTGGCAATAGTTCCTGGTACAGCCTCAGCTTCAATGGCCGGTAATGAAGATTACCTTATCCGGCATTTTACCGATGAAAGGCTCCAGACAGGACTTTTTCTTCTGTACAACAAAAAAATCCCTGCTTCATCTTCAGTCAGGGATTTCATTGAATATATTATTTCACAAAAATTATAATGTCTTTATTTCCTTGTTGTAAAGTCGTCTCAGCATAATAGCACTGTATGTGAGTCCCAGCACTTCTGCCAGTGGGAATGATGCCCATGAAAGAGTTACTCCGCCGATTCTGATGAGAATGAATGCCAGCGGAAGGATACCCAGCAGCTGTCTGATGATTGAAACCAGAAGGCTGTAGATACCATGACCTGTGGCCTGGAATAAGGTTCCTGTGATAATACCAAAGGCTGCAGGCAGGAAACAGATACTGATAATTCTCAGTGCAGGTACACCGATTTCAAGCATTTCAGGTGAAGCATCAAACATCCCCAGCAGATGGTTTGGTGCTGTCTGGAAAAGTATAAGGCCTACAGACATTACTGTAACTGCGAACACCATTGCCGCCTTGTATGTGTCCATAAGGCGCTTTCTGTCGCGGGCACCATAATTGTAACCCATGATAGGCATTGCACCCTGGTTAAGACCGAATACAGGCATAAACACGAATGACTGAATCTTGAAGTATATTCCGAGAACCGCTACTGCAGTTGTTGAATAGCCTACAAGAATTGCATTGTAGCCTATGGTCATAACTGAGGCAATGGACTGCATTACGATTGAAGGCAGACCCACTTTGTAAATATCACCGACAACTTTCCAGTCAATTTTAAATCCTTTGATCTGGATGTTTACCAGATGCTCGCCTCT
>JAFQHT010000087.1 GCA_017397825.1 Bacillota bacterium | reverse complement strand
GGAACCATTTCGTTAGCGATTGTAGCTTTACGGATAGCCTTTTTCAGGTCAGCGATATCGATTTCTTCGCCTTCCAGATACATCATCATAAGATCTTCATCTGTTTCAACGATTGCTTCGATCATTGCTGCGCGGTATTCTTCTGCCTTGTCAGCAAATTCTTCAGGAATTTCTACTTCCTGGTAGCCTTTTGTAACGTCTTTATCGTAAACGATTGCTTTCATTTTCAGAAGGTCAATCATACCTACGAATGTATCTTCAGCACCCATTGGAATCTGAAGTGGAACAGCATTACATTTAAGGCGTTCTTTGATCATACGCAGAACGTTGTAAAAGTCTGCACCCATGATATCCATTTTGTTTACATAGATCATTCTTGGTACGCGATATTTGTCAGCCTGACGCCATACAGTTTCAGACTGAGGTTCTACACCGCCTTTTGCACAAAGAACTGTTACAGAACCGTCGAGAACACGCAGTGAGCGTTCTACTTCTACTGTAAAGTCAACGTGGCCAGGAGTGTCGATGATGTTGATTCTGTGACGGTTTTTCTTGATGTCAGCAGCTTCTTTGTTATCAGTGTGTGCCCAATAACATGTTGTAGCAGCGGAAGTGATAGTGATACCACGTTCCTGTTCCTGAGCCATCCAGTCCATTGTAGCAGAACCATCATGTGTTTCACCAATTTTATGGTTAACACCTGTGAAGTAAAGAATACGTTCTGTTGTTGTAGTCTTACCGGCGTCGATGTGAGCCATGATACCGATATTTCTGGTCATTTCCAGTGAAACGTCTCTTGCCATTTTTCCTCCTATATTTATTATGCCAGCCCGGAGGCTTTACGCCGCCAGGCCTGTGCAAAAGTGTAGATTAATATCTGTAATGAGCAAATGCTTTGTTTGCTTCTGCCATTTTGTGTGTGTCTTCGCGTTTTTTGCAAGCACCACCTGTGCCGTTAGCAGCATCCATGATTTCGCCAGCAAGTCTTTCGCGCATTGTTTTTTCGTTTCTGTTTCTTGAGTAAGTTGTCAGCCAGCGCAGACCCAGAGTCTGTCTTCTTTCTGCTCTAACTTCCATTGGAACCTGATATGTTGCACCGCCTACACGACGTGCTTTAACTTCCAGCAATGGCATGATGTTTTCCATTGCTTTTTCAAATACTTCAAGTGGTTCGTTGCCTGTTTTAGCTGCTACGATATCGAATGCATCGTAAACAATTTTCTGAGCAACGCCTTTTTTGCCATCCAGCATGATGCTGTTAACAAGTTTAGTAACGAGTTTTGAGTTGTACATTGGATCAGCCAGTACATCTCTTTTTGCAATATTACCTCTTCTTGGCACCGTTCTTCCCTCCTTCATTATTTTTGATGATATCTTTGGTACTCAAAAGTGTAAAAAAACTTCTGTCTGCAGAAAAGGGGTAAATATATATCTATATATAAAACCCTTTTGGGCATTAAATGTCATTTTACGTAATTTAATTGTTTTGGTTAAGCAACCTGTAAAAATTATTTTTTACCGGCTTTTGGACGTTTTGCACCGTATTTGGAACGGGACTGCATTCTTTTTGCAACGCCCTGTGTGTCCAGTGTACCACGAATTGTATGGTAACGAACACCTGGAAGGTCTTTAACACGACCGCCACGAATCAGAACAACAGAGTGTTCCTGCAGGTTGTGGCCGATACCTGGAATGTAAGATGTTACTTCGATACCGTTGGAAAGACGAACTCTAGCTACTTTTCTCAGAGCGGAGTTTGGTTTCTTAGGTGTCATTGTTCTAACAGCTGTACATACACCACGTTTCTGTGGAGCAGACTGGTTTGTAGCAACTTTTTTGTGGCTGTTGTAACCTTTCTGCAGTGCAGGAGCTGTAGATTTCTTTACCAGAACTTCTCTACCATTACGAACCAATTGGTTAAATGTTGGCATTTTAATTTCCTCCTATTACATTTTATATATAGATAGCATCCTTATTTCTCATTGAGAAACAAGACACACTTAATTGACGCAAACTTAACTGCGCCAAAAACTATTATACGTTTTTGGCGCAGTTATGTCAATAGTTATTTTATATAATTTTTATAAAATTTTGCCTTAAATTCCGGCAATTTCCACATTTTCCACTGCAACTTCTTCATCAAGAGCTACTGTGGAGCCTGCTGGGATAAGTTTACCAAGGATTACGTTTTCTTTCATACCCTGAAGCATATCCATCTTACCGCGGATAGCTGCATCTGTGAGTACTTTTGTTGTTTCCTGGAAGGATGCTGCGGACAGGAAAGATTCTGTTGCAAGAGCAGCTTTTGTGATACCAAGAATGATATCTGTTGCTTTTGGTTCAACCAGACCTTCTTCGCCAGCTGCGATTCTGTCTTTGATTTCTTCCAGTTTGATTTTGTAATCTTTGTAGTCAACCAGTGCACCACCGATAAGGTCTGTGGAGCCTGCTTCTTCGACTTTAACTTTCTTCATCATCTGACGAACGATAACTTCGATGTGTTTGTCGCTGATTTCAACACCCTGTACACGGTAAACTTTCTGTACTTCCTGGATGATGTAATCTTCAACAGCTGTGCGGCCCTTGATAGCAAGGATATCTGCAGGTGCTGCAGAACCTTCTGTCAGGTAAGCGCCTTTTT
>JAFQHT010000086.1 GCA_017397825.1 Bacillota bacterium | reverse complement strand
TTGAAACACCTAGGTTGCCGGGCTTCTCAGGGCCTGTTCCCTCTGCCACTCTTGATAAGGACTATCAATTAAAAAATCAAACCTTCACGGTTTGCAGATAATATTATATACTTTTTTTCTCTGATGTCAACACTCATGCGCCCATTTGTCTTGTATTTTTTTGAAAATCGTATATACTTTATATATAACTTACCACCCAGCCGGGAAATCAAACATTTGCGAAAGGCAATTTTACATATGGAAAACAAATCACCGTTTCAGGTTCTGCGCGGCGGGCTGTCAGACAGCGCCCGCACCAGCCGGAAAGAATTTTTAAATGGTTTTATCACTGACACCCGCCTCATGGGCGTGGTGGGAGTTTATGTGCACTGGCTTCTGCCGGAAAACACAGTGATGAAACATTTTCACCAGTTCTTCTACCTTGATTCTGAAGACCTGGGTTTTGACACTTATGAAAGTGTTCTGGCAGAAGATGAAGAAGACCAGTATTTTGAAATCAGAACCATCGAAAACCGTCTCATGGGCGGCCTCGGCGGCAAAAAAACAGAAATCACCGAAAAGGAGCTGCGCTGGCTTGTTCAGGAATATGTTAAACAGAACATACGCATGAAAGTGCCCCTTCCTGACAATTTCGGAGAATACGAATTTCTCCTTTCGCCAATCGTTCAGATGAGCGAAGAAGAAGAATACATGCTCATGTGCAAACAGTGCACGCCTCTTCCGACAGCCAATTTTGTCATCAACTATTTCCTCATGAGATGTTTCGGCCGTGACTTTACAGCAGCCAAGTTCCTCACTAAAGGTTATGTGCGTACCGACCTTTTTTCTGAACATAAGGGTGCAACGCTGCTGACCAACACCATCGATGAGGCAACCGACGAGCAAAGCGGTTCCAACGCAGCCTACTACGCCACTGACGATGATAAAAGTTTCGGCACCTTCAGCACTCTCAAAGCTTACCTCTGCCGTTCTCTCATAGAGTATGACAATAAGTATTTCCTGATTGTGACTCAGGTCACTCTGGATAAACTGAAAGTGGTAAAATACGAAAGGATATCTTCTTTCCAGATTACTGCCACTGAAGCATCAATGATGACTTCCAAGCCGGAATTTATCACACTCTTCGACTTCATGGGTGAGGGCAGCGAGTTTGAAAACGACGCAACTCCACTTACCGAAAAAGCTATGGTAACTCAGCATGACAACGGCAGAATCCTCATGATTTTCCACCCTGATAACAATCATGTAGGTAAATCCGAGTACCGTCTCAGTGATGATGTTATAGGCGTCTACTATATTCTCGATGACGGCCAGATTATTCTCAGTGCCAACGACCGTAAATCAATAAAAATTCTTGAAAATGACCTTCATGGTTCTCCTTACGGCCACCTGGTGGTTCCAATTGCCAAGTACCAGTTCAAAGAACCGGTGCTTTACGACTTCATCAGCAGCGGCATGGACGACTTTGAGGAATTTGTGGAAATGGTATCAGAAAAAGAGGACGATTGAGTCAATCGTCCTTTTAAAATTAATTAAAATTTCCCTTCCAGGCTGTCCAGTATTTCTGTCACATCAGCCTGAGCCTTTTCAATGGCCTCAGGATCCTGACGGTCCAGTATGTGCTCAAACTGAGCAAGCACATTGGCCAGCTCTTCCCTCACAAAACCTGTGGATTCTTCATATATTCTTTCTCCGCGGGCCAGAATCAGCTGATTGATTTCCTGATCCCGGGGGTGAACCTTCAGGTAATCCAGTTCTTTCATACGTGCTTCAGCCTCTTCATCGCTTAACTGGGATTCTTCACTCTTTATAATCATCTTTTTTGTGTACCCTGTTGAATTAACCTTGACGATTACTTCCAGCAAAGAATTTATATCATAAGTGTATGTCACATTGATGGACTCTCCTCCTGCAGGCGCCTCAGGTACGCGGACGTGGATTTCTCCCAGGTGGAGATTGTTCTTCGCAAGGCGGCTTTCACCCTGAAGAATGTCAACTGTGATTTCTTTCTGCTTGTCATAAACTGTATAAAGGGTCTCTCGGCGGCTCACCGGAATGACCGTGTTGCGTTCAATTATAGGCAGGAAGTATCCGCCTTCCTTTTCGTTTTCACCAAAAGTCCTGACCACAGAAGTTCCCAGAGTAAAAGGGCAGACATCGGTAAGAACTATTTCCTTGATATCTTCGTTACGTTCCTTCATTGCACACTGAAGCGCTGCACCGATGGCTACAGCTTCATCAGGATTCACCGAGATATTCGGAAATCGTCTGAAAAGTTTCGTCACAAAAGATCTCACCAGAGAGAGCCTTGTGCCGCCGCCTACCAGAATGATTTCGTCCAGGTCGGCAACGCGGAGCTTGGCATCTTTCAGGCTGCGTTCTATTGGTTTTTTAAGTCTTTCCAGAAGGTCTCCGCAGGCCTTTTCGTAATCAGCAGCGCTGATATCCAGTTCCAGCATATCGCCATTAAGCGATGCAGTCATCTTTGATACGCCGCCCGCTGCTTCAGAAAAACTGATTTTGCACAGTTCAGCCTGTTTCCACAGGTGCTTTGCCTGAGGCTTGGTCAGTGCAGATTCCTCCAGACCATGATGTTTCAGGAACATATTGTAAAGCACCCCTGTAAAATCTTCACCGCCCAGATAATTGTCTCCGGCAATGGCGCGGACTTCCATAATATCCCCGTCAAGTTCCAGAATAGACACATCAAAAGTACCGCCGCCCAGGTCGAATACCAGAAAGCGTTTTTCTTCATCATCCCGTGTAATGCCGTAAGCGATGGCAGCTGCAGTAGGCTCGTTGATGATTCTTTCCACCTTGAGTCCTGCAAGTTCCCCGGCCTGTTTGGTGGCTTTGCGCTGTACGTCATTAAAATAGGCAGGCACACTTATAATGGCCTCAGTAACTTCCTCACCAAGAAAAACCTCCGCATCTTCTTTGAGAGAACGGAGAATCAGGGCCGAAAGGTCGGTCGCACTGTATCTCTTGTTTCCCAGCAGGAACTCTTTGCCGGTGCCCATACTGCGCTTGAACACGCTGGCAGACTGGTCGGGGCTGGTAATCATCTTTTCCTTCGCCACCTGACCTGTAAACAAGTTCCCCTCTTCATCTATACTCACCACCGATGGTGTCAGATACCCGCCCAGACGGTTGGGAATCAGTACCGGCTCCCCGTCCCTGTAGCAGGCTGCCAGAGAGTTGGTGGTTCCTAAATCAATTCCAATTAACATTTCAGTTCCTCTTTAAGTCGTTTTCTTTCGCTTATCAGGTCAAAGTCAAACTCGGATACCAGACAGCCCTTTTCGGCCATCTCCAGTGCTTTTTCCTTATCCCCGACAAAATCATACATGTCAGAAAGCTCAATGTAAGCGTCGATACATTCGCGGTAATGACAACCTTTGCACATTTCGCCCCACATTTCCTTTTCAACCAGATCAATACCTCCTGTGAAGTCACCGGAAAGGGCCAGCAGAGCCCCGTAAACCACTTCATCCTGAAGGAAAAAATCTCCAGGTTCAGCATACCTGTCTTCAGGATAAGTGTCAAGACCTGCTCTGGCATATTCAGCAGCCTTCTCCCTGCGACCCAGGCGGAAAGCAGACTTAGCCGCGCCCAGGAAGTTTTTCTTTTCTTCCGGGCAGACCTCCATGCCTCTTGTAAAGATACGAAGAGCATTTTCGTAGTCGCCCATGTTGTAATACAGGTTACCGCCGAAGAAACATGAGCCGGGTGCTTCATCAATGAAACGTTCACAGATCTGCACCGCCTTCTCAGGCTGATCCGCCAGTCTGAGAATCTCAGCATATTTGGACTGATAACTAAATGATTCTTTGTCCACACCTGCCGCCTCAGCCCACCTTTCCAGATTGGAAAAAGCCAGATCAACTTTGCCGAAAATCTGCGCCAGCAGGTGGATATGTTTCAGGTCACCCGCCTGACCATACTGGCTGTAGAGGTCCTCAATAAGTGCAATTGCCTCGTCGCCCTGCTGCTTTCTTGTATAAATGTCCGCAGCATTGCGGTATGCCGGTCTGCAGTTTATATTATATGTTTTTCCCAGTTCTCTTGCTTTTGCGTAAGCCTTCAGCGCCTCATCAGGCTGCTTCCTTCTTTCCAGAAGGCGGCCCATATTCACTGAAATCACAGGGTCTGTATCATCAGTTTCCATGGCTTTGTTCAGGTAGGATTCCGCCAGGTCCAGCTTACCCATGGCCATAGCCACCCGGGCACACGAATTGTAGGCATTGCTGCCTGTCTTTCTCTCAAGCTGGGTTGTGTAGGCCTTAAGTGCCTTTTCGTAATCCTGCATCATTTCATGGCAGCAGCCCATATCCCAGTAAATCTGATTGTGCTGCGGGTAGCGGGCGGCCACACGCTTATACTCTTCCAGAGCCTCCTGGTAGCGCCCCAGGTCGTAAAGCAGATTGCCCTTAAGTTGGAGAAGCGGTCCGAATCCGCCTTCATACTTCAGTCCCTCTTTTACAAGCTCCAGAATTTCTTCAAAATCAACGTGGCTTCCCACGTAGAGATTGCCCAGGGTGTTGTACATTTCTCCCATGCTGCTGACTTCTTCTCTGCGTTCAGCTCTGGTCAGAGCCTTAGCTTTTTCGATGACGTTCTTTACAATATCAGCAGCCTGCTGTTCATTTCCCCTGAGAATTTCCAGACGGCCGCGGAGATATTCCAGATCAAGACCTGTTGCCTTATTCTCATCAAGATACTGGAGATAATCCTCTGCATCATCAGCACGGTGCTGGTCAAGAAGCGATTTTATAATATAAATATGTGTTTTCAGGAAGAAAGGCTCCATATCCCGGGCTTCTGCCAGATAGCTGATGGCACGGTTTGAATCGCCCAGTTCATAGCAGGCTCTTCCTGCTTCAAAATAACTTTCAAAAATTGACGGGTCGGATTCAATGCCCTTCAGGGCGCAGTCCAGACCTTTCTGATAAAATCCTTTGTCCAGCTGACATCTGGCCAGTGCCGCCCATCCCAGAGCATATTCAGGGTCTGTTTTTTCTACAAGCCGTTCAAGGACAGAGCGCTCTGCACTTTCAAGTCCCAGACTGTTATAAGCACCGGCTTTAAAATACAGCAGTTTGGACAGGTATTTTTTACGGTCCTCCTCATGATGTTTTTCAATGAGGCCTTCGTATTGCTCTACATATTTTACTGCATCTTCAAACCGGCTCAGGTTCAGCAGCAGAACCACATGCATTATGGCAGCCTTGATTTCTTTGTCGTCAGGAATGCGGGCACTTTCCAGTACTTCCAGTGCTTCCTCAAAACGCTCCATATCAGTATAGCAGTCTGCCAGCTCGTACATGTCGTGTCCGTCGGCTGTACCATCAGCTACCTTTGCTTCTATTCCGGCAGCAATAGCGGCTCCGGCTTCTTTAAGTTTTTCAACAATCGGCTCGCTTGTCGGAAACTCTTTTGAGAGTTCTACGAGGATTTCCTTCCCCTCGGCATAGCTGCCTGCACTGATGAGGCAGGAAGCCCCCTCAAATTTTGCATCAGCATGTTCAGGAATCTTTTCCAGAACCTTATCGAAGAAAGATTTTGCCTCCATGAACCTGCCTTTTTTCTGCTCACTATGCCCGCAGAAAAGAAGTATATCAATATTCTCAGGATAGAGTTCCTGCAGCTTCACTTCCAGTTCTTCCATCAGGCTCATATCACCTGATGCAGCCATAACTTCTGCTTTACGCATCATAAGGTAAGGATGGTTAACGCCGGAGTCCTCAATGGTCTGAATCAGAAGGGCAGCATCCTCCCACTCTTTTTTTATTATGTGCTCTATTACTTTTCTGTATCTGCCGAAGAAGTCTTCTATCCCCTGAGGATCATCTACCTCAAACAATTCAAAAGGCATAGTATCGGTGCCCTCAATTGCATTGAGCACAGCCTGCTGCACGAAAGCCTCCGGATATAGTTCAAACAGTTCCTCTTTGCTTTCCATGAGACCGAAGTGGAAATCCATGACTCTCACCACATCACAAGGTACCAGATACCGCTCAAGCATGAAAGTGAGCACTATGTCTCTGGCTTCATTTTTTGTGTCAAGGGCTGATGCAAAATCGCAGGCAAAGAGGTCCTTCCACTGCTGCGGGTCTATTCTCCGCGGGAAGTCCCAGTAAAGAGCTTCCAATGCTTTTCTGAACAGACCTGCTTCAGAGTTGTCTTCTTCCGGCTGAGCGCTGTCCCCGTCATCTTCTCTTTCAGCATATTCCAGCGCTGCCTCGTAGGCCTCTCTCAGCTCCATAAAGGCTTCCTGATCATCCTCAGGATTCACAAAAGGAAGCCGCACTCTGTAAGCCTTATTTATTGATTTTTTATCTTTAGTAGGTTCAATCTCAAGTATTTTCCAGATATCCATTTTGTTTCCTCCGTCATTTTCCCTCGGTGCAGATATTCAAAAAGCAGGACTGCCGCTCCGGCGGTCCTGCTTATAGTTTCTTAAGATGTTACTGCTGGTCTTTATTGTCTTCAGTTTCTTCTGCTGCTTCCTCGTATGGTCTGATTATAAAATCGTTCAGTTCTTCTGCAATATCGCAGCCGCCGCATGAACCGCAGTCATCTTCTGCGTATTCTTCATCTTCTGCAAAACCGCCGTCTTCGCTGCCCCAGTCTTCTCCATAGTTTTCCATATAGAAGTTTTCGATTTTGGAAAGTCTTCTGTCCATGGAAACAGTCTTTTTACAGAGCATGATGAACATGAGAACCAGTTCAGCAGCAATTCTCAGCACAATATTCACTATCACAAGCATAAGTATTCCTGACAGGAATGATCCCAGCACAATCATCACAATGCCTGCAACTGTAACGATACAAGCCCCGATTACATACAGGAATTTTATAATATTTTCTGCATAAAATCTGTTGAACGCCAATAAATTATACATTGTTTTTCTGAAGCCTGTGAAGCGGCCTTCGTTACTCTTCTTAAGAAAAGCAAAATATACAACCAGTCCTATGATGGTTGCTGCCACCAGTGCAATAGCCATAATCAGTCCATAGTTGACGTAACTCATAATTGGTGTTGTGTAATAATCGTAATAAGCAAAACCCATTTAAAGTCCCCTTTCAAAAATTATTTTTTCTTTTTTATAATTGTACCATTTTGTCGAATTATGTCAACCTTTGTTCTTTATTTGGCAAACATTTTTCAACACTTAAAAGTCATTGTTTTTTCAATGTTTTGGGCTGTTATCCACAAGTTGTCCAAAAATTGTATACAATTTAATTCACAAGTGCCTGTGGATAACTCCATTGCTTTTTTGTGTTGAAATTCCAATGGTTCAGGCATGGTTTTCCATTTGTCAAGAGGAAGTTATCCACAGATTTTTTTCATCAAAAAAATAAATTTTATTCAATTGTGTTCGTACTGTAAATAATTTGAAATTCCGGTGTTTTTTTCAGGTATAAAATTTCATTGATCCCCTGCCATATAGATTCTGCCAAGAGTCGTTGATATTCTGCGGTTCTGAGCAGCTTAGCCTCTTCCGGATCTGAAAGGAAGCCACACTCCACCAGTATAATGTCGGTATCCATATCCCTGAACAGTAGTATGTCATCCTTGGCCATTACCTCCCTGCTGCGGTCGTCAGGAATGTTGATTTCAAGGGCTTTCTGCACGCTCTGTGCATAGTTTTTACTTGTTCTTTCCGGATTCCGCACGTTTGTTCGTCCCTCATGCTCCGCCGGATAAAAAACCTGCGCTCCGCATACTGATACATCCTGCGGGAAGCTGTTCAGGTGGATTGAGACCGCTATGTCTGCACCTGCCCCTTCAATAATCTCCCTGCGCCTTTTAAGATCTTCTCTTTTTTTAGTTCTGACCGGCCGGTCATCATTGTCTGCAAGCCAGTCATCTGATGTTCTGGTCATAATCACCTGTGCCGGGTAGTCAGAGATTACCTTTTCCAGTTCCCTGGCGATGCTCAGTGTCAGATCTTTTTCCAGTGTTCCGTCTGCAGCGGACGCCCCTCCGTCCATACCTCCGTGGCCCGCATCAATAACTATCACCGCTTCTTTTCCTGTATCTGACCTGCCGGAGGCCGGAACCTCCATGTCCGCCGGAGCCGGGCTGTACACCCAGCTGCAGAAACTTAAACTGAGGACAAACATAACTGCCCCGGCCATCATTCCTTTCATTTTGCTGTGCATAGTCTTCCTCCTTTTCTCCCTGAATTATATGCCGGCCCCTGTTTATTTCTTCCGGGGATTGTGATATACTTTTCCCAAAGGAGATTTTACTTATGAAGACAAGAAGACTTTTTAAAGAAGATGTTTATATGAAAGAAGCTTCTGCGGTCATCACTTCCGCAGCGGCCGAAAAAGGCAAAACCCTGGTAACGCTGGACCAGACTGTTTTCTTCCCTACAGGGGGCGGACAGAGCTGCGACCTTGGTACAATTGCCGGTTTTGCTGTGACTGATGTTTACGAAACTGAAGATGACATCATCCACGTGGTGGACTGTCCAGAAGGTGCGCTTGCTGCGGGTGCTGAAGTGGCCCTTGCCATCGACTGGGAACGCAGATTCGACAACATGCAGCGCCACTGCGGCGAACATATCCTGAGCGGCATGTTCTACCGTGAGTTCGGCGGCGTGAACAGGGGCTTTCACATGGGCGACCAGTACATGACAATCGACATCAGCCTGGAAGAAAACCCTGAATTTACAACGGTTACATGGGAAATGGCCAAGCGGGCAGAATACTGCACCAATGAGGCAATCTGGCAGAATCAGCCTGTAATCACCCGCCACTTCGACACAAAAAAAGAAGCAGAAGGCCTGCCTATGCGTAAGGCTCTCACTCTGGAAAAAGATATAACCATCGTCTGCGTGGGTTCACCAGAAAACCCTTCTGACTGTGTTTTCTGCTGCGGCACTCACCCTTCCACAGCCGGCCAGGTCGGTATGGTGAAAATTTTCAAAGTTGAAAGCAACAAGGGAATGTTCAGAATTTACTTCGAAGCAGGCCGCCGTGCCTTCCTCAAGTATCAGGAAGAAATGGACACCCTCAACACGCTCTGCACCAGCCTCAGCGCCGGTACCGACGACGTGCTTAAAAAATACCAGACCCAGATTGAAAAGAACAAAGAAGTCCGCAACCAGCTCTACCACCTCAAGAAAGACGTGCTGGCCAAGGAAAGCGCCCGCATAATCGAAGATTACGGCCGCGGCGTAAATGTCCACCGCTACGATGTCCTGACCCTGGATGATTTAGTGGCTCTGACCCGCGAAATCGGCCCTCACGCCGGCAAAATCGGCTTCCTGGTACACGAACCTACCTTCACGGTTCTCCTGGTCTCAGACGGCAAAACAGACTGCGGCAAGCTGGTCAAAGACAACGCTCAGATCTACAACGGCAAAGGCGGCGGCAACAAAACCATGGCCCGCGCCATCTTCACCAAAATGGAATACGTGGATACGTTTATCGATCTGATAGAAAAACACCTGCGCTAAAGTATTGCAAAACAAAAGCTTCTGAAAAGGATAATATCCGTTCAGAAGCTTTTTTTACTATATTGGGTTTTAAAGCAATTCTGCCAGATCGTAAATCAGTCTCTCAGTCTTTTCCCAGCCCAGGCAAGGGTCGGTGATGGACTGTCCGTAAACACCGCCGCCTACAGACTGACAGCCGTCCTCAATGTAGCTTTCAATCATGAGGCCTTTTACCATGCGGTTAATGTCTTCATTGTGGCGCATGGAGTGGAGTACCTGCTTGGAAATTCTCACCTGTTCCAGATACTGCTTGCCGGAGTTGGCGTGGTTGGTGTCCACAATAATTGCCGGATTTGCAAGGCCCTGCTGGTTGTACATGTCACAGACTGTCACCAGGTCCTCATAGTGGTAGTTCGGCAGGGACTGGCCGCGCTTATTCATGTAGCCGCGGAGGATTGCGTGGGCATAAGGGTTGCCTTTGCTCTCAACTTCCCAGTTTCTGTAGATAAATGTATGGGCACTCTGGGCTGCAACGATGGAGTTCATCATTACTGAAAAATCTCCGCTTGTGGGATTCTTCATACCAACTGCAATTGAAAGGCCGCTGGCTGTCAGGCGGTGCATCTGGTCTTCCACTGAGCGGGCTCCCACTGCCACGTAGCTGAGCAGGTCAGAAAGGTATCTGTGCAGCTCAGGATAAAGCATTTCGTCGGCACATGTAAGGCCCGTTTCCCTGAAAGCAGTGATGTGGGTTTCTCTTACTGCAATGATGCCCTTGAGCATATCTTCGTGCATGTTAGGATCAGGCTGGTGGAGGAGTCCTTTGTAGCCTTTTCCGGTAGTACGAGGCTTATTGGTATATACACGCGGAAGAATAAAAATCTTTTCTTCCACCTTTTCCTGGACTTTTTTCAGTCTGTTTATGTAGTCGAGAACCGCAGTTTCGTTGTCCGCAGAGCAAGGGCCGATTATGAGCATGAACTTGTCAGACCTGCCGCTGAGGATGTCCTTTACTTCCTGGTCGCGTTCTTCCTTGATTCGTTTCAGTTCGTCTGTGATAGGAAACATTTCCTTGATGTCTTTAGGAATCGGGAGTTTCCGTTTGAATACCATGTTGTCCATATATTATGCCTCCTGTGTTTCTTCAGGTTTGTCTTCAGGTTTTTCTTTTTCGAAAAGGGCTCGGCGCGCTGTAGAGCGGCGCATCATGTCCCGTATGCCGTCCTTGTCAGCTTCCATAAGCATTCTTTCCAGCTTGGAAAATTCCATGGTGAAGAGCTTCATCTGATGGAGCAAAGCATCCTTGTTGGAAAGGAAAAGTTCGCTCCACATTACATCGTCAATACGTGCGATTCTTGTCAGGTCGCGGAAAGAGTCTCCGGTGAAATCTTCAAGATTTTCTGTGTCGTTACATGTCATAAGGGTCATGGCGATGCAGTGGGTCAGCTGTGATACGAAACCTATCATTTCGTCGTGTTCGTATGGCGGCAGCTGTGAAATTCTTGCAAACTGCAGGATTTCGCCCAGCTGGCGACAGGTTTCGACAGCGTTTTCAGTGTTCTTTTCTGTAGGAACCACGATGTAGTTTGCATCGTAAAATTTCTTTTCGTCGCTGTGCCAGATGCCCAGCTTTTCGCCGCCGGCCATAGGGTGGGCCGCGATGTATTCACAATCATCTCTGAGCATTTCCTGGATTTCTCCTACCAGCCTGCCTTTGACACCGGTTACGTCGGTGATGATGGCACCGGACTTAAGGAACCACTGATTCTGCGCAATCCATTCTTTGAAAATGTGCGGATAAAGGGCAAAAATCAGCAGGTCCGCTTCTCCGATGAGCCTGCGGTCAGCCTCAGTTGTCCCCTCTGCAATGATGTTATTTTCAAGGGCGTACTGGATTGTGGCCGGGTCTGTGTCAATTGCTTTAACTGTGTATCCGGCCTTGGTCAGGCCTCTGGCGTAGCTTCCGCCGATGATTCCCAGGCCAACCATCAATATATTAGTCTCTTTAGTTATCTTCAATTTCTTTTACCTCAATTCCCAGGGTCCGCAGCTTGTCAAAAAAGTCAGGAAAACTCTTGGTCACTGCCTCCGCCCCTTCTATTATTCCGCCTGTCAGACTCAGCAGCACTGCCTCGGACATTACAATACGGTGATCGTTGTAACCGTAAAGAGGTTTCGATGGTGCCTCGAATCTGGCAGGATAAATTACTATTTCATCTTCGTAAACAGTTACCGAAACTCCGAACTTGCCCAGCACTTCAGCCATAACCTGTCCGCGGTCACTTTCCTTTATCTTCAGGCGCTTGGTGTCGCAGAAAACTCCCCCGCTTCCCGCTGCTGCCACTGAAAAGAGTACCGGCCCCAGATCAGGGCAATCGGAAATATTCAGGGTTGGAGTTCCTTTCTTTAACTGTTCAAACATTCTGGCGTAAACCTTGTCTCCCTGGATGCTTTCCGGATCAAGTCCGCCGATTTCGACATCTCCGCCCAGCACATTAAGTGCCTCAAAGAACGCAGCGTTGGAGTAATCTCCCTCAACCCAGGCCTCGCGTGCCTGATACCGCTGGCTTCCTCTGATGGTGATGGTGTTTTCGTCCTTCCACACTGCCTCAACTCCGAACTGAGCCAGGGCAGAAATGGTCATGTCAATATATGAACGGCTCTCGATAGGCGGCGTAATTGTCAGCTTGCTGTCTCCCTCAAGGAGAGGCAGTGCAAACAAAAGTCCGCTGATGAACTGGCTGGACACATTGCCTGCCAGACGGTAACATCCTGATTTCAGAGGTCCCTTAAGCATTACGCTTGTGGCATCCTGGCTGAAAATCAGTCCCCGCTCATCACATATTGTCTTATATATACCCATAGGTCGCTTCATTAAACTTTCTGCACCGGTGAGTACTGCGTTGGTGCCTGAAATCAGGCAGACAGGCACAAAAAATCTCAGGGTACTGCCGCTTTCTCTGCACCGGAGAACCTGTCTGGGTGCGGCAATGCGGATGTCTGTGCCCGTTACGGTGATTTTATCCTTTTCACGGATAATTTCTACGCCCAGAGCCCGAAGACAGTCTATGGTCGCCAGCACATCCTCGGATTCAGCAATGCCGTGGATTACTGACCGGCCCTCCGCAAGTCCGGCACATATGAGCAGCCTGTGGGCCATGCTTTTTGAAGGAGGCGCCTGGACAAAGCCCTTCGCCTTTCCCTTTGAAATACTGACTTTCATTTATTTTTCTCCGATTGTTTCCTGTAAGTAGTCGATGGCCTCCAGATATCCGTCTGTACCGTGGCCCATAACTGTAAAGCAGCATGCAGCTCTGATGTAGCTTACCTGCCTGAAGTCCTCACGTTCTGCAACATTGGAAATGTGGACTTCCGCCGTTGGTATCATAACACTTTTTACTGCATCCAGGAGGGCTATGCTTGTGTGAGTGTATGCACCCGGATTGATAACGATACCATCCACCTTATCAAAATATGCCTGCTGGATTCTGTCTACCAGCGCACCTTCGTGGTTTGACTGATAAAACTCCGCTTCAATGCCGCGGGTCTGACAGTGACTGCCGATTTTTGCAAGAAGGTCTTCGTAAGTCTCACTGCCGTATTTGTCCGGTTCCCTGATGCCAAGCATGTTCAGGTTGGGACCGTTTATTACTAAAATTTTCATTGTATTATCCTCTTAAATAATCTGTTCCGTAGCGGGCTGTCAGAAGGTCTGCCAGTACCAGTGCAGTTACTGCATCCACAACGGCGCTTGCTCTGTGGACTATTGCCGGATCGTGACGGCCTTTGAGCTGAAGCACTGCGTCTTCTCCGCTGGCCATGTCCACGGTGTGCTGTTCTTTAAAAATTGAGGCGGTAGGTTTGATGGCTGTGCGGAAAAGTACAGGCATTCCATTGGTGATGCCGCCGTTGATACCTCCGCTGTGGTTGGTTTCCGTAACAACTTTGCCGTCATCATATTTCATTGCGTCATTGGCCTGAGAACCTTTCATTCTGCAGATATCAAAACCTGCACCGAACTCAATGCCCTTCACTGCCGGAATAGCAAAAATTCCGTGAGCCAGCATACTTTCAACTGTGTCAAACCAAGGTTCACCAACGCCGCAAGGCATTCCTGTCACTGCAGTTTCAAGGATTCCTCCCACGCTGTCACCCTCTGCTGCCGCGGCCTCAATTGATGCCCGCATTTCAGCTGCAGCCTGCTCATCGAGAACAGGAAAAGCTTTTTCGTTTACTTCCGCCAGGTCGCTGACAAGGTCTGCGCCGGGCGCTCCAAAACCTCTGTCTTTAATGCCGGCACACTCAATTATGTGGGTACCTATTACTATTCCCTTATCCTCCAGCGCCTTGCGCACAATGCTGCCTGCTGCAACCAGTGCTGCAGTAATTCTGCCGGAAAAATGTCCTCCACCGCGGTAATCCTCAAAACCGCCATATTTATATTTTGCGGTCAGGTCTGCGTGGGACGGACGGGCCAGACGGCTTACGCTATCATAGTCACTGCTTTTTACGTTTTCATTTTTTATTATCAGGCAAAGTGGCGTTCCAGTGGTGTAACCGCCAAACACGCCGCTGAGAATTTCCGGAATGTCAGCCTCGTGACGTGGTGTGGAAATTTTCCCAACAGGACGGCGCTGGTCCATCTTGGCACTGATATATTCTTCGTCTATTTTAATTCCTGGAGCCAGACCGTCCAGCACTGCACCGATAGCAGGTCCGTGGCTTTCGCCGAACAGTGTGACTGTCAGGGCATTACCAAAAACATTCTTCATATAGTTTCCTCATATCTTCTGCGTCTGCTTTCACAAACTCAAAACTTCCGGTTTTATTGACACGTACTGTTACCACGCTGCCTGCTTCTGCTTTTTTGTCATGCATTGCTGCCGCTGTCACTGCCGCAGAGTCAGCTCTGCACTCTGTAGGCAGGCCTTCTTTCCGGAGCATTTCTGCAAGCGTTGGTCTCAGGTCTAGTGTGCACATTGGGAGCATTCCCAGCGCAACACATTCACCGTGAAGCATTCCTGTTACACTTTCGATGCCGTGACCGAGGGTATGGCCGAAATTAAGAGCCTTGCGGGGACCGCTTTCTTTTTCATCCTGCTCAACTACTCCGGCTTTGATTGCCACTGCCCTGGCTATGTGATAATCAAGATCTGCGGCCACTCCTTCCCGCTGTATTTTTTCAAACTGTGCTTTATCAAAGGTCATTGCCATCTTGATAATTTCTGCTGCTCCGCAGGCAAACTGACGCGGGCTGAGTGTTTTCAGCACATCCGGGTCTATAAGCACTGCTTTTGGCTGATGGAAAGCCCCTACGATATTCTTCACGCTGCCCAGGTCTACGGCTGTCTTGCCGCCCACTGATGAATCCACCTGAGCCAGCAGGGTTGTCGGTACATTATAAAAATCAATGCCGCGCATATAGCAGGCTGCCGCAAATCCGGCCAGATCACCCACTACGCCGCCGCCAACCGCAACCACGCAGTCTTTACGGGTGAAACCTTCGTCCAGCAGTTTCTGACAAAGGTTGCCGAAGCTTTCCAAAGTCTTTGTCTGTTCGCCTTCAGGAAGAACTACCAGTACGGCCTCCCTTGCCTTTCCGGCAATTTTCGCCGCATACTCAGCAGGAACGCCGCTGTCTGTGACAACCAGCACTTTCCGGTCCAGGTTGAAGATTTCTTCCGCCTTTGCCAGAGCGCCTCTTTCTATTATTACGTTGTAACTGTCTTTTTCCAGATTTACAGGTATCTGCATGTTTTTCTCCTTTATAACTTCTGCTGGTGAAGGGTGTTGTATGAGCCTACGATTTTGATTTTATCACAGCAGGACTTCATTTCTTCGATGCAGGCCTGACCGTTTTCATCGAAGATGTCCCCTTCAGCTTCCACATAGAAATAGTAGCTCCACAGCAGATCTTTCATAGGTCTGGAACGGAGAGTTCTCATATTGAAACCGTGGCGTCCCAGAATTGTAAGTGCCTGCGCAAGGGAACCGGCCTCATCACGGGCGGTGAAAAGCAGTGAGAAGTAAGGTTTGCCTCCGTCCTTTGCAAAATGCCTTTCAACCCTTGAAAATACTGCAAAACGTGTAGTATTGGAGCGGTCGTCATTGATACTTCTTGCGATGACTTCCAGCCCGAACATCTTAGCTGACTCAGCACTGCCAATAGCCGCCAGGCTCTTGTCATTCTGACTTCTCACATATTCAGCTGCAAGAGCTGTATTGGAATATTCTTTTTCTGCCAGTCCGTTATCTCTTATAAATGTAGTGCACTGTGAAAGGGCCTGCGGATGACTGACTACAGTTTCAATATCTGCAACGGTGGCGCCTTCAACGCCCAGAAGGTCATGAGTAACCGCCAGATCGTACATTCCATTTACATGAAGAGGCCCGGAAAACATCAGGTCGTTTACCTGGCCCACATCTCCTGCAAAACTGTTTTCAACAGGAAGCACCGCACACTCGCAGCGTCCGTCTTCAACTGCATCATAAGCTTTTTTGAAGCTGGAAAATGCCACCAGCTGGGATGTAGGGAAAAGATGTTTTGCTGCAATCCATGCAAAGGCACCTTTAGTACCGCAATAAGCAATTTTCTGGCCTTCCAGCAGGTCGGCCTGATACTTTCTTGAAATCTCCATGACAGCTTTCAGGTAGCTCACATAATACCCGCGCACATCAGGATTTTCTACTCTTGCTGTGCCGTTTTCCAGAACCTGAGCCTCCCTTTCCGGGTCATAGACAGGCATACCGCAGATCTGTTTATATTCTGCAACCTCTTTTACCAGATCCATTCTCCGGCAGAAAAGCTCCGCCATCTTATTATCAATTTCTGTTATTTCTTTTCTGATTTCTTTAAGTTCACGCATTTCGTGTTCTCCAATCTTACAGTCCGTAGCTTTCAGCCAGTGCCCTGAATGCAGGCAGTGAGTCTTCAATCTGTTTCTTGCTTACGCAGTAGGAAATTCTTACGTAACCTTCCATTCCGAAACTGTCGCTTGGTACCAGAAGGAGTTCCTGCTGTTTAGCTCTTTCGGACATTTCTCCACCGTCACCGCTTGGTGATTTTACGAAAAGATAAAATGCTCCGTCAGGTTTTACAGCCTCAAAACCGTACTCTGTAAGAGCGTTATAAATAATTGCCCTGTTTTCTGCATAGGCACTTATGTCTGAAGTCAGCCCCTGCGCCTGGCCAACTACCAGCTGCATCAATGCAGGTGCGCAGACGAATCCCAAACTTCTGCCGGCTCCGCAGATAGTTGCAAATACTTTCTTTCTGCCTGCCATCTTCGGTGATACCATGATGTAGCCGATACGTTCGCCCGGCAAGGAGAGTGACTTGCTGTATGAGTAGCAGATGATTGTATTGTCGTAATGCTTAACAGGCAGCGCCAGCTGAACACCATCGTAAACCAGTTCTCTGTAAGGCTCGTCAGAAATCAGGTAAATTTCCTTGCCGTACTGAACTTCCTTAGCTTTTAAAAACGCTGCCAGTTCATCCAGAGTTTCTGCAGTCAGCATTGCACCTGTCGGATTGTTAGGTGAATTTACGATAATTGCTGCAGTTTTTTCACTGAAAGCATTTTCGAGTTTTTCAAAATCAATCTGAAAATCTCCTGCTCTTGCAGGAACTTCCACGCACACAGCCCCGGCATTTTCGATGAAAACCTTGTATTCAGGGAAGTATGGTGTGAATACGATAACCTCTTCTCCCGGATTAGTAATTGCCCTCAGGCTGATTGTCAGAGATGCCGCCGCACCTACAGTCATATAAATATCAGTAAAATCAACTCCGATATCATACTTTTCGTTCATGTAAGCTGCAATCGCCTGACGTGTACCGTTGTCTCCCACTGCAGAAGTGTAACCGTGAAGAGCAGCAGCTTCAGTCTCGCTGATGAGTCTGAGCATAATATCTGTGATCTCCTGCGGGCAAGGTACGTTTGGATTACCGATACTAAAATCGTAAACCTTGTCTTCACCGATTTCCGCTTTTCTCTTTTTGCCATATTCAAAAAGTTCTCTGATTACTGAACTGTTTTCGCCAAGTTGTGTCATCTGTTGATTAATCATTTTTATATCCGCCTTTCAAAAGTTATCACTGTTAACTTGTTTAAATTACTTGAATTATACTCGTCAAAAACAGGCAAGTCAACAGTTTTCTGAAAATTCTTGCAAAGGTTTCGCGAAAAGTATATAATATGGTAAACAGTGATTACCTATGTTTATTATAACAGGAGAAAAACTTATGGAAGACTTCGACAGCAGTGTTCAGTTAAAAGAAAAACTACTCATTGCAGGCATAGATGAAATAATGACCCACGGCCTCAGCGGACTTTCTCTGCGCCGTGTGGCAGCCGCATGCGGAGCCAGCTGCGCTGCCCCATACAAACACTTCCGTAACAAAGAAGAATTCGTAGAGGCTATTATATCTTATGTGGAAAAGCGCTGGGAGCTTCTGGCGGCACAGATTGTGCGCACCTTTGATAACCCGGCAGAAAGAATTGCCGAGCTTTGCGTTGCCAATATCAGATTCAAGCTCGCCAACCCTCTTTACGGCACCGGCAAATCCTGCAGCGACCATACCATAAACACACAGCTTAATAATTATTTTCAGGAAAAATACCCGGACGATGCCGAAGGCCGCATTTTCGCTGTCAATGCCCTGGTTGCGGGAACTGCCGCCCTGATTGATTCCGGCAGACTGGAAAACAGTCCTGAAACGCTTGCGCTCCTGCGCAGCAGGGTTCTGGCCGAACTCACCTGATCTGACTGCACACAAAAAGCACTTCATTACGAAGTGCTTTTTTGAATTTCATATTATCTTTCCCAGAATGATGTGTCATCACCATACTCAATTATATATACATTGGTCCACCTTGCGCCCCAGATACCGCACTGACCCAGTCTTTCCATATAAAGGTCAACTGTCTTACCTTTGATTGCTCCGCCCACATCGTTGGCAATAGCATAACCATAACCTTCAATATAAAGGAGAGAGCCTAAAGGTATCAGATCTCTGTCAACAGCACATGTTCCGTACTCGCAGTCCAGTCCGTACACACCACGTGGGTTACCGCTGTAATAATAGGAAACTGCTCTTACTCTGCTGAGTTTTTCTTTGTACTTAAGCCCTGCAGGTTTGCCCTGAAGAATTTTAGTACCATAGCTGATAATCTTGTCACGCTTTTCTTTTACAACGGTAGTTTCCACCAGAGTCTTGCTCTGTTCAACTCCGTCTACATAGACCACTTCATAAGTGTATTCCTTGACACCTTTGCGGCCTTTCTGTTTTACTTTAGTGTCTCCGATTACAAGACTGCTGTCAGCCACATATTTTACTTTAAATGCGGTTGTTTCTTCTTCTGTCACCAGTTCTTTGGTTACACGCTGAATGATGATTGTGTCATCCTTTACCACTTTTTCATTGGTTCCGAAATTCATCAGATCCTGCTCATCTTTGGTAATTCCCAGAGCCTCAAGGACTTCACGTACAAGCCCATTATCTTCAGGCATAACCCTGTGAGTATATTCCTGCCCGTCAGCGATCACCTTAACATCGTATGCCTTGGTGATATTAATGCACATTTCATCATATATTCCTTCGTGCATTTCTACGTCGATTGCGTCCTGATTAGGATCAAAGTCGATATCGTGATTTTCTATAAAAGAGTCTACTCTTGAAGATGTTGTTTCATAATAAGTTGTCAGTATTGCTCTGGAATCATCAATTTTCACGATTACAGTTTCAGGTGCAGCAAAACCTACCGCAACCATTCCGCACATCAGAATGCAGACCATTGCAGTGACCATTCTGGCTATTCTTGGATGTGCTTTCTGTCTTGCCTTCACAGGGCCGAAACCTGCATCAAAAATTTCCTCAAATTCTTCACGCATGTATTTCAGCTCGTCTATGAAAGATTCCACAAAGCACTCAAATTTTCCATTTGGCTTATCAATCATGCTTTTTCTTCCTTTCTCTAACCTGTAAATTTTACCACAAAAAAAACAAAAAGTCAAAGAAATGTTGGAAATTCAATGGTTGCGGGATTTTTCGACAAAAAAAGTGCCGCTTTGCAGCAGCACTTTTAAATCATTTTAAGTTGTCTTTTGACCGCGCAATCGGTTTCTGCCAATCAGCCTTCGCTACGCTCGTCTTCTTGGGAAACCTTTGCGAGAGTTCGCCTTGCGAAATCGAAGATTTCGAGGCTTACTCTTCTTCCATAGCCTTCATTTCAGGGTCGAAGTGAAGTTCGCAGCCTGTAGCAGCCTGAATATCTTCCTTAGTGAAGTCTGGATGTAATTCGACAACCCAGATTCCGTCTTCTCTTACTTCCATAACACCCATTTCAGTGATGATCTTGGATACGCACTGTTCAGCTGTTAATGGAAGAGTACATTTCTTAAGGATCTTATGTGCACCCTTCTGAGTGTGGAGCATTACGATGATTACGGAAGGGCAACCAGCGCAAAGGTCCATAGCACCACCCATACCAGCTACCTTAGCACCTGGGATAATCCAGTTTGCAAGGTCACCGTTTTCAGCAACTTCCATAGCGCCGAGAACTGTAGCCTTTACATGTCCGCCTCTTACGAGACCGAAAGATGTGGATGTATCGAAGAACTTAACGTGTGGAACTGTAGTTACATAACCACCACCGGAGTTGATAACATCAACGTCTTCCTTACCTGGTTCTGCAGCAGCATCAAGGCCTGCGAAACCGTTTTCAGAGTGAAGTGTGATAGTAACGCCTTCTGGTAAGTAGTTAGCTACCTGAGTTGGAAGGCCGATACCTAAGTTAACGAAATCACCATCGTTAAATTCTTTTGCGCATCTTTTTGCGATTCTTGCTTTTAAATCTGCCATTTCTTTTCTCCTTCCACAATGTAATCAACTAATACGCCTGGTACATCGTATGTATCTGGATCAAGTTCATTGATTTCTACGATCTTTTCAGGTGCGATGATGGTATGAGTAGAAGCACCTGCCATTACGTAGTTGAAGTTCTTAGTAGCCTTAGCACAGTAGTAGTTACCGAACTTGTCAGCAACGGATGGTCTGATTAAGGAGTAGTCGCCATGGAAAGGCATTTCGAAGAGGTACTTCTTGCCGTTGATTTCCATAACTTTCTTTTCTCTTCCAAGTTCGTCAAGAGCATCCTGTACAGGAGTACCAACACCAGTTGGAGTGAGAACGCCGCCAAGACCGTAAGCAGCTGCTCTGATCTTTTCAGCTAATGTTCCCTGTGGTACTAAAGTTAACTTCATTTCGCCAGCGTTAACCTTTTCAGCTACGATTGGAGTCATACCAACATGGGAAGCTACTAAGTGGGAAACAACGCCAGCATCTACTAATCTGCAGATACCTCTTGCCTTTGTAGCACCGTAAGCACCTACAGGAAGACCACCGTCGTTACCTACAACTGTAAGGTTCTTAACGCCAGTTTCAAGTACAGCGTCAATTAAAACTTCAGGTGAACCTGTTGCAAGGAAACCGCCCATAAAGACAGTCATACCATCTCTTAAACCTGCTACTGCTTCTTTTGCAGTGATAATTTTGTTTTTCATGTTTTTGTCACCTTTCTACAAATTACTTGTACATCAATCACTTACACTCTAACTGTTTTTTGAGTGTAAGTCAAGATGTATGTTTATTGTATACCGATTTTTTATTATCTGTCAGCGATGTCAGCTTTCTTTTCCCAACCGCGCTTAACAACTTCCTGCATGATGTAGGACATTACGTGGTCAGCATACTTGCCAGGACCGAAACCAGCATCATAACCTAATTCCTGAGCAAGTTCGTGGGAGATTCTTGGGCCGCCGCAAGTTAAGATCATCTTGTCTCTGAGGCCTTCAGCTTCCATGAGTTCTGCCATCTTTGTAAGGTTCATGATGTGGATATCTTTCTGAGTTACTGTCTGGGAAACGAGGATTGCGTCTGCGTTTACTTCCTTAGCCTTTGCGATTAAAGCTTCGCAAGGAACCTGGGATCCCATGTTATAAGCTACAACGTTCTTATATCTTTCAAGACCGAAGTGACCGTGGAAGCCCTTCATCTGGATGATAGCGTCGATACCTACTGTGTGAGCATCGGATTCGATGGAAGCACCAACAACTACGATGTCTCTTCCAACGTTTTCGCCGATCCATTCGCCGCACTGTACTCTGTCGAATACTTC
>JAFQHT010000085.1 GCA_017397825.1 Bacillota bacterium | reverse complement strand
GTTCATATACATCCTCCGGAAGATTGCTGCGGTATTCCTCGTACTTTTCCATATTCAGAACTTTGTCCTCTGAGCCATAGACAGAGAAAACCTCAAGGCCTGAACCTGTCAGGTCCTCCGTCGAATACGCTGCCAAAAGAATCAGTCCCTCCAGTTCATCGGCATGATCTGCAGCATAATTTGCTGCCATTGATCCTCCCAGAGAATGACCGCCTATGTACCAGTCAGTTATTTCCGGGTACTGCTTCATAATATCTTCTGCTGCGTCCACATCAAGGACTGCCAGATTAAGAGGCATTTTAGGCACTATACAAAGGATATCTTCTTCTGCAAGTTTCTGCATAAGAGGAGCATATGCAGTATACTCAACTTTGCCTCCCGGATAAAAAATAATTCCAGCCTGTGGCTTTTCGGGCACAAAGTCATACTGTCCACCGGACACATAGGTTACAGTTACTGTATCTGAAGACTGACATGCCATTATCGCTTCTTCGTCAGCATGATAATAATCGCCGGCATAGAGCGCTGCCGCTCCGGCCAGTACCAGTATAACTATCAGCACCAGCGCCGGAATAAATCTCAGTGTTCTGTTACGCATAGCAGCTATTCCTCTGTCCTTTCTGCTGCAGCCGCTGCAAGCAGTTCTGACAGCTGAGCTTCTGTAAGCTGCATTGCTGCACCTGCGCGGCGGATGCTTTCATCGTCAAGAACGAAACCCGGCATGCTGCACATGTTGGTGAAATCGTTTTTATTGATACCCATCTTTGAAAAGGTGGTTATTCCTTCTGCGATTGCTCTGTCGTAATATCTGAAAAATAATATTTTGAAATTAGCCATTGTGTTTTCTCCTTTTTCTGTATATGATTTCAAAGGCTGCCATGGCAAGGACCACCAGCAGAATAATCACCAGACCGCAGTGCATAAAAAACTCATCCGGCAGTATTTTGATCACCGGGTCTGTCTTTGCACTGAAAATCCAGTAGTCATTATTAAAGAAAATTTTGTGCATAGTGGTAAATGCCCACTGCCAGTCAATTATCACTGCTGCCAGTACCGCTGCCGCAATTCCAACTGTTGTAAAAACAGTGTAATGAAGCCATTTGCTTTCCTTCCATTTAAATATCGCCAGAATGATAAGTGCGCCGCCGATAATACCGGTCCACTGCATTGTAATAAAGATATCTTTTACTTCTTCGAAATGTATGCGACCTGTCTCTGACATAGCAAGCGTAGGAAACTGAAGCTCATCCGGCCCGCCAATCACGTTATAGTCGATAAGCGCATCGTAATTGAGCCTGCATATTTCTTCTGCAATGCCGGACCTTTCAGGGATGCCAAGGTACCCCAGATCAAAATAATAAATAGGGCGGCACCACACAGTTATGCTCACCGCAAGGCTTATTATGACTGCTGTGCACACTACAGCAAACAAAATGTTCAATATACCTGATTTTATTTTTTCGTTCATATATACTTAATACTTCCTTTAATTTTTTCTCCGATTATAATATCATAAATATCCGAAAAAAGCATCACTTTCTCTGTAAATGTGGTATACTCATTTTATATTTTATGAAAGGTGAAGCAAAATGAGCAAAATAAACTTCAATTATCATACACATTCGCTTTTATGCGACGGCCGCAGCTGCATGGAAGAAATGGTCGGAACTGCCATTGAAAAGGGTTTTGACACCCTGGGTTTTTCAGGTCACTGCTATACTGCTTACGACACTTCATACTGCATGAGCCCTGAAGATACTGAAAAGTACAATGCTGAAATCACCCATCTTCAGGAAAAGTACGCGGGCAAAATCGACATAATACGCGGGATTGAGCAGGACTTCGGTTCCGATGAGCCAGTTTCGGAGTACGATTACGTCATCGGTTCAGTACATGCCATGTTTCCTTATGCCGATGCAGATTCTGACGACAATTTCCACGGCTATGACCGCAGCCGATATTTTTATGTGGACTGGGATTATGAAGAAATTGAAAAAGCGGTAAACGGTTATTTCGGCGGCGACCCGTATGCTTTCTGCGAGCATTATTATGAGATGGTCAGCATTCTTCCTCAGGTCACAGGCTGCAATATTATCGGCCACTTCGACCTGCTGACCAAGTTCAGTGACCAGCACAACTGGTTTGATGAAAACCATCCGCGCTACATTGCAGCTGCAGAAAAAGCGCTCACATCACTGGTTGCCAAAAATATGATCTTCGAAATCAACACCGGAGCCATTGCCAAGAAACTCCGCACTGTCCCTTATCCTGCTCCATGGATGCTCCGCAGAATTGCAGAACTTGGCGGCCATATTATGATAAACAGCGACTGCCATTACAAGGACATGCTTGACTGCTGGTTTGACGAGGCAGCAGAGCTTGCCAGATCATGCGGGTTCACTTCCATAAAAAAAATTACTCCTCATGGGATAGCAGATTATCCTCTGTAAATCTTTCAAAAAAATAAACAGCCGGCCGGGAAGAATCCCAGCCGGCATTTTGTTTGAAAATAGTTATTTAACCTGCAATATGCTTGAGGCCGCACTTTTCTGTAAGTGCCGCGCCTATGGCAGT
>JAFQHT010000010.1 GCA_017397825.1 Bacillota bacterium | reverse complement strand
TCTTCGACTGCGGCCAGTGTTTCAGATGGGCGAAGCAGGAAGACGGAAGCTACACAGGTATTGATTTTGGCAGGGTGGTCAATATGCAGGTCTGCGAGGAAAGGCTTGAGGTGGATAACTGCACAGAAGAAGAGTTCCGTGATATCTGGCATGGCTATCTGGATTTGGGCAGGGATTACGGCATGGTAAAAACCACACTGGCTGCCGGCGATTCGGTTATGGCACGGGCAATTAAAGCAGGGACCGGAATCAGAATTCTGAAACAGGATCTCTGGGAGACAATAGTTTCATTTATTATATCCCAGAATAACAACATACCAAGAATCAAAGGCTGCATCGAAAATCTGGCAAGGCTTTTCGGTGAAAAAGCAGGTGAGTACGGCGGAGAATCCTATTATAATATCCCGGCTCCGGAGAAACTTGCTGCATTGACTGCCGAAGACCTGGCACCTGTCAGACTGGGCTACCGTGCGCCATACTTGATAGAAACCGCCCGCCAGGTGCTTGAAAAAGGAGGCATGGAAGTGGTAGCGGCAGAGCTTGCGGTATGCGGCACGCCTGATGAGGCCTGCGAGTACTTAAGACAGTTTCAGGGAGTAGGTCCTAAAGTAGCAAGCTGCATTGCTCTTTTCGGACTGGCCCGGCTGGATGCTTTCCCGGTAGACGTGTGGGTGAAGAGAGTCATGAATCGTTTATACGCAATTGACGAAAAAGATGTGAAGGCTATGAACCAGTACGCAGCAGAACATTTCGGCAAAAATGGAGGCATAGCTCAGCAATATCTTTTCTATTATATAAGAGGGCTGGAAGAGTAAGAGAACCTTTCACATAAAAAACACAGAATAACAGCAAAATACCACATTTATTCTATTGACTTTCGGCAATATATGGGTATAATAAAATATGTTAGCACTCAAAGATTAGGAGTGCTAAAAACGCGGTAAAGAATTGAGCATACAAGCTCACTGAAAAACATAAATTACTAAACGGAGGTAATGTTAAAATGATTAAACCATTAGGCGACAGAGTTGTAATTAAAAAGTGTGAAGCTGAAGAAAAAACTTCAGGCGGACTTATCCTTACAAGCGCAGCTAAAGAAGCTCCACAGGTAGCAGAAGTAGTTGCAGTTGGTCCTGGAACAAAGGACGAACCAATGGAACTTAAAGCAGGCGACAGAGTAATTTTCGGAAAGTACGCAGGTACTGACGTTAAGTACGAAGGCGAAGAATACACAATCATGCACCAGAGCGATATTCTGGCAGTACTCGAATAATACAGGGGGAGAATTAAAATGGCAAAAGAAATTTTTTACGGAGAAGAAGCAAGACGCAAACTTCAGGCAGGCGTTGACAAATTAGCAGACACAGTAAAAATCACATTAGGACCTAAGGGCCGTAATGTTTTAATCAATAAGAGCTTCGGTACACCGCTGATCACTAACGACGGTGTTACAATCGCAAGAGAAATCGAACTCGAAGACGCAACAGAAAACATGGGCGCACAGATCGTTAAGGAAGTTGCTTCCAAGACTAACGACGTTGCCGGTGACGGTACAACTACAGCTACACTCCTTGCGCAGATTATCGTTAAGGAAGGTTTCAAGAACGTAGCAGCAGGCGCTAACCCAATGGAACTGAAAAAAGGTATCCAGGGTGCAGTTGACGTTGCAGTAGCAGAAATTGCTAAGCTTGCACACAAGGTTGAATCCAAGGAAGCAATCGCACAGGCAGGCGCAGTTTCCGCAGCAGACCCAGAAATCGGTAAGCTCATCGCTGACGCTATGGAAAAAGTAGGAACAGACGGCGTAATCACTGTTGAAGAATCCAAGAGCCTTGGTACTACATTAGAAGTAGTTGAAGGTATGCAGTTCGACAGAGGATACCTTTCCGCATACATGGTTTCCGACACTGAAAAGATGGAAGCAGTAATGGAAAATCCACTCATCTTAGTAACTGACAAGAAGATTACAAATATTCAGGAACTCATCCCTGTACTTGAACAGGTTATGCAGGCAGGTCGCAAGCTTCTTCTCATCGCAGAAGATGTTGAAGGTGAAGCACTTGCTACATTAGTAGTTAACAAACTGAGAGGCGTTGTTGATGTAGTTGCTGTAAAGGCTCCTGGTTACGGCGAAAGAAGAAAAGCAATGCTTGAAGATATCGCAGTTCTCACTGGCGCTACAATGATCGCTACAGACCTCGGTTACGAACTCAAGGAAGTTACAATCGACATGCTTGGTACAGCTTCCACAGTTAAGGTTGACAAGGATGACACAGTTATCGTTGCAGGCGGCGGCGACAAGGAAGAAGTTCAGGCAAGAATCGCAGGCATCAAGAACCAGATGGAAGTTACTACATCTGACTTTGACAGAGAAAAGCTTCAGGAAAGACTTGCTAAGTTATCAGGCGGCGTTGCAGTAATCAAGGTTGGTGCAGCAACAGAAACTGAACTTAAGGAAAGAAAGCTGAGAATCGAAGACGCTCTCAACGCAACAAAGGCTGCGGTTGAAGAAGGTATCGTTTCCGGTGGTGGTGTTGCTCTCGTTAACACAATCCCTGCAGTGGCTGCTTACGTTGAAACTCTTGAAGGCGATGTGAAGACTGGTGCAGCAATCATCAGAAGAGCTCTTGAAGAACCAGTAAGACAGATTGCAGAAAACGCAGGCCTTGAAGGCAGCGTAGTAGTTGCAGAAGTTAAGAAAGCAGAAGTTGGTGTTGGCCTCAATGCAGCAACTGAAGAATACGTGAACATGATCGAAGCAGGTATCGTAGACCCTGCAAAGGTTACACGTTCCGCACTTCAGAACGCAGCATCCGCATCTGCAATGCTCCTTACAACAGAAGCAGGTATCGTTGATATCAAGGAACCAATGCCTCCTGTAATGATGGGTGGCGGTGCCGGAATGAACGGTATGGGCGGCATGATGTAATATAGTAATATAATAGTAGGAAATCCCCGCAGTGTATGCTGCGGGGTTTTTATTTGTGTGCGAAACATGTCGGATTTTGTCGAACGATTTATGTTGAGAACTTAATCTGAAAGTTGTATCATTTTGTTACAGACACCGGTGATGAATGGAAATGTTATTATTATTGGTAAGAAGGAGAAATCAAAATGGAACAAGAAAGAATTCTTTGTGAAATATCCGAACTGATGGATGCTAAACTTGAAACTTTTGCAAAAAAGATTGATAACAGAAACTGCTTCCTCCCGATGGAGGAAATATACAAACTTAAAAAAACTATGTTGGAGGTAAAAGAAGAAATTGCTGAATTATATGATCATGCATATGAAATGGAATGTTTGGCAGGCAAAATGGATAACGAGTATAAGAATAATATGACACATATGTTCCCACTGCGGTTGTGGAGACTTACTGTCGGTCAAAGTAGTATAAGCAGCAGAATAAAAAGTCTGGAAAAACAAATTGCTACTATGAATAAGCAAGTTGAACATATTGTGGTACCTGTTGCAGAAGGATAGAGGAGGAGAATGGATTTGAGTAAAGAAGATATTGATAGAATAGTGAACTCCATTTCAGCAAAGATGGAAAACACCTTTCAGGAATATAAAGATATAATGAAAGAAGGGTTCAGAAAAGTGGATGAACGATTTGAGAAGCTGGATCAGAACATCTCTAATCTTGAAAAGCGAGTAAGCAATATTGAAATGGATGTACGAGATCTGAAAAAAGATATGAAATGTGTGAAAAAAGCAATTGAACATATTGAAACCAGAATGGACTGTTTTGATACCCGTATGAATGCATCAGATGTGAGGATGAACCGACTTGATGGGCATCAGATGAATTTAGAAACAAAAATCTCAGCGGGCGCAGACGTCGTCGCAGAAAAAGTTGCCGAGTACATACGGGGAGAAAAGGAGGAGAACAATGAGTAATCAGGAACTTCTGGCAGCAATGGAGGAAGTTATAACAAGAAGCGTAAATAATGCAATAGATAAAAAACTGGATGAACGGTTCGATAAGTTTGAAAATAAAATAGATTTCAAACTGGACATACTGGAACGCCGCATGGATCAGAAACTGGAATCTCTTGAGAACCGTATGGATGCCAAGCTGGAATCTCTTGAAAAACGCATGAGCGACAACCTTGACTGCAAGATCGAACAATTTAGAACAGATACGGAAAGAATGTTTACTGCTCAGTCGGCAGTTATGGAATCGATGATAGATAATTCTGAAAAACGTATGAAGGCATACATGGACGGACGTTTTGACAAAATTGACAGAAGGCTGGATGGTCTGGAAGTAAGAACAATTGTATTAGAAAAGGGCGCTGGGATTGTGGCGGAAGATTCTGCAGAATACATAAAAAATAATAAAAAATAGAAAACCTGTATTTTTCAACGTTTTCAGGCGGTTACGAAAAAAATATAAAAAAATCTAAAATTTTTTAAAAATCTTTGTAACCTTTTTACCCTTTAGATGGAGTTAGTTATAGAAAGGTCACAGAGCACCCTTTGCGGTGGCGGTGAACACGCTGAAAAAACCTTGAAAAAACAAGGCAATTCACGAAAAAAACACTTGCATTTGACTTGACCTTTTGGTAAACTTATAACGGAATTATTTCATATTGTAAGTTGTGGGATTATGTCCATTTTCACATACCTTACAAAATGAGCAAAAAAATTAATTAAAAGGGAGGAATTCTGAAAATGAAAAAATTTCTAACAGTGCTACTGGTAATTGCTGTTATGTTCACTTTCTCATTCGGAAGTGCATTTGCAGTAACAGAAGCACAGAATGAAAATGTTCAGGCAATCAAGGCTGAAGCTGGAAGACTTCAGGCAAACCTTGCTGCTGCAGGAACTGCATATCTCAACACTTTAACTTGGGATGCTGATGGTTACACAACTGTAGCTTCTACAAAGATCTCCAAGGCTGTATTTGAAACTCAGATGGCTTTATATGTAGCTGATGCACAGACTAAATTAAATGAAACATCAGTTTACTTACAGACAGCTGCATCCGTAGATGCAAACGATGCTATTACAAAAACTGCATGGTTAGCATATTTAATGACAGGTGTTGAAACAAGTGAAGCTATTATCGATACAGCACCTTCTGAAGACAAAGCGGGTTACACTGCACTTGTAAATTTTGGCAGTGCTTCTACTTTCATCACTGGAGATGCTTTAGCAGTTGCAGAATACAAGGCTGTAGTAGCTGCAGCAAATGAAAAGTTTGCTGAATACTTAGCTAAGTTAAACGACTATTCAACTAACCCTGATGCATGGAGCGTAACTGCTACTGACGCTGATGTTACTACATATGCGTATGATGGTTCCAATAAAGCGGAATATACTTTTGAAGCAATCGCAGGCATGACTGATGCTCAGACTCTTGATGCTAAGGGATTTGTAAAAGCTGTTATCGACACTCAGAAAGCAGTTGTTAATGGCAACACAAATAAGGTAACAGCTGCATCTGGAGCACAGGCAAAATTAAATAGTATTGCTGCTGCAGTAAAGACTGCTAAGGATATTATTGAAGGTCACAAAATAACTACAGATGAAAACTATTTCGTAGCTGCTGTTCCTACAGCTGCTGAATTAGCTGCTGACACAACAGTAGATTCTGCTAAGTCAACTGCAATCGCACAGATGAAGGCTGACCTTGCATCCGCTCAGTTAGTAGTAAAGAACGTTTTAACCTCCGCTCTTTCTGCTGAAAGCAAAAAGGCAAAACCAGATGCAGATTTAGTTGCTGCATTACAGGCTGCAGTGGATGATTTAAACAAGCAGGTTGCTGCTTCTGAAGAAGTATATACTGCTCAGATTAACGACTGTGATACTGTTGCAGAAGTTGATGCACTTTATGACATTGATAATGCTGGAACTGGTACATTAGAAGGTGAAGTTGCAGTACTTGCAGGAACTACTAACTATGCAACAAATAACAATGCTGCTACAACATTCACAGCAACTGGTACACAGAAGGGTGCAGAATTCTATCTTGAAAGAAACTTAGAAAGATCCGAATCTGTAGCAGAATTACAGAAATACGCTGCACTCCTTGCAGAAGTTAAGGATGTAAACGGTGAAAAGTTCTACAATGCTGCTGAATTAGCAAATGCTCTTGAAACTGCAATCTCTGAAGTATATGCTGGCAACATGACACTTGCACAGGCAAAAGCTGCTATCAGTGATGACTATGACGTTGCTCTTATGAGAGCACAGGCAGGATACTCTGCATTCATTGCTGGTGACACAACTGTAACAGCAGCTGGTGGATACTTCAATACAACTAAGCCAGAAGACAAATATGGTGCAGCTGTAACTACAGTTTGGGCTAAGTCTACTGCAGCAGGAACTGCAGGTACAGTAACTATTACTGACGGTGCTAACAACGCAACAATCGCAGCTCCAACAACTCTTTATGATGAAGCACAGGCTGCTGCATTAAAGGCATTAGTAGAAGAAACTACAGCTGCTATTGAAGCTGCTGCTACTATCACTGAAATTGAAGATATCTTTGCTGCTGCACACGAAAAGTATCTTGATATCGAAACAACAACAGATCATGTTGGTTACTGGAATGGCGGAAAGCTTGCTACAGCTGCTTCAAAAGCTGCATATCCTGATTCACTGTACAAATATGCTACATACTTAATGAGTACAGTAGATGCTACTAAGTATAACGTAAACGCTGCTAACTTATATCAGGTTGGTGCTGAAGTATTATACGAAGCATATGCTGCTGACGAATTAGAAGGAAAGTTTGCAGATGCTAAGGCTGCAATGGCTGCTGCTCTCATCACTAAGGCAGATGTAAATGCTCAGAAGGCTGCTGTAGAAGCTGCTATCTCTGCAATCGGTACAGTTACACTTGAATCCAAGGATGCTATCGTAGCTGCTTGTGATGCTCTTGATGCATACAATGACCTTGCAGGTACAAACCCAGTTGTAACTAACGAATACGTATTAGACGCTGCTAAGGTTGCATACCACAAGCTTGCAGATGCTGAACTCACAAAGGCATACAAAGCACTTCCAGCAACTACAAAGGTTACAGTAGCTGATCAGGCTGCTATCGAAGCTTTAAGAGCTGCTTATGATGCATATGAAGTATTATCTGATGACTATGGATTTGCTGTATCCACAGTAAATGACAATCAGGTTAAAGCTTATGAAACAGCATTATCCAATGCTAAGGTTGCTGCTGCTGCTGAAGCTCTTTACAAAGTTCCTACTAACCCAACAGCAGAAGATGCTGCTGCAGTAGAAGCTGCTAGAGCTGCTTATGAAGCATTAACATTAGAAGAAAAGATTGCTCTTCGCACAGCAAACGCATTAGCATACGACAACTTAATCGATGCTGAAGAAGCTCTTGGATTAAACACTGCATTTGATGCTGACGACGTTAAGGCTTACCTTCAGGATCTCTCCGTAAAGGCTAGATCAGTGAAGACTAAGGCTGGCAACGTTAAGGTAACAGTTAAGGCTGACGTTGATCCTATCCTTGAAGCTGGTTACACAGTAGAATACAAGTTCTACAGATCCACTAAGTCCAACAAGGGATTTGGCAAGGCTAAGAAGGTTTCCGAAGAAGCTACTTACACTAACACTTCCGGCGTAAAGGGTACTAAGTACTACTACAAGGCAGTTATCGTAGTTAAGGATGCTGAAGGTGTTGAAGTTGCTAAGACTCCACTTAAGCACTGCTTATACGCTACAAGAACTTGGACTAAATAATTAGTCACAATTAATTTAAAAACAACTGATCAAATTCAGGGAGCGGGCAAATCCCGCTCCCATTTTGCATATCAGTTATTTTTCAGGGTAAGCTATGATTTCGTATGTTTCCCTATTATTAAAACCCTCATTTTTCAGAATCAAAATATATTGACACGCACGAAAGGGGTGAAAATTTATGAAAAAAACATTAGCAATACTTTTAAGTTTTGCTCTCATAATCTGTATGATACCTGCATCAACAGGAGTTGCATTTGCTGCTGGTGAAGATTTCAACCTTGAGAATGCAACGATAGCTGTTGATAATGTAACCTATGATGGAACTGCTAAAAAGCCAACAATTACTGTTACCGATGGCAACAGTAAGCAGGTCCCAGCGGACAGTTATACTATTTCTTATGAAAATAATACTAATACAGGCACTGCTACAGTAAAAATCACTGGAAAAGCTGCGGCTCCAGATGGAGGAGATGCAACTGCATATTACGGTGAAAAAACTCAAAACTTTACAATTGAAAAATTGAATTTAACAGATGCCCAGGTAAAAGTAAGTCCGACATCTGTGTTATATGACAAAACAGGTCTGACACAACCTGATGTAACTGTTACATATAACGGGAATACGATTGCAAGTGATAATTATGATGTAAGTGAAATATCTTTGACTTCCGCAGGCGAAAAAACAGTTACTGTCACAGGTAAGTCAAATGCAGAAGGCACTAATACAGCCACTAAATTTACAGTAGAAAAAATTGATTTTTCAAAGGCATTTACTAATGACCCAACAATAAGCAGTAATAATGCTGCACTCAGTGGTATAACAGGAGCTGTTACAGGCGGAACAGAAGGTAGTGTAATTGCAGCATTAAAAGATTTAATTACAGTAACACAGTCCGGCACAGAAGTTAATTCTGCTTTCTATGATGTAGTAAGATATGATGTGGACAGCACTGTAAAAACAATAAAAGCTTATGTAAAAATTAATACTGCAGGAGTTGGTAGCGGAAATTATTTGAATGAAGAAAGTGAGATTGTTGCAAAAATTTCAGTAAAAAAAGAAATAAGTTCATCTACTCATGAAATCAGATATACTGCCAGTCAGAAAGACCTTCCTTCCAAAGAATATACAGGTTCTGCAATAACTCAAAGCTTTGGTGTTTATGTTAAAGACACAAATACCAAACTTGATTCTAAATATTACAATGTAGCTTATTCGGATAATATTTATGGTGGCAGAAATGCAACCATTACTGTAACCGGTACCGGAGAATATTCTGGAAGTATCTCTGCAAACTTTTATATTGCAAGAAAAGATATCAGTTCTTCAAATATTAAAGTAAGTAATATAGGAACAGCTGTAAAAGACAGTTATCCTGGGACTATTACAGTTAAGTTTGGGAACACAGTTCTGGCAGAAGGTACAGATTATGAATTTGACTTAACTAGTTTAAGTTCCTCTATTTCAGGCACTCAAAAAGGTAGCGTGAATATTAAAGGTATTGGCAACTTTGGTGGTACAAAAGAAATTAAATTTGACGTTGCTGATGCTGATATCAGCAGTGCAACTGTGGCACCTACATATTTTACGCCTGTTACATACAAAGCAGCTGTGCAAAAACCTGTGTTTAGTGTAATGCATAATTCACTGCCACTTACAGAAAATACACATTATACAGTAGAATACAGATACACAGACAGTAAAGGTGTAGAACAGATTGAATATTCACCGAAAAATGCTGAAACATATGATGTTTATCTTATAGGAAAATCTCCTTACTATGGTGGAAGAAATTATCTTGGCCAGTATACAATCTCTCCTGTCGACATTTCAGATTGTACTGTTACAGCATCACAAGCAAATCCTGCAAGTCCTTTAACAGTTACCGTAAAACATAAATATAACAATATAACATTTGTTCAGGGAACTGACTTCACTGTAAGCCCAGGATATTCATATAATGGCAAAGGGACTGCTACAGTTACACCTGTTGATGGAAGCAACTTAACAGGAAGTGCTGTTTCTGTAACATACTCTGTCGCAACTAAAAATCTTTCATCTTGTTCTGTAGAATTTGCGAGCGGAAGCAAGCAAATCAACCAGTATACAGGCTACGCAATTAAGCCTGCAGTAGTTGTTCGTGATGGCTATAATACTTTAACCGCCGGAACTCACTACACTGTTACTTACAAAGATGCTGCTGGCAAGATTGTTACAAATCCTGTTGATGCTGGTACTTATACAATTCTGATTGAAGGTAAAGGCGATTACACAGGTTCCAAGATTCTGACATATTACATCCAGGGCACCGACATCTCAAACTACACTGTAACTCTGTCCAAGTCCGTTGCCACAGCAACCGGCTACGCTCAGAACCCAACTGTAACTTCCGTAAAATACGGCTATACTTCCAGCCTTTCTGCTAACGACTACACAGTAAGTTATCAGGATGCTAATGGCCAGGCAGTGACTTCCGTGATTTACCCTGGCACTTACCGCGTTGTAGTAACAGGCAAGAACGGCTACCAGGGCAGCGCTTACGCATACTACACCATCGACGGCCTTGACCAGAAGATGAACATCACTAAGACTTCCTACAAGGTTTACGAAGACAGCGACATCTTCAAAATCAACGCTTCCGTAACTGGCGACGGCACGCTCAAGTACACTTCTATGAACCCATCCGTTGCAACAGTTTCATCAAATGGCGTAGTTACAATCCACAAGGTTGGCCGCGCTAGAATCGTTGTTGAAACTATTAACAACATCAAGTACGACCCTGTTGCCGACGATGTATACGTAAAGGTTTACCCTGACAAAGCGAAGATCACCAAGAAGCCTTGGACCGACGGTAAGAAGAATCAGATGAAGGTAAGATGGGGCTACCAGGACGGCGTAACCAAGTATCAGGTCAGATACGCTACAACAAGCTCTTTCAAGAGTTACAAGACTAAGACTGTAGCAGCTCACGGCAAGGACCTTGCAACACAGTCCACAACCATCAAGAACCTCACAAGTGGTAAGACCTACTACTTCAAGGTGAGAGCCGTTTACGAAACATACAACGAAAACGGCACAAAGATCACTTACTACGGCAAGTGGTCCAACTGGAGAAGCCAGAAGGCTAAGTAAAAATCATCCGGGCAAACGCCCGCAGATAACAAACAAAAACAGCCGGTGGCATGTGATGCTGCCGGCTGATGCCTTTTTTGTGTTCACTTTTTTCTTGTTACTGCGTTCGTATATTTTTCTCCATAAGCCTACACATTCTTAACCTTGGGGCGGCGCTCCCTCATGGTGTCCACCACAATGTGAAGGATTTTTTCAACGCATTCCAGCTCTTTGGCGCTGCAGTCGCAGAGGTAGTCGGCGGGCACTTTGAGCACCTGGCTGATCTCCATGAGCGTGTCAATGCTGATGCCGCGGCAGCCGTACTCCACGTCCCGTATGAAAGAATATGCCCGGTCAACGGAGGCCGCAAGGTCGCCGGTGGTCATTCCAAGCTCCTCTCTTCTGAACATGATTCTGCGCCCGATTCTGAGCCATTTGCGTTTCTTTTCGGTGTACATGGGGTGGTCCTTTCTGCGATGATTGCTTAAGTACTGCAGAAAGTGTGCATCTTGATGATACATCAAATCCACCCTGCTTCACATCAAATACTGCTTTTAATGCAGCATCCACAGTTGCAGCATCCTTTAACTGATCAGCAGTAAGACCTTTAAATAGCTGCGATTGTTAATGCAGCTGTACCTGTTTTGGTGTCTTCACCGTTTTTAGTCACAGATACAGTGTATGTGCCTTCTACGCCTTCATCTGTAACAGCTGCATTGATTGCATCTAATCCTGACTGTAATAAGCTGCCAGCAACTGCATAGTCAGCTTCACCAGCGTCGTAGCCGATTACGTTGTATCCAGTTAATTTTAAAGCTTCGTCAAGGTCAAAACCTAAACCTAAACCCTGAATTAAGTATGCATAGTCAACTAACTGCTCTACTGCATCTTCCTTTGCACCATCAAGGTTTCTGTATTCTGCTAATGCATCGATTTCAACTTTCCAACCAGTATCGTCAGTTTCATCTCCTACTGTACCGTTGTCATTCAGTTTGAGTAATTCGATGGCACCAAGAGTTGCAGCATCATTAATCTTGGATGTGTAGCTGGCAATTACACCTCTTACTATTGTCTGTCCTTCAGCTGTATAGTCTGAAAGAGTTACATAATCATTCAGTTCTGCGATAGCAGCAGCCTTGGCTTCTGCTAAACCAGCTGGATCGTTACCGTCTGATGGTAAAGCAAACGCTGAACCGAAGCTGAAAGTGAACATAACAGCAACCATAGTGATTAAAAGTGACAAAATTCGTGTTTTGGCGACGAATTTCGACGCGAGTGGCACCAACACCCAACACAATCAAAACCCCACCTGGAACGCAAAACCAAGCCTCTCACATGAGGCTCGCAGCAAAGGGTTTTATTCATAAATTATTCTTTTTGCCATCGATAATTTGCGGTAATACAGGAGGCTGTGCCGCCGGGAAAAGGACAATGATAAAAGTCATTTATGCATATCCTGTATGAATTCTCATATTTTCTGAAGTCCGTCATGGATTTACGGACAGCAACTTCTGCTTTCGCTTCAACTTCGATTACCTTTTCTCCCGTATCAACGACGAAGTCTGCCTCGAAGGAACTACTCAAAGCGCTGTTCACCTGTGGCCATGAAAAATTACTGGAATTAAACCGTCATGTGCTTTGAATAGCTCTTGCGCCGGAACCTTATTTAAGTTAGAATATATTATCACGAAAAAAGGGGAACTTACACGAAATGAAAAGAATTCTTAAACTTACAACTGTATATATTCTGATTCTGACCCTGGCTGCCAGCGGACTGGCTTTTGCAGCGGAGGCGGGCGAGACTGCAACTACTGAAACTCCTGCAGAACAACAGGATTCGACGGCAATCGACACGCCAGCAACATCCGACACGCCAGCAGCTCCCGAAGAACCATCAACTTCCGACACGCCAGCAGCTCCCGAAGAGCCTGTAAAGCCTGAGGAACCGAAGCAGGAGCAGGAATCTGAAGAGCCTGCTTTCCGCACGTCAATCAAGAATCATACAATTGCTCTCGATAACTATTTTACGGCGGCTGACGGCACCGACAAAACTCCTGAAATCACAGGGATTTACCGTCTGGACAAATCCGGTCGCAAGGTAAGGCCGCTTTCTGAAGGCGATTACACAATCGAAATCTACCGCTGCACATATGTGAGCGACAGCGAGAATGAGTTCAATGACGAAATAGAGCTGGTGGAGGCCTGCATCAAGCCCGGCGAATACAGAATCGTAGCCACAGGCCAGGGACGTTTTAAGGGCACGTGCGAAGTGCTTTTTACGCTCCACGGCATACCGCAGCAGATTACCCTTGAAAAGACTAAATACACCAAGACAATCAAGTCAAAGGATTTCACGCTGAACCCGGTAACTGACGGCGACGGCAGCGGTTTCAGATTCAGCTGTGGCAATCCGAACGTAGCGACTGTCAGCCCTGAAGGGGTTGTGACAATCACAGGCTGCGGCGAGACAATCATAACGGTTGCGACTGAAGGCGATGTCCTTTCTCACCCGTCCAAACAGATGATTACCTTGCGCGTTGCTCCTGCCAAAGTCAGCTGGAAGGCTAAAAACGCAGCGGTAAGAATCAATGGGGGAACAGGGGCATCTCTTAAGTTCGCGGAAGCAGCGGGCGCAGAAAAGTACCAGATTGCATATTCCACAAGCAAGTCTTTCAAGAGCAGTCTGACCAGGACTAAAAAAACAAAAAAGACTTCAACCACTTTAAAAGAGCTGAAGCCTGGCAAAAAATATTATGTGAGAGTCAGAGCGGTGTACGAATATACCGACAGCCGCGGATATGACCGTGTGCTTTACGGCAGCTGGTCCGAAGTTAAAAATATAGGCAAGTAAAAAACGGCGCCGAGTACTAAAAGTACTTGGTGCCGATTATTTTTCTGATATTAGCATATGCAGTTTTTACAAGTTCGTCAGGTTCGTAGCCGCCGTTGTATTTTTTATCTTCCGGCATTACTACGAAGTGGCCGCCTTCATATTCGTCCATGATGTAACAAGGATAGTAAGTGTGTTCTTTGAATCTGAGGCCGCCATCCAGAGTTTTGCGAAGAGTGATTGAAAGAATGATGTTTTCCTTTGTTGGTTCTTCTGCGCTGCCCATGGAAGAAAGGAAGTTGCCCATGGAGAAAAGAACCGGAACGCGGCGCCAGCCGCTGTAATATTCGCCTGCACGCTGGAGTACGTGAGGGTGAGAGCCGACAACGTAATCAACTCCGGCATCTGCGTACATCTGCGCGAATTTTTTCTGGCGGAGGGATGGCCCCTGTGAGTACTCAGTACCGCAGTGGCTGTAAGCGATTATGTACTGGGCGCCTGCCTCGCGGAGGGCCTTTACGTCAGCAATCACTGTTGCCTCATCAATAGGGTTCAGCATATATGAACGCTCTTCCTCGGTGAGGAAATGCTCTTTGTTATTGAAGTACTTGGCGTATGACAGGATACCGATTTTGAATCCGTCCACGTCGGCCAGGATGTAGCGCTGGTCCTCAGGCGAAGTGAAAAGGCCTGTATGGTCGAAGCCTTTTTCGTTAAGGACTTCAATTGTGTCCAGAATGCCCTGTTTACCAAGGTCACAGCAGTGGTTGTTTGCCAGAACCAGTCCGTCAAAACCTGCATATTTCAGTGCATCCAGGTATTCGGCCGGAGCATTGAGGCTGGCACGTTTCTGCACGTAGGTCATGTCCTTTACCAGCGGAAAGTTTTCGCTGACCATGGTTTCCAGATTTCCCACAACATAGTCTGCTTCATCAAAAATGTTTTTTACGTATTTAAAAGAAGGTGTGAAATCGTATTTTTCACCGTCATAGGCTTTTTGCTGCTGGAGGCGCTGGCACATCAGGTCGCCTGCAAACATTATAGTTATTGTATCGGCTTCTTCGCCGGCCTTGTTTATTTCTTCTGCAAAGTCAGCAATCTTGTCCATATGGGCACTGAAAGCTGAGGCCGGAACACTGCCGCCGGCAAACAGAACTGCAGCCATAACAAGGGCTAAATTTTTCCTTAAAAACTTTCGTAACATCGGGTCCCCCTGATAATAAAAATTATACTCGTATATTCTACCACAGCAGTATTTTCCTTGTCAAACCCCCTTGAAATTTAGGCCGGATTGTCATATAATAGATAAAATATAAATTTTGTTCAGAATAACTTATTATAATAGAAAAAACGGAGGAGAAAGAGGATTATGGCACATTATTTTTCAGAACCATCAAGAACATTTAACGAATACCTTCTGGTACCTGGTTACTCCAGCAAGGAATGCCGCGTTGAAAATGTTTCACTGAAAACACCACTTGTAAAATTCAAAAAAGGTGAAGAACCTGCACTTACTATGAACATTCCATTGGTTTCCGCCATCATGCAGGCTGTATCCAACGATACACTGGCTGTTGCACTGGCGAAAGAAGGTGGGGTTTCTTTTATTTTCGGCTCCCAGACTGTTGAAGATCAGGCTGCTATGGTTCGCCGCGTAAAGGCTCACAAGGCTGGCTTCGTAGTAAGCGATTCCAACTTAAGACCTGACCAGACTCTGGCAGACGTTATCGCACTCAAGGCACTCAAGGGCCACAGCACAATTGCAATCACTGAAGACGGTACAGCTGCAGGCAAAATCGTAGGTCTTGTTACAAGCCGTGACTACAGAGTAAGCAGAATGTCTCCTGACACTAAGATCAGCGAATTCATGACACCATTTGAAAAGCTTATCTACGGTAAGGCTGGCATCACACTCAGCGAAGCAAACGATATTCTTTGGGATCACAAACTCAATGCACTGCCAATCATTGACGAAAACCAGAGACTGACTCATTTTGTTTTCCGTAAGGACTACGACACACACAAATCCAATCCTAATGAAATCCTCGACTCACAGAAAAGATATATTGTAGGCGCTGGTGTAAACACCCGTGACTACGAAGAAAGAATTCCTGCACTGGTAGAAGCAGGTGCTGACGTGCTCTGCATTGACTCATCCGAAGGATACAGTGAATGGCAGGCAGACACTATCGCATGGGTACGCGAAAGATACGGCGACTCCGTTAAAATCGGTGCCGGCAACGTTGTAGACGGCGAAGGCTTCAGATACCTTGCAGACGCAGGTGCTGACTTTATCAAGATCGGTATCGGCGGCGGCTCCATCTGTATCACACGTGAACAGAAAGGTATCGGCCGTGGACAGGCTACAGCAGTTATTGAAGTTGCAGCAGAAAGAGACAAGTACTACGAAGAAACAGGTATCTACATTCCAATCTGCTCCGACGGCGGTATCGTATATGACCACCACATGACTCTGGCTCTTGCAATGGGTTCAGACTTCAT
>JAFQHT010000084.1 GCA_017397825.1 Bacillota bacterium | reverse complement strand
TCCTTCCTTGCGAAGGAGTCCTTGACATGGATTAAGACTTGTATTATATTATCTTCAACTAAGAAACCTTGAAAAATCAATGGTTTCACTACTTCTAAATTACCATGGAAGGTAATTTACAGACTTTTTTTCACAGTCTCGCTTATCATGTGTCATGAACACAATATCACAGCCCCGATTATCATAGATTGAAAAAATACATTCATTTTCGAAGGAAACAAAACTTACTTCATGACCGTTAACTCCTTCAAGCTCCTGGCAAATAAGTTCGTTATAATCAAACCCCATGCCATCAGAATAACATACCACACGATTTCTGCGGTGTAGGCCAAAATCACTATCATCCGGACTGTCATATGTTTCCAGATTTCTGACGGTTAGATGTCTGTACTTATTTTGAAACTTAAATAAAAATTTCAAATCTTCGGTTATCTGTTCAATTATGTATTCAATTGTATCTTCGATATCCTCATCTGCATCATAGTTAAGATATTCAGCATTACCGCTGCCGCAATAGTCATATATCCAGTGATTAAAGAAAATTGCATCTGCACCTTTTGGGAAAAGAATACGATATATTTCTTTTGCCCTGTTTTTTGCATTTTCCATATATTCTTTTTCATCACCAGTCCCAAGTTCACAACGCAAAGCATAGGGGTTGTTGTAAAAGTAAGGATGGAGATAAGAAAAATCACTGCTGCATATCATCTCTTCAACAATACTTTTTTCAGGCATTTTAGAACCTCACCTTTTTTTGAGATAATAATTATCTGGTCAGCTTTTCAAGTCCGCTGCGGACGATACTTTCAACCTTTTCCGGCAGCTCGGCCAGTTCTGAGCGGCTGAGCTGGGCGGTGTCAATTGGAGGATGAACCATGAAGTCGATGTGGACGCCCTTAGTCATTTCGCCGGTTTCTTCGAACATGTGATATGTACCGTTTACAGTGACAGGCACAATCGGCACACGGGCTTTGGTGGCAAGCTTCAGGCTGCCGGGCTTGAAATCAGCCATCTCTGAGCAGTGGCTGCGTGTTCCCTCAGGGAATATTACCAGGGAAAAGCCCTGTTTGAGAAGTTCTGCGCCTTCATTTATGGTCTGAAGAGAAGCACGGGCATCACCGCGCTTTAAAAACAGGCCACGGGAAGTTCTGATCCAGTAACCGAAAAGGGGAGCTTTTTCCAGACTATCTTTGGCGATGAAGCTTACCTGATGATTACTGACGGCATGGAAAAACAGAGGAATGTCAGCGTAGGACTGGTGATTTGAAACATATACCACAGGACCTGACTGAGGGAGATTTTCAGGATTGATGATGTTTATGTCAGTCTGAAAATAATCAAACACTCTGCCGGACCAGAACTGGACTGCTTCCAGAATCAGTGCCCGCTCTTTTTCAGAATCGCCGGCCTGCCGGGCGTCAGCGATGGTTTTTTTGTATGGTTTTGCTTCGAAAATTGCTCCGCAGATGGCGGAAAGGCCTTTAGCGTTGTCAAACAGTTTCAATAATATATCCTCCGTTGTTTTATGTTAGTTCATTGTAACATAAAACGGGTGGTCATTTCCACAGGAAAAGTGTATAATAATAGAAAGTTTACCATTTTACAGAAAAAAGGAGAAACGACGTGAAAAAACAGAACTCAAAGACAATTTACCTGGGACTGTCGGCAGGCTTTGCTTTGCTGGCAGCACTTATAACATATCTGGTAGGGGCCAACGATACACTGCCTCTTGGTATTGACCTTACGCTGCAGCAGGCATTTATCAACATGAGAGTTGACATTCTGACGCCTTTTATGAAGGTGGTAACCCATTCAACGGACACCATTACAATAGTAATTCTTTGTGCGGTGCTGGTGCTGGTGCCAATGACACGCCTTAAAGTGGGCCTGCCTCTGACTGCAGCGGCTCTTATAAACATGGGCATATACAAAGCAATGAAACATATTTTCTTAAGAGCAAGACCTGATGTAGTTTATCATCTTGTGGAGCAGGGCGGTTATGCTTTTCCGAGCGGTCACTCTGCAACATCTATGCTGGTTTACGGCCTGCTCTTTTATCTCATCGGTAAATATTGTAATAACCAGAAACTGAAAGTTTTACTTCAGGCCATCTGTGGTATTCTGGTACTGACTGTGGGACCGAGCAGACTTTATGTGGGCGTCCACTGGGCTACTGACGTAATGGCTGGCTGGTGTGTAGGTGCAGCAGTGCTTATGGCCACAGTATATATTATCGAAAGGTTCGGAAAGAAAAATGAAAGTATATAACAGTATTACAGAGCTGGCAGGGGGAACGCCGCTGCTTAAGCTTAACAGAATTACCGAAGAAAAAGCGCTGAATTTCAATATTTACGGCAAACTGGAACTCTTTAACCCGGCAGGAAGTGCCAAGGACAGAGTGGGTCTTGCTATGATTATTGATGCAGAAAAGCGCGGATTGCTGAAGCCGGGTGCCACCATCATCGAGCCGACCAGCGGCAATACAGGTATTGGCCTGGCCCAGGCTGCCATGGCACGTGGCTATAAAATTATTCTGACTATGCCGGACACTATGAGTGTAGAGAGACGCAATCTGCTGGCAGCGTATGGTGCTCAGGTAGTCCTGACACCGGGAGCAGAAGGTATGAAAGGCTCAATCGCAAAGGCAGAAGAACTGGCAGCAGCCACACCGGGAAGCTTTATTCCGGGACAGTTTGACAATCCTGCCAACCCGGATGTGCACTACCGCACGACCGGCCCTGAAATCTGGGAGGATATGGACGGCCGGATTGATATTTTTGTTGCCGGTGTGGGCACAGGCGGAACAATCACAGGCGTGGGCAGATACCTTAAAGAAAAAAATCCGGAAGTAAAAATCGTAGCTGTGGAACCTGCAGGTTCACCACTTCTCACTGAAGGAAAAGCGGGTCCTCACGGACTTCAGGGTATCGGTGCAAACTTTGTTCCGTCAATTCTTGACCGCAGTATTATTGATGAAATTATTACAGTTACAGAAGAAGAAGCTTATGCGGCAGGAAGACTTATGGCCGGAAAGGAAGGCGTGCTGGTTGGAATCACTTCAGGCGCAGCACTGCATGCGGCCCTGGAAATCGGCAGCCGCCCTGAAAACTCAGGAAAGAATATTGTAGCTTTCCTTCCTGACACAGGTGAAAGATACCTTTCCACACCTATGTTCAGCAAATAAAAGAGATGCCGGCCAGTAAAAAAAGGGAGTAAAAATGACACTTAAAGTAAAAGACCTGTTTGATATTGAAATATTCAGAAACTTCAGATTGGTTGCCGGAGAAGGCGGGCTGAACCGTCCCGTAAAAACTACAGAAATCCTGGATTTTGAATTTATCCAGGGGGCTGACATGGATCGTAAAAATGTTTTTGAAGGAGAAAGTATAACTCTGACCAGTCTGCTTTATGCAATTGATAATCCACAGCTTATAACCGATGCAGTACGCCGCCTTAATGAGCTGAACGTCAGCTGCATGGCGTACAAAACTGCCGTGGTTAGCCAGCTTCCTCAGGAAGCAATCGATTACGCCAACAGCCATAACTTTCCGATTCTTGAGTTCGGCGGAGATGAATTCTTTGAAGATATTATTTTTGCAGTGCGTAAAGAAATCGGTGCAGGGCAGGATCTTCTTGAAATTGAAATGACTCTGGAGGACATTCTGGACAAAAGTCTTTCTGCCAGAGAAATCAGCAGGTTTGCCAAGCGCCTGAACCCGGAATTCAAAAGATATGTCCGCTGCGTGGGAATTATGGGAGAAATTTTTTCCTCTGAAAAAATAAGCGCTCTGCTTAAGTCTTTTTCACGACACGAAAAAATCGGCAGGAAAGCATCGCTTTGCAAGTTCCGTGAAGGTTTATTTATTATACTTACTCAGGATACCGACGAAATCAGCCGTTTCAATGCGCTGCTTACTGATGTTCTGACGGTGCTTGAGCTGGAGCCATCGGCCATTCACATGGGCTTCAGCACTGTCAGACGGATGGACGGACAGTTTGATAAAGTAGTAAGGGAAGCTTTCTGGTCATGTATTGTGGCGGCCATGGAAGAAAAAAGCAGCAGACAATATGAAGAACTGGGCATCTACCGGTTTATCACTTCAGAAATTAATTCTCCCAACCTGAAAGAGTATGCGGATGAGTTCCTTAAGCCGCTTACAGATGGGGATGGAGAGCTTCTGAGAACAGCTAAAACTTATATAATGTGCCGTGGTGATATGGATGCTGCAGCCAAAAGACTTTTCTGCCATAAAAACACGGTACGCTACAGACTTAGCAGAATACAGGAAATGGTTGCACCGGAAACCAATGAAAAAGAGTTTTTCGAGAACCTGGCACTGGCAGTAAGAATTTATATGCTGATGAAGTACAGAGACCGGTAACCTGTGCAAATTTGTAAATAATACAAAAAAGACCCTTTATCTTTGGCAATATGTCCAAAGACAAAGGGTTATTTTTATTGATATAATGCAGTTACAAGCCACACAAAACTTTTACCCAAAGTTCATAATTTAAAGCAGCACGGCACCAGGGTTTCTGTCAAAGAAAATGCTCTTTGGTCCTGCGAAAAGCGGAATGCCAAAAGCAACTTTTACGTTTTCAGGGAAAATACCCATTTTTATAGCACCCTTGCCTGCTGAGTACATCACACGGTTGTCTACGCGGTGGTCAGCAGCCACAGACACTGCGGAGCCAATTGCAATGCCAAGGTCGGTCACATTGAATACACAGTTTGTGCCGGCTTTTTGCATTTCACCGCAATTTTCGAACCCGCACATATGGCAGTTATTAAGACCGAAAGGCTCGCATTTGCAGCCGATAAGAACCACACATTCACTTCTGTCCACATTTCCCGAATCTCTGATAACAAATTCTTCTTTGGCATCCTGGCCGATTTCCAGAATTGCATCACGAAGTCTGTCCTTATCCTCACCGGTAACCACAGCGGCAACAATAGTATCACGACCGCTTCCTTTAGGGGCAGTAAATGCAGCAGTAAGCATAAGATCTGCAACCGTCAGAATACCGTCTTTAGCACCTTGTTCCATCATTTTTATCATACAAACCACCTCCAGCTTATAATATAATAAAATTATACCACTACTTGCGGTTTTTGGAAAGTTCGTTTATTATTAAAGGTAAATTATGATTTAAGGAGAACATCATGAAAAAAGAACCTGTACTCGTAATCATGGCGGCCGGCATGGGCTCACGTTTCGGCGGTCTTAAACAGATAGAACCTGTCAGCGATAAAGGAGAAATCATTCTGGATTTTTCACTGTATGATGCTGTAATGGCAGGATTTAAAAAAGTAATCTTTGTAATCAAGGAGGAAAACGAAGCTGATTTCCGCGGGCTCATCGACGAAAAGGCAGGAAGACACATTCAGGTTGAATATGTTTTTCAGAAGATAGATGATTTACCTGAAGGATATCAGGTTCCTGAAGGAAGAGTAAAACCGTGGGGAACAGGACACGCAGTACTTGCTGCGCGAAAGGTCTGCGATGGACCGTTTGCAGTAATCAACGCTGATGACTACTATGGCCCGGGCGCTTTCCAGACCATTTATGAATTCCTGGAAAATGCTGAAGACAATGAAAAATACCAGTACTGCATGGTAGGTTACCAGATTGAAAACACTCTAACTGAAAACGGCCACGTTTCCAGAGGTGTGTGTCAGACTGACGCAGCAGGAATGCTGACCGATATAACTGAACGCACTAAAATCCAGTGGCAGGATGACCGCATTGTTTTCACTGAAGATGAAGGCGCAAGCTGGACTGAGCTTGAGCGAGGCACTGTTGTGTCCATGAATTTCTGGGGCTTTACCCCTTCAATGATGGCTGAGATGGAAGCAGGCTTCCCTGCTTTCCTGGACAAAGCTCTTGAAGAGAATCCGATGAAGGGCGAATACTTCCTGCCGGGCGTGGTTGACCGCCTCATCAAGGAAGGAAAGGCAGAGGCCAAGGTGCTCATTTCACGCGACCGCTGGTACGGCGTGACTTATAAGGAAGACAAACAGGGCGTTGTGGATGCTCTGCAGGCTATGAAGGACAAGGGCGAATACCCGGACGTGCTCTGGAAATAGTTTAAGAAATTGGCTCACAGCAAAAATGATTGCAGTAGAGCCATTTTTTCTTTTTTGCAACATGAAAAACATGTGAACTCCGATTTTTAGTTGTCAAATACAAGATGTACTTGTGGAAAGCAGGAATTTTATACTGGGGAATTTGTCAAAAAACAACGAATAGAGTCTAAACATGTAATTGTGAGTGTGTAAAGAACTCTGTCATAATGACAAATAGTTGGTTACAGGTTGCAATTACTCAAAAATTAGTGATTTGCAATGATTTTTGCGGTGAACGAGTTTGAATGAAAAAATTACAATAAATTTAAAAAAGTACTTGCATTCCGGGAATTTTGTAGTATAATTATTGGGTACGGTTATGTCCGTACAGTTCTCTGCAACGAGAGAATCGTTGCCATATAGTCCACAGGGAGGTGAAAAGAATGAATAAGTATGAAGTTATGATCATTATCAACCCTACTTTAGAAGACGCTAAGAAGGACGCAGTTGTTGAATCTTTCCAGAACATCATCGCTGCTGATGGTGAAGTTGAAAAAGTAGACGTTTGGGGTGTGAAGAAGCTTGCATATCCTATCGACAAGAAGGAAGAAGGTTACTACGTAGTAATCGATTTCGCAGCAAACCCAACATTACCTTACGAACTTAACAGAAAGCTTAAGATCAACGACAACGTAATGAGACACATCATCATCAACAAGGATGAAAAATAGGAGGATGTAAATGAATAGTGTTGTACTAATCGGAAGACTTACCAGAGATCCGGAAGTAAGATACACTGCAGGCACACAGATGGCTGTATGTACTTTCACAGTAGCAATCGACAGACCGGTAAGAGCCGGCGGCGAAAAGCAGACTGACTTTCCGAGAGTAACAGTGTTTGGTAAGCAGGCTGAAAACTGCGAAAGATTCCTTGCAAAGGGAAGACTCGTAGGTGTTCAGGGCAGACTGCAGACAGGCAGTTATACCAACAAAGACGGTGCAACCGTTTACACCACTGATGTCGTAGCTGACAGAGTAGAATTTTTAGAATGGGGCGACAGACCGCAGGGTCAGTCACAGTCCTACGGACAGAGTCAGATGAGCTCAGGCTTTGATGATGCTCCTGCAGGATTCTCTGCAATCGATGAGGATATCCCGTTCTAATAGAAAGGAGATAAGAAATCATGATGGAAAATAAGAGACGCGGCGGCGGAATGAGAAGAAAGAAAGTTTGCCAGTTCTGCGCTGATAAGACTGAAAGAATCGACTACAAAGATGTAGAAAAGTTAAGAAGATACGTAACTGAAAGAGGCAAGATCCTTCCTAAGAGAATCACAGGAACTTGCGCTATGCACCAGAGAGAAGTAACTACTGCTATCAAGAGAGCAAGAATCGTAGCATTACTTCCATACGTAGCTGACTAATTTAGTCGAATATAAGAGAAATGAAAGCCCTTGCATTGCAGGGGCTTTTTTGTATGCTTTTTCACTAAATTTTCAAAAAACATTTTCCACAAAACACCTTTTATATAGTATAATCAAGGTATATAATGCGGCAGTATGTGCCTGCATGACACGGACAAACAATACAGACAAAATAAAAATCAGGAGGATGATTACCCTAATGAGAAGTGTAATTAATTTCAATGCTAAATGGGCATTCACAAAACAGGCAAACGCAGTACCTGAAACTCTCCCTATGGACTGGAACTGGGTTAACCTGCCACATTCATGGAACGCAATCGACGGTCAGGACGGCGGTAACGACTACTACAGAGGCACTTGCTACTATGCTAAGTCCCTCGACAAGATGGACATTCCTCAGGCAGACAGATACTACCTTGAAATCCAGGGTGCAAACTCTTCTGCTGATGTTTATGTAAACGGCAAGCACCTTGCGCACCACGACGGCGGTTACTCCACCTGGAGAGTAGATATCACTGAAACTCTGGAAAGAGACAACCTCTTTGTTATCACTGTTGACAACGCACCAAACCAGGAAGTTTACCCACAGATGGCGGACTTTACTTTCTACGGTGGTCTTTACAGAGACGTAAACATTATCTGCGTAAATGAATCACACTTTGACCTTGAATATTACGGAAGCAATGGTGTAAAGATTACTCCTGAAGTATGCGGAAGCGACGCAAAGGTTGAAATTCTCACAACTGTAGCAAACAAAAAAGAAGGACAGACTATCCGCTACAGTGTTTATGATGCTGCCGGCGAAGTTGTTACCCAGGCAGAAACTGCTGAAACCAAGGCAGTTCTTGAAATCAAAGATGTTCACCTGTGGCACGGCCGCAAGGATCCATACCTTTACTGCGCATGCGTTGAACTTATGGAAAACGGTGAAGCTATCGACTGCGTATGCAACACATTCGGTGTAAGAACATTTAAGATTGACCCTGAAAACGGTTTCATCCTCAACGGTGAAGAATACCCATTAAGAGGGGTTTCCCGACATCAGGACAGATGGGGCGTTGGTAACGCACTTACTCACGAAATGCACGAAGAAGATATCAAGCTGATCGACGAAATGGGTGCAACTACAATCAGACTTGCACACTATCAGCACGACCAGTATTTCTATGATCTCTGCGATAAATACGGTATGGTAATCTGGGCAGAAATCCCTTACATCTCCAAGCACATGCCTGGCGGACGTGAAAACACAATTTCCCAGATGAAGGAACTGGTAGTTCAGAACTACAACCACCCATCCATCGTTGTATGGGGCCTTTCCAACGAAATCGGTATCGGCGGTGCTGACGATGATCTGATGGAAAACCACAGAATCTTAAACGACATGTGCCACGAAATGGACAAGACACGTCTTACTACAATTGCGGCGGTTTCCATGTGCGCAATGGATGACCCATACCTTCAGATCCCTGACGTGGTTTCCTACAACCACTACTTCGGATGGTACGGCGGTGAAACTCACATGAACGGTCCTTGGTTCGACAAGTTCCATGCAACTCATCCGAACATTCCTATCGGCTGCTCCGAATACGGCTGCGAAGCTCTTAACTGGCATACTTCCAACCCAGTGCAGGGCGACTATACTGAAGAATATCAGGCTTACTACCACGAAGAACTGATCAAGCAGCTTTTCACACGTAAGTACATGTGGGCAACTCACGTATGGAATATGTTCGACTTCGGTGCAGACGCACGTAACGAAGGCGGCGAAAATGGTCAGAACCACAAGGGTCTTGTGACTATGGACAGAAAGTACAAGAAGGACTCCTTCTACGCTTACAAGGCATGGCTTTCCGACGAACCTTTCGTTCACCTCTGCGGCAAGAGATATGTTGACAGAGTTGAAGATGTTACTAAGGTAACTGTTTACTCCAACCAGCCTGAAGTTGAACTCTTTGCAAACGGCGTAAGCCTTGGCAAGAAGCAGGCTCCTGACCACTTCTTTTATTTCGACGTTCCTAATGCGGGAAATACTGAGTTAGTGGCTGTTGCAGGTGACTGCAGAGACGAAAGCAAGATCGTAAAGGTTGCTGAATTCAACAATGCTTACAGACTCCAGGAAAAGGGCGCAATCCTCAACTGGTTCGATATCACAGAAGTTGAAGGCCACTTCTCCCTCAACGACAAGATCAGTGACATCATGGCAACTATGCAGGGCAAGCTCCTGTTCATGGGCATGATGGCAAAGATGATGCCTAAGAAGGGCGAAAAGAAAGAAGCTGCAGGCTTTGACCTTTCCCAGATGGATATGAGTCCAAACGGCGGCCTCATGCAGATGATGGGCGGCTTCACAGTGCTGAGACTTTCCGGTATGATGGGCATGATGGGTGTTAACCCAACTAAGGAACAGCTCCTCGACCTGAACGCTAAACTCAACAAGATTAAGAAGCCTAAAAAATAAAACTGTGCCGAAAGCAATGTTTCAGTATGATATAATGGAATAGTAAAATTTTGTGATAAAACCCCGGAAAGATATCCGGGGTTTTTTAGTACACAGAAGGAGGGCAATGAAATGATGAAACGTAATGTAAATGTGGTGAAAGATTTGTATGGAAAAGAATTAGTTGTAATAAACGATATCTATCAGCCGGCCCATTTCAGCGACAGCGAATCATAGTCCAGTGGCTTGACATCATATCGATATGTGTTTTTTGTGTGGCGCCCTGTCATGAGGCTGGTTTTGTAGTGGCCCCAGTACTGAGGTCCGTCAGCAGTGAACACAAGCAGGTCGTAGTTGGCCTGTTCATATCCAGTAAAACCGCTGAGGCCTGCGGCCAGCCGCTTTCCGTCAAAGGCAAAAACCGGTTCAGGAAATGATGGCATGCTGTGTTCATCGTCTATAATAGTGTCTGCCACAAATTCCAGAGTGAATTCAGCGTCAGGGGAAACGGAAATTACAGCAATTTTGTTGATTGAGCCCATGTTCATGCAGATAAAATCGTCGCAGTCATAGACCGATGGACCATAAGGGTCTTTTGGCGAAAGGGGAGCAACCTTCATGCGGGTACTTGCTTCCATAGTACCGGTGTCAATGGCTGTGAACCAGTAGTAGCCTTCTTCCATGGTGAACAGGTAGAGGAGTGACTGATCTTCATTGAGCAGCAGACTGCAGACTCTCACTGAGGGATCCAGCGGGTAAGCGTTGCAGAAACTGCCTGTGTCAATAAGAGGGCCTTTTGCAACACCGGAGTCATAGTAGTGCATCTCATAGTCAAAACTGAAGATGCCGTATCCGTCAGGGAGCAGTGACATGTCCATCTGCTGACCCTGGGTACTGTGCGAGGCAATGGTGAAAAAACATCTGTCATATCCGAGGGCAATAAGGGTCGCCGGCTCATAAAGATTTCCACCATAGAGAGCGTTCATACCGTGGCCTGCAAAGGAACCATCAAGGGCTTTGCTGGCATGTATAGAAACCTGCTCATCTTCAAGAACAGGGATTTTAAAATAATCATTGAAAACCCTGACAGCCTCTTCGTGTCCTCCATTTCCTGAAAAATAGTGGTCATAGGTAGAGCCTGAATAGTCTGAATGAAGGCTGAAGCTGGCATTTTCAAATACGAAATTTGCTTCCAGAGGATAATAATCCACATAATCTGCCAGACGTACAGTTTTTTCCCGCTCTTCACCGGCAGCCAGTTCATCGAAAAGCTCTTTGTAAGCTCTTGGCAGGCCTTCCGGGTCTTCTTCATAATCATAAAAAAATGAGTCGGGCAGGTAATTAAGGTAGTAATTGATTCCGTAGTTGTTATACCGGTATTTCATGGGCTGTGCCTTCCGGGAAAACTCATATTCAGTTTCCGGCGGCCTGTCGCTGCCAACCATCTGGGTTGTAGTCCAGAAACTGTGGTCGGCATAGGTAGTCCTGAAGGTGATTTCAAGCCCGTCTGCTGCCTGAGAGTCGCCGAAAATTATTTCTTCGGTGATTTCAACCTGATTATTAGTTTTATAAATTTTAGCCGCACCATAACCCACAAATCCGGCACTGGCAACAAGCAGCAGGAGAATGATAACAAGTGACTTACGCATAAATCATCCCTCCTCGTCAGTCAGTATGGACAGAGCGCGGCTCACACGGTCAGCACGGTAATTATAAGTCTGCTTGATGTAGTCGATAAGGCTGGTGCCTTGCTCTTCAAGGTCCGCCACGTCCACATCTCCCACAATCTGCCCGCTGTGAATCAGCACTGCCCGGCCGATGAAACCCGAGACTTCTTCAATCAGGTGGGTAGAAAGAAGCACTGTTTCGTGAGGCTCCAGAATTCCCAGCAGGACTTTGTAAAAGTCTTCACGGTTGAATACATCGTTGCCCGCAAAAGGTTCGTCCATCAGTATGTAGTCAGCACCCTGGCTCAGGGCCATGATTACCTCAAACTGGTTTTTCTGGCCTGTGGAAAACGAACGGAGAGGCTTCTTCAGCGGCAGGTCGAAGAATTCCATGAGGCCGTAAAATCTTTTGTCGGAAAATGTCGGAAAATGATGCCTGTAAAAATCTCTGTGCAGCTCAGCATTCAGGTTCGGAAAGAAAGAGTGCTCGCTGGTGGCAAAGGAAATCTTTGAGATGTTGGCGGTGGTCACAGGCTGGCCGTCCAGCGTGATTTCTCCATTATATTTAATAAACCCCAGAATTGACTTCATAAGTGTTGTTTTGCCGGCACCGTTTTCCCCGAAAAGGCCGACAATTTCCCCGCGGGGCAGCGTAAGGCTTACGTTGTCCAGCGCTGTTTTGCCTGAATATGCTTTAGTAACATTCTTTAATTCAATCATAATCTCACCTCCCATATTTTCGACCACTGACCGGGTGTAAGGCACTCATCAGGTGTTGAAATCATATATATTGCGAAGAAAAGCAGGAGCAGCACCAGCCAGCAGAGTACGAAAATCAGAGCCTCTGCCAGAGGGATAACTGAGCATCTTCTGAAAATCTCGCCTTTTGACGGAAGACGGCGCATCAGGTATATACTTTTGCTTTCCTGATGAAGGTAGTTATAGCGTACGCCTATGTATATGAGCATGATACCGGCGGAAATGAGGAATCCCCAGAGGGTCCAGCCCAGCAGGTCTGCAAAATCAGGCATGGCCGCATGTACATTGAGCACTTTCTCCTTTCCGTTCCAGTCATAGAGCCTGTTTCTGGCAGTGCTGTACCGGTAATCATAAATCAGGCAACAGAATCCTGACAAAATCATCATTACAATGAAAGTAGTCTTTTCTCCTTCATAATTGTAGCCGGGGAGAATGCAGTTCCTGAATTTATTCTTCATGACCGGCCTCCTTTTTCCACAGATATACAGCTACATCTGCCACACCGAAAATCAGGAAGATCCACAGATATACACTGTATATATCGTCGTCCACGGGCCTTAAAAAGCCGCGGAGACCGAAATAGATTGCCCAGTATGTGAGCCAGAAGGTGCCTTTGCCCCAAAGCTCTGTGACTGTGTGGCGCGCACAGATCAGGCCCATTATTACGGGCAGAAGTATGTTGGCAATAATGTTGGCAGGCTTATCAAAAGGCACCAGAGAATGAAGAAAGTCGCTGCGGTAAAATGCCAGAAATACAGTCTGTACACTGGCTGAAGCATCAACTCCGCTTTTCATATAATAATGGCACAGACCTATCACCACCGATATCTGAATCAGCATAAGCAGTGCGAAACATGCCGTATTATAAAGTGCGTTCCAGAGGAAAAACTGCTTTTCGCTGATGGAAAGGCGCAGCAGAGTATATTTCGGACTTGATTTTTTATTTTTCATTGAGCTCATGAGTATGATATACACTGCGACAAATGCTGCGAGAAACAGCCATATGGTAAGCGCTTTGCTGAAAGCATATTCCAGACCGATGATTTCCCCGCTCCGCAGGGTTTCAATTGCCCGGGAAAAGAGAAAAACTTCCAGCCCGGTCATCAGCACAAGAACCCCCAGAACTCTGTAAACAGTGCTCCGCGCAATCAGCATAAGCACCGACATGTGTTTTTTCATAATCTCCACCTCACTCCCAGTATTTTTTAATGAGAGAAATAACCTCTTCTTTTTCCAGCCCCGTCTGCTTCATAGCACTGATGATATTCTTGATATCGCTTTCAAGAAGCTCTGCTCTCAGGCGCTGCAGAGTTCTGCTGTCAAGGACAACGCAGCTTTTAGCTCCTGAATGGGACTGGATGAGGCCTTCGTCTTCCAGCAGCCGGTAGGCCTTCTGGATTGTGTTAGGGTTTACCCCGAGCAATGCAGAGAGCACTCTGCGCGAAGGAAGTTCATCACCGTCAACAATAGTTCCTGCAATTATGCAGCGCTTGATATAAAGAATAATCTGAAGATAAATAGGGCTGCCATCTTCAATTGTAAAACCATCAAAACTTATCATGGCGGAGAACCTCCTTTCCCGGGAAACTGCAAACTGTATTACTCATATAATACGGTTTCTTTGGCCTCATTATATAGCAGCACGCAGTGCCTGTCAACAAAAACCTTGATTTTCGGCGCCGGATGATTTACCATACATGTGTTAAGATTATTAACAGAAAGAGATTTTCAGTATGACTAAAAAACTTGCGGCCAAACTGAAGGAAGATGTGGTCCTCACCGTTTCATGGATGCTGGCACTGGCATCTGCCCTGTTTGTACGGCCTGATAAAAACTACATAGATTACATAGACTGGGAAACCCTTGCCCTGTTGCTGGCGCTGATGATTGTAATGGCCGGCTTCAAAGCACTGGGACTGTTCCAGTGGATGGGCGAGATTCTGCTTTCCAGAACTAAGTCCAGCCGCAGTGTAAGCCTGAGCCTGGTGCTTGCATGCTTTTTTTCTGCAATGATTATTACCAACGATGTGGCGCTGATTACTTTCGTACCTTTTGCCCTGGAAACTCTGCGTATGGCCAGACTGGAAGAATCCATCGTGCCTGTGGTGGTACTGCAGACCGTGGCAGCCAATCTGGGAAGTATGGTAACGCCAATCGGCAATCCGCAGAATATTTACCTTTATTTTCAGTCGGGACTGGGCATGTTGGACTTTCTGAAACTGACCGGACCCTATGCCTTGTTTGCGCTGATGCTGCTCATATTCTTCTGTTTCGCCGGCAAGAAGAAAAAAGTTGAATTTACTCCGGAAGGAAAAAGCGACTTCGGTTTCAGCGGCAGACTGCTCATATACGGAGCCATGTTTGTCCTGTGTCTGGTATCCCTGAGCAAAATTATTTCCGTGGAACTGGTGGCGCTGATTGTTGTTGCCGTCACACTGATTACTGACCGTCACACACTTAAAAACGTGGATTATGGCCTGCTGTTTACCTTTATAGGATTCTTTATTTTCGTGGGAAACATGGGCAGGATTGACTGGTTCAGCAGTGCTGTCGCAGCAGTCCTCGAAGGACATGAACTTCTGGTGACTGTGGCAATCAGCCAGGTAATCAGCAATGTACCGGCGACTCTGTTTCTTGCAGGTTTTACGCAGAACTGGCCGCTGCTTATTGTGGGCAGCAATATAGGAGGACTGGGAACTCTGATTGCTTCAATGGCAAACCTGATTTCGTACAAGTATGTCTGCAAAGGCTACGCCCATTTCCGTCACGCCTACACACGTTGGTTTACCATCGTCTGCCTGGTTTTCCTGGTGGCACTGCTGGTGATGTACTGGTGTATGAGTGTTGTTTAAATGAATATTTTTTGTATAAAAACAAATACATTGAAAGGGTAACGGCTGAAGAAAAGAGGCCGGCACTCAACAGAAAAAACAGAAACCGGGAAGGCGGGGAAAACTTGCTTTCCCGGTTTTTTAATTGCCCTGAAAGCCCCTTTTTTCAACGTTTTCCGCTTTCATGTGCAAAAGCAGAACGAAATTTTTTTATGACGCGAATAATTATGCGTGATAAAGCAATAAAACGTTAGCGCGTTAAACTATAAAAATATCAGGGCAGACAAATTCTTTGTTTTAAAAAAATAGTTGCTAAAACCCTTGAAACTGACAGTAATCCGCCAAAAAAGACTGGCATAATCCAACAAAAAAGTTTATAATATTATGTATAGAAACATAATGTATAAACGCGCATATTTATGCAATTTCATGAATAATAAAAAGAAATGGAGAGGAAAAATTATGGCAGTAATCATTAACGGACGCGACCTGACAGTTGAACAGGTTATCAGCGTATGCAGACACAATGAAAAAGTTGAACTTGCACCTGAAGCTGTAGAAGCTGTAAAAAAAGCAAGAGCCTACATCGAAAAGAAACTTGAAGAAAAGGCAGTTATTTACGGACTTACAACAGGATTTGGCAAGTTTGCCAACGTTGTTATTTCACAGGAACAGACAGCAGATCTTCAGAGAAACCTGATTATCAGCCATACATGTGCAATGGGTAATCCTTATCCGGTACATATCGTAAGAGCTGCAATGCTCCTCAGAGCAAACGCTTTATCAAGAGGCAACTCCGGTATCAGAGTTGAAACTGTACAGACTCTGATTGACATGCTCAACAAGGGTATCCACCCTGTAATTCCTGAAAAAGGTTCTCTTGGCGCTTCCGGCGACCTGGCACCTCTTTCTCATATTGCACTTGGCCTCATCGGCGAAGGTAAAGTAGAATATAAGGGACAGATTGTTCCTGCAAAGGAAGCAATGGCAGCAGAAGGAATCACTCCTGTTGTTCTTGCGGCTAAAGAAGGTCTGGCACTTAACAATGGTACTCAGATGATGACAGCAGTTGGTGTAAACGTTCTCTGGGATGCAATGAGCCTGCAGAAAGCAGCTGACATCGCATGTGCACTTACAGGCGAAGCTCTTCACTCAATCAAGAAGGCTTATGACCACAAGGTTCACGATGTAAGAGGACATGTTGGCCAGAAAGTTGTAGCAGAAAACCTTCTTGCACTCCTTGAAGGTTCCGGCAACGCACTTCCTCTTCAGGAAACTAAGGTTCAGGACCCTTACACATTAAGATGTATCCCTCAGATTCACGGTGCATCAAGAGACGCTATCAAGTACGCTTACGAAAAGGTTGCAATTGAAATCAACGCAGTTACTGACAACCCACTGGTATTCCCTGATGAAGACGAAGTAATCAGCGGCGGTAACTTCCACGGACAGCCAATGGCACTTACATTTGACTTCCTGAAGATTGCAATTTCTGAACTTGCAAACGTTTCCGAAAGACGTATGGAAAGACTGGTTAACCCTGCTTTATCCGAAGGACTTCCTGCATTCCTCACTAAGGAAGGCGGCGTAAATTCCGGTTTCATGATTGCTCAGTATGCAGCAGCATCCATGGTTTCCGAAAACAAAGTTTACGACCACCCTGCATGTGTTGACTCCATCCCATCATCTGCAAACCAGGAAGACCACGTATCCATGGGTACAACTTCCGCAAGAACTGCAGCAATGGTTCTTGACAACGCACAGAAAGTTATCGGTATCGAAATCGCAGCAGCAGCTCAGGCAATCTGGCTCCGTCAGGAACAGGGCGAAGGCGGCATCGAAAAGCTGGCACCTGCAACTAAGGCAGCTTACGATTATATCAGAACTTTCCAGGCTCCTATTGAAGAGGACGTAATCATGCACGACGTACTGGTTAAATTTGACGAAGCAGTTAAGTCCGGCGCAATCGTAGAAGCAGTAGAAAAAGTAGTAACTTTAAAATAAAACCTTAATTGAGGAGGAAAAATAAATGTTAGATAACAAAGCAATCCAGGGCGCAATGACTATTCAGCTCGGAAATGAATATCCTGACTACCCTGCTTTTGAAGAAGGCAAAAGAAGAGCACCTGACAGAGGTTTCAGACTTACTAAGGCTCAGACAAAAGTAGCTCTGAAGAACGCTCTCAGATATGTTCCTGAAGAACTTCACGAAAAACTGGCTCCTGAGTTCATGGAAGAACTGACAACAAGAGGCAGAATTTATGCTTACAGATACAGACCTGAAGGCAGAATATACGGCAAGCCAATCAATGAATACAAAGGTAAATGCCTTGCCGGCAAAGCTTTCCAGGTTATGATGGACAACAACCTTGACTTTGAGGTTGCACTTTATCCTTATGAACTG
>JAFQHT010000083.1 GCA_017397825.1 Bacillota bacterium | reverse complement strand
ATCAGCGAATAAACCCATGAAAACACCAGCGTCACCGCCAGAAAAGCAGGACTCATGGAAAACATGGTAATGCCTATTGCAAAAATAAAAAATATCAAGATGACCGCCGGATGATAGCCGGCAAAAGTACTGCCCTCACCCAGTCCATCCTTAAAAATTTTCAAGTGTAATCCTCCAAAATAAAAAAACGGCCGCCCTCAGGCCGCCGTCAATCAATCTTTAATATTTCAAAAAATTAAAAAAGAACGATGCTATTCTGCCTCAGAGAATGTGTCATCAGAATCTGTACTCGTCTCCCGACTTTACGGTTGCTGAGAAACAGTGAGGGAAGCTCGCCCTTCTTCCGTTAGTACAGTTCTATCATATTTACTTCGTTTGACATTGTAACATATATTACTTCATAAATCAAGGCACAAAAAAGAACCGCATCTGCGGTTCTTTCGTCTTCGTGTTAAGTTGGCGATTATGCTTCTTCAGCCATAATCTTATCGAATTCTGCAACTACCTTTTCGAATTCAGCATCGTCTTCAATGTCAACGAGTTCGAATTCTTCTTCGCCTACTTCCTTGTAGCCGTAAAGGTAAACGTCGTCAGTTCCGTCATCTGGAATTAAAGCGATGTATTCCTTGCCTTCGAAATCGAAAACGCCCATGATTTCGCATTCTACTTCTGCGCCGTCATCAAATTCAAGAGTGATAACATCAGCTTCGTCCATTCTTTTTTCGTCTGCCATTTTTATTTCCTCCATAAAATGTTTATTTACAAAATTAACAAATTTACTATATCATAAATTTTCCCGGCAGGCAACTAAAATATTACTTATTTTTCTTTGCGTAGCCTTCTTCAAAGTCCACCTGATTGAGCAGTGTTTCTCCTGCACAGAAACGGCGGAAGTTTTCTGCAGCCAGTTCCGCAAGGTTGTTCATTGTATGCCAGGAAGTGAATCCTCCTGTTTCGTGAGGCGTAATAACTGTGTTAGGTGCATCCCAGATAGGATGATCTTCAGGAAGGGGCTCCTTCTCAAAAACATCAAGCACTGCGCCGCCGATTCTTCCCTCTTCAAGAAGCTTTGCAAGGGCCATATTATCAACGGTAGTACCGCGTCCCACATTTATGAAAACTGCATCGCTGCGGAGCTTTGACAGGCGTTCTTCATCAAAAAGGTGAATTGTTCTCGGAGTTTCAGGCAGCACTGACGCCACTACATCCGCTCTTGGAAGAAGCTCATCAACCTGGTCAATCATATAAAGTTCGTCCATGTATTCAGGCTTTTCGCTGAAACTTCTTCTCACGCCGATTGTATATGCGCCAAGAGCCTTGCACCGTTTCAGGAATTCGCAGCCGATGTCTCCTGCACCTACGCAAAGGACTGTTGAACCGCAGATTGATCTGGTCATACCGGCACCTTTCCATATATGTTTTTTCTGGTTGTCCATGTACTGAAGCATATTTTTCTGCAGCATGAAAAGTCCTGCCAGCATACATTCTGAAATCGCCAGTCCATACGCGCCTGTAGCACATGTCATCACTGTGCCTTCCGGAAGAACACCGTTCATATAAAGGTTCACACCGGAGCTGAAAAGCTGGAAGAATTTCAGTCTTCTGCAGTGCTGCAGAAGCTTCGGAGATACTGAACCCAGAATTACATCAGCATCTTCAAGCTGTTCAGGGGTTGGTTTAATACGTTCATCATCGGGTGTATAACCACCGAAGTATGTGTACTCTGCTTCCGGCAATACTGCTTCGATTTTTTCTCTGTGCTCCTGACTCACAGGAAGTGTTACCAATACTTTTTTAATTTCCATCCTTATCCTCCGT
>JAFQHT010000009.1 GCA_017397825.1 Bacillota bacterium | reverse complement strand
TGAAATTTCAAACTTTTTTAAATGTTTCAAGTAAAAATGCTTGACACATAATTGCGAGTATGATATATTATTTAAGGTCGGAAAGTATGTAAAGGTAAATGACTTTACAGAATCGGGAGATAAACATGGACAGAAACACCGTTGAAAGCATTGCAAAAACAAGCCTTTTGTTCGATTTTTACGGAGGGCTTCTGACAGAGAGACAGAGAGAAGTTATGGAATATTACCATGAAGAAAACCTTTCTCTGGCAGAGATTGCAGATGAGTACGGCATTTCCCGCCAGGCCGTTCACGACACTCTTAAAAAAGCAGAAACTGCACTGGCAGATTATGAATCCAAGCTGGGACTGGTTGAAAAACTTATGAAGTCCCGTCAGGCTATCGAAGAAATCGATAAAATAATCGATGAACTTGCTGCTCACACAGAAGATGGGGGCGCAGTTAAAAAACTTGAAGAAATCAAGACCATTATAAATAAATTAGAGGAATAAATCTTATGGCATTTGAGAATTTATCAGAAAAATTACAAAATACCTTTAAGAAACTCCGCGGCAAAGGGGTGCTCACAGAGGCTGACATCAACGAAGCATTGCGTGAAGTCAAGCTTGCACTTCTGGAAGCTGACGTAAACTTCAAGGTTGTCAAGGAGTTCGTTGCTCAGGTCAAGGAAAAGGCCATGGGTGCTGAGGTTCTTGAAAGCCTTACTCCCGGCCAGCAGGTTATCAAAATCGTTAATGAGCAGCTTGTAGAGCTCATGGGCGGTACCAACAGCAAACTGACTTATTCACCAAGCGGATTCACCGTGCTGATGATGGTCGGTCTTCAGGGTACCGGTAAGACAACCACCTGCGGTAAGCTGGCAAATTACCTTAAGAAAAACGGCAAGAAGCCTATGATGGCTGCTTGTGACATATACAGACCTGCGGCTATTGACCAGCTGGAGGTTGTAGGTAAGACTGTGGACGTACCTGTTTTCACAGACAGAGGCAACATGGTGGCTGAGGACATCGCACTGAAAGCCCGCCAGGAAGCTGAAAGACGCGGCTATGACGTTCTTATTGTCGATACAGCCGGTCGTCTGCAGATTGACGAAGAGCTCATGGAAGAACTGGTAAGAGTCAAGAAGGCTGTAAAGCCTCACGAAATTCTTCTGGTTGTGGACGCTCTTACAGGTCAGGACGCTGTGAATGCAGCGGAAGGTTTCCACGAAAAGCTTGGCATTGACGGTATCGTAATGACCAAGATGGACGGTGACTCACGAGGCGGTGCGGCGCTTTCAGCAAAGAAAGTAACCGGCAGACCGGTGAAGTTCATCGGTATGGGCGAAAAATTCGACGCCCTGGAACCTTTCCACCCGGAAAGAATGGCAAGCAGAATCCTCGGTATGGGAGATATGCTTTCATTAATAGAAAAGGCTCAGGAATCTTTTGACGAAGAAAAAGCTGCGAAGCTTGAAAAGAAGCTTAAGAAGAACGAATTCACGCTGGAAGATTATCTGGACCAGTTAGGCGAAATCAAGAAAATGGGCGGCATCAGCAAAATGATGGACATGATGCCTGGCATGGGAGGCAAGAAGCTCAGCGACGATCAGATTGAGCAGAGCGAAAAAGAATTCAAACAGATGGAAGCAATCATCTGTTCCATGACTCTTGAAGAACGCCGGAACCCTTCAGTACTCAACGCCAGCAGGCGTAAAAGAATTGCTGCGGGCTGCGGACAGCCGGTAAGCAAAATCAATAACCTCATTAAAAAATATGAGGACACAAAAAAGTTGATGAAACAATTCAACAACCCTAACTTTATGAAAAAAATAAAAAATTTAAAGGATTATTTTAAGGAGGAATTTTAAAAATGGTTAAGATCAGATTAAAGAGAATGGGCGCACACAAACAGCCTTTTTACAGAGTAGTAGTTGCAGATTCCAGATCCCCAAGAGATGGTAAGTTTATCGAAGAATTAGGTTACTACAACCCAATGACAGAACCTAAGGAAATCAAGATCAACGCAGAATTAGCTAAGAAGTGGTTAGGAAACGGCGCACAGCCAACAGAAACTGTAAAGGCTTTATTTAAGAAATCTGGAATTATCGAATAATTAAGGAAACGGTGAAAACTAATGACTAAATTGGTTGAAGCAATTGCTAAGTCACTTGTAGACAACCCGGAAGGCGTCGTTGTGACCGAAAGCAGCGGCCGTCAAGGAACAGTTATTCAGTTAAGAGTTGCTCCGGACGATATGGGTAAGGTTATCGGTAAGCAGGGCAGAATCGCAAAGGCTCTGCGTACTGTTGTTAAGGCTGCGGCCACAAAAGAAAATAAAAAGGTGACAGTAGAAATCGTTAAAGAGTAATGATTTGATTGCATATTATATAGGCACATGCTTTATGACGGGCATGTGCCTGTAGTGTATATGGGAGAATTTGAGTGGAAAAGATCAAGATTGGTAAAATCGTAAACGTAGTGGCTCTCCGCGGCGAAGTGAAGGTGTACCACTACTCAGACTACAAGGAAAGATTCGAAGAACTTTCCGAAATTTTAGTTGAAAAGAAAAACAAATTCACTGAATATAAGATTCAGGGCGTGCGTTACCAGAAAAACATGGTAATCCTTAAACTGAAAGGTGTGGATGACCGCAATGCAGCCGAGCTGCTTAAAGAATGCGACATCTACATTACAGAAGAGGACCTGAGAGACCTTCCAGAAGATACTTTCTACGTGAAGGATCTTATCGGATGTAAGGTTTTTGATGAGCCAAGCGGCGTGGAAGTAGGGGAAATCACCGATGTACTTCAGAACACAGCTCAGGACATCTATCAGGTAAAGACTGCCGCAGGCAAGGAAGTTCTCATTCCTGCTGTGGGCCAGTTTGTAAAAGAAGTAAAGATCGAAGAAAGACTTGTAATTACAACTCTGATTCCGGGTTTCCTGGACGGAGCCATTGAGGCATAAGACGATGAAAATAAATGTTCTGACCCTCTTTCCGGAAATGTTCACGGCTGTGACAGAAAGCAGCATTCTGGGCAAAGCCGGAGAAAAGGGCATACTCGACATTAATTTAATAAATATCAGGGATTTCAGCCTGGACAAGCATAAGAAGGCCGACGACTATCCTTTCGGAGGTGGTCTTGGTATGGTTATGCTGGCCCAGCCTATTTTTGATGCGCTGAAGTCCATCGACGCAAAAGGCAAAAAAATCATGTACATGTCCCCCCGCGGAAAGATTCTTGACCAGGCTAAGATTGAAGAACTTGCAGGTCTTGATGAAATGGTTATTCTCTGCGGTCACTACGAAGGTGTGGACCAGAGAGTAATCGACTACTGGGACATGGAAGAAGTGTCCATCGGAGACTATATTCTCACAGGCGGTGAGCTTCCTGCCATGGTGCTCATAGACTCAGTTTCAAGATTCGTGCCTGAAGTTCTGGGTACCAAAGAATCGGCAACCGAAGAGTCCATTTATTCCGGCCTGCTTGAGTACGATCAGTACACCAAACCAAGGGAATATGAAGGCCTGGAAGTGCCTGAAGTGCTTTTCGGAGGAAATCATAAACTGATTCATCTCTGGCAGCTGAGAAACTCTCTGGAGCTGACAAAAGAGCGCAGACCGGACCTGTGGGAAGCATATCTGGCAAAGGAAAAAACTTTGTCGAAAGATGAGAAAAAAATACTTGATGAAATAGTACTTAAACCATAGCCTGCTTATTGTAACACACAAGATTTTGTGGTAATATAAGAAGATGAAGAAGAGTAAAAATTTAAAATTTAAAATATTGGCAGTATTGCTTGTGCTGCTGTTCATAGGACTCTATGCTTACATCTACATTGTGCCAAGTGTTTCTGATATTTTTGTGGAAACATATATCGCTGAATACGGCACTCTGGAAATCGGAGAAGAAACTGAATATCTGATTGTAAGAGATGAGAGACTGTATACCGCTGATGAAAGCGGTGAAGTTGACAGAGCAGTTTCTGCCGGCAAACTTATGAGAAAAAACAGCCGCATTGTCACTGTGGGAAGCACGGCATATTATTCACAGAACCGGGGGATTGTAAGTTACCATTACGATGGTCTTGAGACTGTGTATACACCTGAAGAAATGGCCAATATCAGTATCAAGGCGCTGAACACAAAAAATGATGAGGGCGATGAAAAGAATCCTGTCAAAGAATGTGTAAAAACTGCGCAGGACGGAAGCCCGGTTTTCAAAATTGTGGACAACAAGGCCTGGTACGTAATATGCTGGCTTGAAAATGCCAAAGCTGAAGGTTTTGAGCCAGGAAAAACCATGAGCGTCAGGTTTGATGACGGAACTCAGCTGGAAATGAAAGTTTTTCAGGTAAATGAGCAGGGAAAGAACAAACAGATTATTCTGTCATGCAACCGGTATTACGAAAAATTTGACCGTATCCGTACAGGTAAATGCAAGCTTATAAAGACCAGCAAGAGCGGTATTCTCCTTGAAGCTGACAGTATCATCGAGAAGGATGGCCAGACAGGTGTAAATCTGGTCAACATACTGGGAACTGCCAAGTTTGTACCTGTGAAGATACTGGCAACAGATGGCGAAACAACAGTCGTAGAAAGTAATATGTACAGGGATTCAGAAGGACGACCTGTGGAAACAATAAAGAATTATTCGGAAATTATGAGAGTTACTGAGGAGGAAGAAGATGCCAATTAAAGAAAACATCGGATATATTAACCAGATTAAAGATGAAGCGGCACGCCGCTGCGGCAGAACCGGTGAGGACGTACTCCTTGTGGCAGTTACCAAGCTCCACGATGTTGATGAAATCAACGAAGCAATTGACTGCGGCATCACTGATATCGGCGAAAACAAAGTTCAGGAAATCATGAACAAATATGACCGCGTGAAACCTGTTAGATGGCATCTCATCGGCCACCTGCAGACAAACAAGGTCAAATATATAATTGATAAAGTGTCCATGATTCATTCAGTGGAATCACTGAAACTGGCTCAGGAAATTGACAAGAGAGCGGCACAGCACAATCTGACAATGGACATCCTGATTCAGGTAAATTCAGCTGAAGAGGAAAGCAAGTTCGGTATTACCACAGAAGAAACCGGTCAGATGGTCAGAGATATTCTGGACAGCTGCCCTAATGTAAGAATCAGAGGGCTTATGTGTATTGCACCTTTTGAAGACAATCCGGAAGATGCCCGTGTATACTTCGAACAGGTAAAAGCACTTTATGATGAATACAGCAGAATCGACCATCCTAATCTGGACTTTAAGTACCTTTCAATGGGTATGTCCAATGATTTTGAGGTTGCAATAGAAGCAGGTTCTAACCTGATAAGAGTGGGCACAATGATTTTCGGTGCCAGAGATTATTCTAAAAAACAAGGAAACTAGAGGAAAACGGGAGGAATGACATGGGATTTTCAGATGCTTTTAAGAAATTAGTGGGTATTGAAGAAGTTGACGATGAGTTTTCTGAAGAAGAAGTAAAGGCGATGAAGGAAGAGATTCGCACAGAAGAAAGAAAACCGGTAAGCAGTTTTCAGCCAAAGGCTGCTGAAGCAGTTAAGGTTCCTGTTGAAAAGAGAGTTTCCATTGCAGGCACCAATGCTTTCAAACTTGTGGTAATCGAACCTAAGAGCTTTGATGAATGTCCTAAGCTGGTAGACAGCCTCAAGGGAAGAAGACCGGTTATCATCAATCTTGAAAAGATTGAAACTGAAACAGCAAAAAAGATTTTTGATTTCTTAAGCGGAGCAACATATGCTCTTAACGGTAATGTGCAGAAGGTTGCAAATAATATTTTCATCTTTGCACCTGAAAGCGTGGACATTGCAGCTAATCAGGAAGAAAGAGGATTTGAATTCGGCGGAAATAAAAATCCGTGGAGATAAAAGGAAATTTAGGAGGGGAAATGGCACAAACATTGGTTTTTGCAATATACTTGTTCAGTGAGGTTATTACAGCAGCGATGCTTATTCAGGCAATTCTCAGCTGGTTTGTAAGAGACCGCTACAGTCCGCTGGGTAAGTTATATATGCTGTTAAGCAATTTTACTGAGCCTCTTGTGGCACCATGCCGCAGACTGCTCAGCAGAGTAAATACAGGGATGCTTGATTTTTCACTGCTTCTGGCACTGATTCTGCTTCAGGTGATAACAAACATCCTTATAAGACTTGTTTACTTTATTTTCTGATAGGTATAGAGGATTTGTATTAAGATTTGGAGGAAAAAGACGTGATTACACCTGCAGACATTGAAAACAAAGAATTTTCAAGAGCAAAAAAGGGATACAACGAAGAAGAAGTTGATGAATTTTTAGATTTAATTATTGTTGACATGGAAAAGCTTATCCGCGAAAACCGTCAGCTTAAAGAAGAGCTGGGCAAAGCCCATGTACAGGTAGATAAGCACATGTCCACAGAAACTTCAGTATATGAAACTCTGGAATCAGCACGTTCTCTGATGAACGATATTGCTGCAAGTGCTGAAAGACGTGCGGAAATTCTGCTTAAAAATGCAGAACTTGAAGCAAGCCTTATCACAAGAGAAGCGAAAGAGTCCATTGCAAAATATACTGAAGAAGGCAGCCGTTTAAGAGACAGAGTGGAAATGCTCAGAGAAAGATATAAGAAGATGCTTGAGGCAGAACTGGAAAGACTGGATTTCGGAAATGCTGACATTCTTGAAGACTTCGAAAAGGATTTTCTGCCTGCATCCATGACACCTGCCGAAGAAACTGACGAAAAAGCAGACTTAACAAAAACGATGGTACATGTCAGATGATGAAAAAGCTCAGATATGTTATTATAGCAGCTATAATTGCTGTGGATTATCTTCTCAAAGTTCACATCAGGGAGACTATGTATGTAGGACAGAGTAATCCTGTTATCGAAGGCATTTTCAGTATCACATATGTACAGAACCGGGGAGCAGCTTTCAGTATTTTTGAAGGAAAGGAAGTTCTTCTTATGATTTTTCCGGCCATTGCAGTGATGATTGCTGTATGGTATATGGAAAGACATAAAAATGAACACTGGACATTCCTGGCTGCAATGGAAATGATCATTGCAGGCGGTCTTGGAAATCTGATTGACAGAATCGCCCGTGGTTTTGTTACTGATATGTTCGATTTTCACTTCTGGCCGGTATTCAATATTGCAGATATTGCAATAGTTGTGGGCTGCGGATTTTTGATTTTATTTATGTTTATGTTTGATGAGTCGGACAAAAAAGAAAAACAGGTTCCGGCAGATAATGCATAGGTGGAAACAATGAGCCAGCAGGAAAAATACACTTTTTTAATAGATGAAGAATCTCAAAGCACTAGAATTGATTTAGTGCTTTCTTTGCTTTTACCGGAAACTTCCAGAAGTTTTATTGTAAAGCTTATTGAAGGCGGCAGCCTTATGGTGAACGGCAAACCGTGCACATCCAAAAAATATAAGGTCCAGACAGGGGATAATGTTGAAATCAGTATTCCTGAACCGGAACTTCTTAAAATAGAAGCAGAGGACATCCCTCTTGACATAGTATATGAAGACGATGACGTACTGGTGGTGAACAAACCTAAAGGAATGGTAGTCCATCCTGCGGTGGGTAATTACACAGGAACTCTGGTTAATGCAATTATGTATCACTGTGGAGAAAGGCTTTCTTCAATCAATGGAGTAATCAGACCGGGCATTGTTCACCGTATTGATAAGGACACAAGCGGACTCCTGATGATTGCCAAGAATGACCGGGCACACGAATCTTTGTCATCTCAGCTGGCAGAGCATTCTATCACAAGAAGGTATGTGGCGCTGGTGCATAATAATTTTGCAGAAGACGAAGGGACTGTGGATGCGCCTATAGGGCGTGACCCGAAAAACCGTCTTCGTATGGCGGTTACCAGAGAAAACTCCAAAAATGCAGTCACACACTGGAAAGTTCTTGAGCGTTTCGGTAAGTATACTCTGATTGAAGCGCGTCTGGAAACAGGCAGGACTCATCAGATCAGAGTCCATATGTCATATAAGAATCATCCTCTTGTAGGCGACATGGTATATGGTCCTAAGAAACAGGCATTGACTGAAGACGGACAGATGCTCCATGCGAAGATACTTGGATTTGTACATCCTGTAACCGGTGAGTATATGGAATTTGAACGTCCGCTGCCGGAAAGTTTTGAAAAAATACTTGAAAAATTAAGGAGGTAGGTCCTTTGAAAAAAAGTTTTAAACCGGGCACACTGCTTTGCCCTGTGCCTGCTGTTATGGTTTCATGCGGTGAAGGCGATGAAAAAAATATAATTACCATAGGATGGACAGGAATTATCAATTCAGACCCTCCGATGACATATGTGTCAGTAAGACCATCGAGACATTCCCATGACCTTATCGAAAAAAGCGGGGAATTCGTTATAAACATGACTACTGAAGCACTCGCCTTTGCGACTGATTACTGCGGCGTAAAATCAGGCAGAGATGTGGATAAATTCAAGGAAATGAAACTGACACCGGTATATGGTGATGTAGTCAGATGTCCTATGATCGCAGAATCTCCTGTGAACCTGGAATGCAAGGTAAAAGAAGTAAAGCGTTTCGGAACACACGATATGTATATTGCAGAAATCGTTGCAATGCACGTAAATGAAGATATCGTGGACGAAAAAGGCAAAATAGACCTGGCGTCCGCAGGGCTGGTTGCCTACGTTCATGGTGAATATTTCGGCCTCAGGAAGGCTCCTCTGGGCAGATTCGGATATTCTGTCATGAAGGCAAAAACAAAAAAGCGCATCAACAAGGAAAAACATTCCCAGCGTGTTGAAAAGAACAGAGCAAACCGGGCAAACAAAAAGAAAAAATAAAGGGAGGGTGCGGCCTCCCTTATAGCGCGGGGCTGCATAGTATTTTTACATTTGATAAAGGGAAAGGGTCTGAACCACTTTTTAAGTAACTCAACCAGAAATTTGATTTAAGCGCCAAGTTGAATTAAAATACCAATTTTAGTTATTGGACTTAATGTAATCAATGCAGTCCTCGCATACATAACCACCTCTAAAAGCGATATTATGATAAATATTTCCGCAAAGGGAACAGCAACAATGATCTCGTTTCATGGTATTATCCTCCTGTTTCTGATTAACTAAGTCCTAACTGAAATTGTAAGGCAATGATAGCATATTTTGTTGTAAATAAAATATAAAAAGGAAAAAAATGTCAGATTTTAGTCGTTTTATGTAATATTTTGGTCGTTAATTGTATTTTGTGTTTTGAAAGGAGACTGAAATGTATCAGCTTTTTGATCTCGAAGGAAGAAATTTTAAACTTCAGGGTTACCATTTTCCTTGTGAAAATCCTGAAAAAGTTGTAGTTTTTATTCACGGTATAGGTGAACATGCAGGAAGATATGACCGCATGGCAGGATATTTTGAAAAAGAAAAAATCGCAGCAGTCGCTATGGACCTGAGAGGTCACGGCCGCAGTGAAGGCGTAAGGGGTCACTGTGCACCGAGAGAAGAAGTTCTTAAAGACATCGATGCGCTGATTGAATATGCACAGAAATTATATCCCGGAGTACCTGTTGTAATGTACGGACACAGCATGGGCGGCAATATTGCTCTTGATTATCGTGCAAGAGGCACAAAAAACGATGCTCCTTGTGGTTATGTGATTTCTGCACCATGGATAAGACTGTGTAATCCGGCATCAGGAATACTGAGCAAACTTATCGTGCCGCTGGCAAAAATTGCACCATCATTCACAATTACTCAGGAAATAGCAGAAGAATTGCTGGGAAATCTGCAGTTTGTGTGTCCGTACAGGGCTGATCCTCTGGTACATCCTAAGGTTTCCATGCTTTGTGCACTGGGTGGTTTTTCCACAGGAGCTGCTCTTGAAAAGGGCACAAACGAGGACAACGGCAGAGCAAAGAAAATTCCTTGCCTGCTTATGCACGGTACTGATGACAAAGTGTGTTCCATCGAAGGCAGCCGCAAATTTGCAAAGCACCAGAATCCTGAATATTTCCAGATGATTGAATGGCCGGGATACTACCATGAAATTCACAACGGAGGTCCGGACGGCCAGACAGGTGAAGATGTAATTCTTGAAGCCATTGAATTTATTAAGAGTTTATAGGAGAAAAATATGGAACTGACTCATTTTGATGATAAAGGCAATGCCCGCATGGTAGATGTCACAGAAAAAGAGGACACTGTAAGACAGGCTGTTGCCAAAGGTAAAATCAAGGTTTCACAGGCTGTTTTTGAGGCAGTGGCAGATAAGCGCATTGCCAAGGGGGATGTGCTCACAGTAGCAACTACAGCAGGCGTAATGGGTGCCAAAAACACTTTCCAGATTATTCCTATGTGCCATATTCTGCAGCTCACAAAATGTGCTGTGGAGTGGGAACTTGACGGGGCAAACTGCGAAATTCACTGCACATGTACTGTCAGATGCAGCGGTAAGACAGGGGTGGAAATGGAAGCCCTGACAGGTGTCAGCGTGGCACTTCTCACTGTTTATGATATGTGCAAGGCAATCGATAAAGATATGGAAATCGGCCAGATTTACCTGGCAGAAAAGAAAGGCGGCAAAAGCGGCCACATCGTAAATACCAGGGATATATAGAGAAACACAAGAGGTACAGTATGAAATATAAAGTTGGAATTATAACCCTCAGTGATAAAGGTGCCGCAGGCCAGCGTGTGGACAAAAGCGGTCCACTTATCCGCCAGATTCTTGAAGAAGACGGCAGATATCAGGTTGAGGAAGAACTTATTCTGCCTGACGACCGCGGCGGACTGGAAGCTGAACTGATCCGTATGTGTGATGAAGCAGGGCTGGAACTGATTCTGACCACCGGCGGTACAGGTTTTTCACCGAGAGACAACACACCTGAGGCAACCATGGCAGTAGCTACAAGAAATGTACCGGGAATTGCAGAATATATGAGAGCCAAATCCTTTGAAATCACACCTAAAGGAATGCTTTCCAGAGCAGTTTCCGTTATCAGAAACCGTACACTTATCATAAACCTTCCGGGAAGTCCTAAGGCTGTACGTGAAAATCTGGGCTTTATTATGCCTGCACTTGATCACGGACTTGATATTCTGCTGGAACGTGACGGTGAATGCGGCAGTGATGTCCGCCACCATCATAACCATAAATAACGGAGTGAAAAATGTTTGAAGAAAGATATGAGCGTAACAGAATATTTTCCTTATCACAGCAGGAGGAACTGGCATCTAAAAAAGTGGCTGTTATAGGCTGCGGAGGTCTTGGCGGCTATGTGATTGAAATGCTGGCAAGGACAGGAGTGGGCCACATTGTATGCTGCGACGGAGATTTCTTTACGGAAAGCAATCTGAACCGGCAGCTTCTTTCAACTGAGAAAAATATGGGTTTTTCCAAGTCCAGAGTAGCAGGAGAGCATATTTCTGAAATTAACTCTGAAATCAGGGTGACTATGTTCAACGAGTTTCTTACCGAAGCAAACTGCGCAGAAATTCTTGAAGATTGTGATGCAGTTGTGGACGCACTGGACAGTGTTAAGAGCAAACTTATGCTCCAGAAAATATGCAGGGATCTTGGCCTTCCGATGATTCACGGTGCCATAGGTGGATGGTTCGGTCAGGTGAGCACCATACTGCCGGGAAATGACACACTCAGCCTGATTTATCAGGAAGACCGGGAAATTTCACAGGAAGAAGGAAACCCTTCATTCACACCGGCAGTGATTGCAGGAATACAGGCAAGTGAAACCGTCAAAGTTCTTCTGGGGTATGAGGATATTCTGATGAGGAAGATGCTGTTCATTGACCTTTTAAGCAACGAAGTACAGAAAGTGGAGCTGTAGTATGAGTGAAAAATACGGAAAAGAAAGAGAATTTTCTTTTATCGACAGTCAGGCAGCACGCTGGCTTGAAGAGGAAGCACCGGAGGACGGACTTTGCCTTGCCCGTTTCCGTGCTGATATTACCGCTGACGGTGTGCACAGCTGGCAGGAGGGAAAGACTGTTGAACTTGCAGACGGAAGGCGCTGCGAAATAACTAAGGTGGGCAAAAGGTGTTTCAGTGAGTGTGAATTGCTGAAACGTACAGGGGAAAAGTGTCCTCTGGCTGGCGGTGTGGCTTTCGGAAAAACAATATAATATAACAGAGCGGAGAAAGTAGTTTTTTTGACAATCGCCCTTTTCATTGACTTTGATATTGTATGGTGGTAAAATTAAGTATATAAAAATGAAATATTCTCCGAGCTCTGCCAGCCGACATGTGGGGCAGCATGTAAAGGTGAAGAGACAGACAACATAAAAACACATGGGCGACAGAAGCCAATGAGTAATGCTGGGAACGGCATTGCTTGCCATTTTGCGAAGGAGTGCATTGAAATAAGTACGCGTTTTGCGTGCCTTTGTTTCAGTGCTTTTTTATTACAAATTTTCTGAAAGAGAGGCAGAATTATGATTACAACTTATGATGTTTTTGTAAAGCCGACAATGGGAATGGGATGTTCCAAAAGAATTGGTATTGACCTGGCTAAAGCAGGTCACAAAAAAGCCTTTATGATTTATGACAAGGGCATGTGGGATTTTGGCATCGCAGAACCCATTATCAAGAATCTCCAGGCTGCCGGACTTGAAGTAGTTACATTTGACGGCGTACTTCCTGATCCACCTGATGAAATGGTAGAAGAAGCAGCAGAAAAAGCAAGAAACGCAGGATGTGACTGCATAATCGGTCTTGGCGGCGGTTCCTCAATGGATACTGCAAAAGGTGTAAACGTTCTTATGAACAACCCACCTCCAATCAGACAGTATTTCGGCGTAAGATACGACCTGAAACCAGGCGTTCCTCTTATCTTTATCCCTACAACTTCCGGTACAGGTTCAGAAACAACAAACATGTGCGTTATCTCCTGTGTTTCTGCGGGTAATAAGGCATCTGTAGTTTCTGCAGCTACAATCGGTACACAGTGCTACCTTGACGCAGAACTTACAATGGGTCTGCCAGCAGGAGCGACAGCAGCAACTGGTATGGATGCTCTGGCACATGCAACTGAATCACTTACAAGTGGTCAGCAGAATCCGCTTTCTGACGCTGTGGCACGTGAAGCAATCAGACTTATCCACAAATGGCTCCCTGTTGCAGTAGCAGACGGTTCCAACAGAGAAGCCCGTGAAAACCTGATGTATGCTTCATACTTTGCAGGTATGGCATTCACTAATGCGCTTGTACATTCAGGCCACGGAATTGCACATACAATCGGTGCATGCTTCCACGTTCCTCACGGAAATGCCTGCACAATGGTACTTCCTGAAGTTATCGAATGGACTGCATACAACGAAGCACACAAGGTTCGTCAGATTCTTGAATGTATGGGAGTTGACTGCCCTGAAGATATGCCTAAGGAAGAAGTCGGTGCACTGGCACGTAAGACAATCCGCGACTTTGCAAAGAGCGTAGGCATGAAGGGACCTGATAAATATGGTATTTCCCGTGAACAGTTATTAAGCATTATTCCAATGATTATGCAGGATACTGGTCTTGCTCTGTCACCGCACAGAATGGCATCCGGTGACCTTGCCAAGATTTTAGGCAGTGCATATGACGAAATGCTTTAATTTAGAAAGGAGAAAAACTATGTGGTCTCAGTTATATATAGATTGTAATGCAGGAACAGTCACTAAAGCTCCTGTGCCAGAAGCACTGAGAGAATTCGGTGGCCGTTCATTAATCGTAAATTACATAATGGGTCTTGTAAAAGCAGGAAAGATGGATCCTAAGTGCGATCCTTTCGGACCTCAGAACCCACTTATTTTCTGTACAGGTGTTTTTGCGGGAACTAACTTCTCCACAGGACACAGATTATCAGTAGGCTGCAAGAGCCCTCTGACAGGAACAATCAAGGAATCCAGCTCCGGCGGTATGGTAGCTAAAATGATGGCTGACCAGGGTATCAAGATGATTGTTGCAGCAGGAGTACCTGCAGATGACAAGTTAAAATATTTATATATCGGCAAAGATGGCAGCGCTCAGCTTCTTGATGCTGAAGAATACCGCGGCATGGGTAACTATGAATTCGGCGATGTGATGCGTGAAAAATACGGTAAAGACGTTGCAATCGCAAGTATCGGTCCTGCCGGCGAAAATAAATACAAGGCAGCATCCATCCAGATTAGCGAATTCGGTGAAGGTTATCCTTCAAGAGCTGCTGCAAGAGGCGGCGTAGGTGCGCTTATGGGTACCAAGGGTCTCAAGGCAATCGTTGTTGACAAACCAGATAATAAATATAAAGTTGAATATGCCAACGAAGAACTTTTCAAAGAAGCAGTTAAGGAAACTAACAAACTTATGATGGAAAATGGGCAGAAATCACATTATCACAAAGTCGGTACTATTTCCATCATCGACGGAACTTCCAGAAACGGTATTCTTCCTGTAAGAAACTTCTCCGGCGACATGATGTTCGATGCAGGCGAAAAGCTTGGTTCAGCAACATTCCTTGCAAACAATGCTAAGCGAGGCGGCTGTAACGGTAAAGCATGCCAGCCTGGATGCGTGGTTCAGTGCTCCAACGTATACAATGATGAAAACGGAAACTACCTGACTTCCGGTTTTGAATATGAAACAGTAGCTCTTCTCGGACCAAACTGCGATATCACAGACCTTGATAAGGTTGCTATGATGGACAGAATGTGCGACGATATCGGTGTTGACACTATCGAAATGGGTGACGCAATTGCCGTTGCCATGGAAGAAGGTAAGATTGCATGGGGCGATGCTGATGCTGCAATGGCACTTCTCGAAGAAGTAAGGCGCGGCACAGAATTCGGTAAGATTCTCGGCGACGGCTGCGAAGCAGTAGGCCTTGCTCTTAACGCAAAGAGAATTCCTGTAGTAAAACACCAGTCACTTTCCGGTTATGACCCTCGTAACACAAAGGGTACAGGTATCACTTACGCAACATCCACACAGGGTGCTGACCATACAGCTGCATGTACAGTAGGTTATACTACATTCGGTGACTATCCGAGAGATACTGCTCTTTACGTATCCAACAAGCTTCAGGTTGCCATTACTTTCTCAGACTCCATGATGTGTCTCTTCGCATTCTCACAGGTGTCCTCAAGAATCGACCTGCTGCTTAAGATGTACGTTGGTATGTACGGCGGCGAAATGGATATTTCAAGAGTAACTGCAGGTCTCGGCGTGAAGATTCTTCTTACAGAAAGAGCTTTCAACCAGATGGCAGGCTTCACAGATGCAGATGACGACCTTCCTGAATTCTTCCGTACAGAAAGACATCAGGGTACTGGTGAAGTATTTGATATCGGCAAGCTGGAAATGGAAACTATCTTCAAGTTCTAAGTATAATTTTTCGGAGCATTTATGATTAAAGTAAAAATCAACAAAGAAATAACCGAAATAAAGAGCGGCCTCACCATGGCCGCTCTTGTCAAAGAAATGCAGGGTCAGTCAAAGATGGAGTGCATTACCATTCTTAACGGCTCTGTTGTTGTGTTTTCAAAATGGAGCGAAACAATTATCAATGACGGTGATGAAATTGAAATAATTGTGATTTCCTCCGGCGGATGATGGGAGAAAGTTTATGAAATTATTTGTAAAACCACCTGCAATGGTGCTTAAAATCAAGTGTGTTATTTTTGTCTGGATTGTTCTGTGTAACTTGATTGTGCAGGGATTCCATCATGAACTGGAACATTTCGGAATTGCTGCCTGGAATATTTTCCTGGTAAATATCATGTTTTTCCTCATGGAAGAGGACCCATATAAGGTAAGATGGATTAAATGTTTCTGTGGTATTGTTGTGGGTCTTACAGGAGCATGGGCTCTGTGCATGGTAAAAGTTAGTCTGGTGGGAGCAGGACTTCCTGATGTAGCAGCAACCATGATTCCGCTGGCAGTGATGCTTTTCCTGATTATTATAGGAAACTCATTCATGCCTTATGTTTTCAATAATGTGGGATTCGGCTATTTTACAGTGGGTCTTATCAATCCTCAGCTGACATGTCAGCATCTTGGTACATATATGCTGGGAGGCATCCTCGGCAACTTGATTATCAACGGAATTGCTGTTATAATAATAACCAATCTGGCAAAATACTTTACTGCTAAAGCAAAAGGATGACTTATGAACAGCAAACAGATTCCGTCAATGGATGCCTGGCTTAAAGAAGCCAAGGAACATGAAAGTGCAAAAAATATCGGCATGTACTTGACTCACAATGGAGTGGTGCGTGAAACTGCCAAAGCGCAGGTACGTCATGGCATGGAAGGAACTCTTCCTGTAACTGCCATGGATTTCAGTTATGATGCTCTTAAAGTGGAAGCCGCGGTAGCTGATACTTACAAGATGTCCGGCATTTACTATATAAGAACATGGTTGGCAGAAGGCAGACTCACAGTGGGTGACGATATCATGTATGTGCTCATAGGCGGAGATATCCGTCCGAATATTGTGAATGCATTGCAGTATCTTGTGGGACGTATCAAAGATGAGTGCGTGACTGAAACAGAAATATATGAATAAGAGAAGGAGGCTGGCGGGCTTCCTTTTTATATTGTGTAAATACCTAATTTATGGTATATTATATAATAGGAGAGATTTTTATGTTTGACAGATACAGAAGAAATATTGACTACATAAGAATATCGGTGACAGACCGGTGCAATCTGCGATGCAGGTACTGCATGCCTGAATGCGGTGTAGAGCAGGTTTCACATGACCAGATTCTCAGGTTTGACGAAATGTTAAGACTTGTGAATGTTTTTGCGTGTCTTGGAATTAAAAAAATCAAACTTACCGGCGGCGAGCCTCTCGTAAGAAAAGGACTCCCCGGAATGATTGCAGAGATAAAAAAGGTAAAAGGAATCGAGCAGGTTACTATGACTACCAACGGCATACTTCTTGAAGAAAACCTGCCTGTACTGGTTGCCGCAGGGCTTGATGGTGTAAATATCAGCCTTGATACTCTTTCTGCAGAAAAATATCATGAGATAACACGCAAAGAAGGAATTGAAAAGGTTCTTTCTTCTCTGGATGCATGCAGCAGGTATCCTGAACTGCGTGTAAAAATCAATGCAGTAACTCTGGCAGATTACAATCAGGATGAAATTGAAAATCTGGCGTTAATTGCACGGGACAGAGACATTGATGTGAGATTCATCGAGATGATGCCTATGGGCCTTGGCAAGGATTTCAGAGGATATGATCAGAATGTTATCATTGAAAAACTTACTGCGGCTTTCGGACAGCCTGTTATAAACGAAGAAAAGCGGGGCAACGGGCCTGCAATATACTATAAATTCGATGGTTTCACAGGCAATGTGGGCTTTATCAGCGCCATGAGCCATACTTTCTGCAGTGACTGCAACCGCGTCAGACTTACATCAGAAGGATTTCTTAAACCTTGCCTGAACTTTTCAGAGGGCGTGGATCTCCGCAGAATTATGAGAGAGGGCGCCGGTGATGAAGAGCTGAAAAATATTATTGAAGAAACTATTTTTAACAAACCTGGTCAGCACTGCTTCGGCAAAGAATCTGACCGTGAAAAAGATTCCCGCAGGATGTCGGCAATAGGAGGCTGATTCCTGTAAGAATATAAAAATTTAATACCCAAAACCGACAATAAAAACTAAGAGGATTTCGAGCTGTTCTGCCTAAAGTCCGCCGTGAGGCGTGCCATGGCAGGGTTGCCGCAGGGTTCTTTCCGAAAGGAAATTGCCTTCCGTGTTTGAAAAGAGATTCTGTTACCTTTTCAGACCTCATAATCCCCAAAAAAGATTTAGGAGGACAAAATGAAAAAGAATTTATTAGCGGTATTACTTATTTTTGTAATGATTTTCACACTTGCTGCATGCGGCGGTGACGAACCAGCAGGTGACGAAGTTGTTACAGACACAGTTTTAACAATGGCTACAACTACAAGTACTGACAACACAGGACTTCTTGACTATCTGCAGCCTTTATTCCTTGAAGACACAGGTTATGAACTTCAGTGGACTGCAGTAGGTACTGGCGAAGCTCTCAAAATGGGCGAAAACGGAGACGTTGATATCGTTTTAGTACATGCTAAGGCAAGTGAAGAAGAATTCGTTGCAAACGGATTCGGTGTTGAAAGATTCCCTGTAATGTACAATGACTACATCATCGTAGGACCTGAAGCAGAAAATACTTATGGTGACGACCTTGAAGCTTGTCTCACAAAGATTAATGACGAACAGCTCGGCTTCGTTTCCAGAGGCGATGACTCCGGTACACACAAAGCTGAACTCAAGCTCTGGACTGCATTCGGTCTTGACCAGACTGCAAACCCTAACTACGTAGAATCCGGACAGGGTATGGGTGCTACAATCACTATGGCTGATGAACAGCAGGTATACTGCATGACTGACCGTGGAACATGGTTATCTCAGAAGAATAACGCAGACGTTGATATCGAACTTGAAATCGTATGCCAGGGCGCAAAGAACCTTCTTAACCAGTATGGTGTAATTGCTGTTAACCCTGAAAAGTTCGAAGGACTTAACAACGAAGCTGCAAACGCTTTCATCGAATGGATCTGCTCTGCAGATGTTCAGGCTAAGATTGCTGAATTCGGTGTTGAAGAATACGGCGAACCTTTATTCTTCCCTAATGCAGGAACAGATAACTAGTTTTAATCCACAGGCGCATTGATGCGCAGAAAAGGAACAGTCATGGAAAATATCGTCATTTGGTTTAAGGAATGTTTTACAGATGAAGCAATATTGAGCGCTATCGGTGTAACTTTTAAGATGGCGGTGTTTTCATGCCTGATTTCATCGGTTTTAGGTATAACTTTCGGGCTTCTGCTTGAAAGATATGATTTCAGAGGTAAAAAATTAATCGTAAGAATTAACAGAACATTAATGGGTATGCCACCGGTCGTTGCGGGCCTGGTGGTATACCTGCTTCTGATGCGCAGAGGGCCACTGGGGATGCTTGGATGGCTCTTTACTATTAAGGGCATGATTGTGGCTCAGACCCTTATTATCACACCGATAATGACAGGAATGATTCACCAGCATGCCGTAAGCAAAGTTCCTGCAATCAGGGAATTCTGCATGACTATGGGTGCAGACAGACGCCAGACTATATGGACAGTGCTGAAAGAAATGTGCCATGATATTTATTTCTGTATGGTTACGGCCTTCGGGCGTTCCATCAGCGAAGTGGGCAGCGTTATGCTGGTAGGCGGCAACATCAAAGGTCATACCAGAACCATGACAACTGCAATTTCACTTTTAAAGAGCCAGGGAATATTTACAGAAGGTATTGCCCTGGGACTTGTGCTGCTGGTTATGGCATTCATCATCCAGTGGCTTTGTGATTTTCTTCAGAAGGAGGAAAGTGCAGATGAAAATTATTAATCTTGAAAAAAACATGGGAAGTTTTCAGCTGAAAATTGACCATCTTGATATAGAGCCCGGCAAAGTCCACGGACTTGTGGGACACAACGGCTGCGGCAAAACTATTTTACTTAAAACAATAATCGGAATACTCACACCGGATTCCGGTACAATTGACATGGAAGGCCTTGAAAAGTCAAAGATGACCATGATGATGCAGAGACCTTATCTGCTCCACGATTCAGTGTACGAAAATGTAATTTATCCGCTGAAAATCCGGAAGATTCCTGTTGATGAGGCAAAAGTGGATGCCATGCTGGAAAAAGTAGGACTTCTGGCACAGAAAAATCAATATGCCCGCAGCCTTTCCAGCGGTGAGCGACAGAAACTTTCATTTCTGAGAGCCGTGATTTTCGGGCCGGAGTTTGTGATTATGGACGAAACTCTGTCCAATATGGACCCTGAAAGCGAAAGGACAATCATCAGTCTGATTAAGGAAATCCAGCAGACAAGGCCGATTACCTGGCTTATTGTAAACCACCAGCTGGAACAGAAAAAAGATCTTTGTGACGTGATTCACTATATGGAAAAAGGAAGAATTGTAAATGAAACTGCTTAATGTGGATCTGCTGGAAACTGCCCTTGATAAATTGGAGCAGGAAATGACTGCAGCAGGTAAAAACATAATAGAAACTGAAACACTGCCGGTTCATAATACCCTTGGAAGAGTCCTTGCAGAAGATATTTTCAGCGCCGAAAACATACCTGGTTTCAACCGTTCTACCGTGGATGGATATGCGGTAGTTGCTGCCGATACAGCAGGGGCAAGCGAAAGCATACCGGCTTTTCTTGAAATAGCTGGAGAAGTTGAGATGGGAAAGGCTGCACCGGGAGTTATTACAAGCGGGAAATGTATGTACGTACCTACGGGTGGCATGGTTCCCGACGGAGCAGATGCGGTGGCAATGGTTGAGTATTGCCAGCCATTTGGTGCAGATCAGATGGCTGTATATTCACCGCTTTCTTATGGCCGTAACATGGTATTTGCAGGAGATGATGTAACTGAAGGTGAAAAACTTCTCAGCCGGGGACGCAGAATCAGACCGGCAGATATAGGGCTGCTGTGTGCGGCGGGAAATGCTTTGGCAGATGTTTATTGTCCATGGAAGGTGTATATAATCTCTACCGGTGATGAAATCGTCATGCCGTGGGAAAAACCAGGACCCGGTCAGGTAAGAGATGTGAACACTTATAGTCTCATTGCTGAAGCAGAGAGAATGGGACTTGAAGTGGTGGGCTGGGATGTGGTCCGTGATAATGAAAAGCTTCTTCGTGAAAAGGTGGCCGGAGCCATGGAGACTGCAGATTTTGTCTGTATTTCAGGAGGAAGTTCCCAGGGCAAAAAAGATGCTACAGAAGCCATAATTGACGATCTGACATCAAGTGGAGCATTTACCCATGGACTGGCCGTAAAACCCGGCAAACCGACGATTCTGGGCTTTGACAGGCCTTCAGAGACTGCAGTAGTAGGTCTTCCTGGTCATCCGGTGGCGGCAGTGCTTCTGTTCAGAGAAATTGTTGGCGGAATCTGGCAGAGATTCACCGGTGCCGATGTTTCAGAGAAAAAAATTACAGTCAGTGGTATCATGGCAGCCAATATGGCAGCCTCACCGGGACGCAAAACTTTCCAGCTTGTGGAGCTGGATTACGACCATCAGGACGATGAAACCGGCCTGCCGCGGATAATTCCTGTCCTCGGCAAGTCAGGCCTTATCAGGACGTTGAGCAGGGCAGATGGCTATATTGTGATTGATGTAAACGATGAAGGAATTAATAAGGGTGAGCAGGTGAAGGTGCATCTGCTCGGTTAAATTGAAAGAAGGGGCCTTAAGGTCCCTTCTTTCATCTTTATGAAATCAAATTATTAAAACCAGATAATAGTATTAATACTGTCTAGGTGCGCCAAGTCCGAGCATTTCACGAGCCTGTTCAGGAGTAGCGACAGGACGGCCGAGTTCTTCTGCGATTCTTACAGCTCTTTCTACTAACTGAGCGTTGGAAACAACCAACTGTCTTGGACCATAGTATACTACGTCTTCAAGACCAACTCTTACGTGGTTACCCATGATGATTGACTGTGCCATCATAGCGTTGTGTGCACCACCGATATTGATTGTTGAGAAAATAGCATCTGGTGGAAGCATCTGCATCGCAAGTGCCATGGACTGGTAGTTAGGGAATACGCCGTTGCCGCCGAATAACATCATACACCAGTGAGGTCCCTTAATGATACCCTTGTCAATGATACCTCTTAATCTCTTGATATCTGTTAAGTTGTACATTTCCCATTCAGGCTTGATTCCGTATTCATCGAATTCCTTTAAAAGTTCAACGATATCTTCATCATTGTTGATTAAGTCAAATTTCTTTGTGTAAGCTTCTCTTTCGCTGCCCATTTCAGCGCTTCTTGCGCCAAGGTTCATTCTCTGGGAAGTGGAAGTGATATCGATAGAAGCAACTTCAGGACGAGCGCCTGCAGAAACGTGAAGAAGGTCAGATACGATTTTGTTTTCAGTATCAATTGTACGTCCGCCGATGCAAGTATTGTTGATGATGATATCAGGACATTTTGCACGGATAAGACGGTTCAGTTCAAGGTAATCTTCAGTGTTTTTAGTATCAAATGCAGGATTTGCAGGGTCTCTTCTGTGTGCATGTACTAAAACAGCACCTGCGTTATATGCGTCTAAAGTGGACTGTGCCTGTGCTTCAGGATCTTCAGGAAGGTTAGGGTTAGCTTCCTTACCATGCTGTCCGCCTGTGATTGAGCAAGTGATGATTAACGGAGACATTTTAGTCAGACCATATTTTTTGATCTGATCGGAGTAAGTCATTAATTCACGATAATCGCCGATTAAATAATTAGATAATGCCATGAGATTTTCTCCTTTCGGTATGTGATATATATTATTTATTGTTCAGTAAGGCACTTGTATGATTTACGTGCTACCATAATTTCTTCGTTGGCAGGAATTACATAAACCTTTACAGCGGATTCCGGAGTGGAAATGATGAGAGCGTTTTCTGCATTTAACTTTTCGTCGATTTCAACGCCGAGGAAAGCCAGTTCTTTGCATATTGCAGCTCTTGCTATAGCACTGCGTTCACCGATACCGCCTGTAAATACGAAGGAGTTGAGTCCTTTCATTTCCATGTAGAATATGCCTGTATATTTAATAACATCGTGGATAAAAACATCAAAAGCAAGTTTTGCCTTTTCGTTGCCGGCTTCCATTGCCTCTGTGAGTTCTCTGAAGTCGGCGATGCCATCGGAGATGCCATAAATACCGCCGGCAGATGATAATGTTCTCATTACATCTTTGAATGAATAGCCTTTGTAATCCATCATATATTCAATGATTGCAGGGTCAACGTCACCGACTCTCTGAGCATGTATGCAGCCGGACTGATTTGAGAAACCAAAGCTTACGTCCACGCTCTCTGAATTGTCGATAGCGCATAATGAGCTGCTGCCGCCAAGGTGAGCAGACACGATTTTATCTGTTTCACCGTATTCATCTCTGAGATGAGCAGCAATGAAAGAATGGGAAGCTCCGTGGAAACCCAGTTTCTTAAGTCCATATTCATGGGTCCACTTGTATGGAATACCATAAGTTGTACGGGACTGTGGGATAGTCTTGTGGAAGTCTGTTTCAAATGAAGCTACCAGTCTGGCAGTAGGGATAATCTGCTTAAATTCTTCGATAGCAGCAAGATAAGGAGGATTGTGAGCAGGAGAAATAGGGATGAAATCTACCATTGCAGCGATAACTTCAGGTGTAAGTTCGTGAGTGCCGTAATATCCGTCAGAAATTACTGTCTTGAAGCAAACACATTCGATTTCAAGGATATCATTGATGATTCCTTCTGATTCTTCCAGAACATGGTGAAGGAATAATTTAATACCTTCAGAGTATGAGCGGATGCAGATGTCAGAACTGGAAGCCTTATAGCCGTTACAATCTTTGTATGAGAAAGAAGCAGGAGTATTTTCGCTGATTCCTTCTACTTTGGATTCGATAAGAACCTTTTCTTCCGGCATATCAAAAAGTTTGAACTTAAGTGATGTACTGCCTACGTTGCAAACTAAAACTTTCATTTTAATCACCTCTTTGACTTATAGTTATAGTAATTTGTGGATAAATCCACATACTTATTGTATACCATATTTTTTGATTTTTGCATAGAGTAAACTTCGTGAAATGCCAAGAAGTTTGGCAGCTTGTACTTTATTGCCGCTGCATGTTTTGAGGGCATCTTCAATAATTTCTTTTTCAGCGGTGCCTTTATTGGTAAAAAAGTTGGAGGACGGAGCCGGTGCAGGCTGGATTGGACTGCGTTCTTTTTTCTTTTCTATGAAAGCAAAGTTTTCTTCACAAAGAAGCCCGCTGCCAATGAGTACACATGCTCTCTCAATAGAGTGCTCCAGTTCACGGATATTACCGGGCCAGCTATATCCGGTAAGATATTCCAATGCTTCAGGAGATATTCCGCTTATATTCAGTTTGTATTTATGATTTATTTTTTCGATAAGTGAGCTGCAGAGCGGCGGGATATCCTCTGGTCTTTCCCGGAGCGGAGGAATTTCAATTTCCATTACATTGATACGGTAAAGAAGATCTTCTCTGAATTTTTTCTCTTCAACCATTTTATATAGATTTTTATTGCTGCAGCATATAACCTGCAGATTAAGGGAAATAGGCTTGATAGAACCAATTCGTTCAACTTCGTATTCCTGCAGTACTCTGAGAAGTTTGGACTGCATTTCAAGGGGAAGTTCTTCAATTTCATCAAGGAGAATTGTTCCGTTATTGGCCAGTTCAAATTTGCCGGCTTTACCTCCTTTTATGGCTCCGGAGAAAGTACCGGTTTCATAGCCGAAAAGCTCAGACTCAAGCAGTTCGCGGGGAATTGCAGCGCAGTTTACTTTTACAAAAGGAGCATCTTTGCGCTCACTTCCGTTATGTATAGCGTTGGCAAAGACCTCTTTACCCACACCACTTTCACCGGTGAGAAGTATAGGCATGGTACTGTTGCTGACTTTTGAAAGAATCTGCTTTATCTCCATAATCTGAGGCGAAACACCGATGATGTTGTCAAATACAGACGGTGCCTCTGTCAGCCCGAGGAGCTGCTGGCTGTACATTTTATTGGCCATTTTCAGATGATTTATTTCTTTATACAGGGCATTTACAGTGTCGGTGGTATTAAGTGAACTGATGGAAACGACACCTATAACTTCGCCGAAGGTATTGCGCACAGGAACCCTGCTGTAAACAAGACTTCTGCCGTCCATAAATTCAAAAAGACTGTCAAAAGTAGGTTCCCCTGTCTGAAGTGTTTCATAAAGTTTGGTGTTGGGGATTACTGTCTCGATTTTTTTGCCGATAATTTCTTCCTTTGCCTTTCCGAGAAAATCAGCATAATAATTGCTTATATACACAACGAATCCATTCTTGTCGATTACTATTGTATGATAAAGATTTTCGTAAGCTTCGTTGGTAATATCTGTTATAGACTGATATACACTGTTTGTCTCTGCGGTAATGTATTTTTTCATATTTATAACCTCCGGTTCTGTACATTGTAACATGACATGTACATAAAAGTAAACACTTTGTGAACATATTGGGCATGTAAACATTGAAAATAAGCGGGTTTTGATTGGCATGGGTTTTGCTTTATATATTTATAAGTTCATAATTACAGATAAATATATATTTAATTGATTAAGGAGGTACAATATGAGAATTGCAATTATGGGTGCTGGCTCTCTGGGAACAATTTTAGGTGCGTATATCGCAAAGGCAGGATATGATATTGATTTAATTGACCCTTATAAGGACCATGTAGATGCACTTAACGAAAAAGGTGCACATGTAACAGGTGTAGTTGATTTCGTACAGCCTGTACATGCTCTCACACCGGATGAAATGGAAGGTGTATATGATTTAATTCTTTATCTGGCAAAGCAGACTTACAATGAAACTGCAATTCCTCAGATTGCAGCTCACATTGATGAAAACAGTACAGTATGTGTGTGCCAGAACGGTATTCCTGAATATGCAGTAAGTGCTGTTATCGGTGAAGAAAGAGTAGTTGGTGCTCCTGTAGGCTGGGGTGCAACTTTCATCGGCCCTGGCGAATCTGCACTTACAACTGATGTTGGCAGACTTAACTTTACATTAGGTTCAATGGACGGAACTGTAAATGAAAGAGTTCTCAAGGCTAAAGAAATTCTTGAATGTATGGGTGAAGTAGTAGTTTCTGAAAACCTTCTTGGCCTCAGATGGACAAAGCTTCTTATGAATGCTACATTCAGCGGACTTTCCACAGCACTCGGAACTACTTTCGGCGGAGTTCTTGACGATGATACAGCAATGCAGCTGATTTTAAGAATCGGTAAAGAATGTCTCGACGTTGCAGCAGAACTTGGCATCACAATGGAACCATATGAAGGATATGACTTCTATGCTGCATTCAAACGTGGTAATGAAAAGACAAACGAAGAATCCATCAAGCTGGTAAGAGAAATCTGGGCTCCACACTATAAGCTTACAGCAAGTATGGCACAGGACCTCTTAAAGGGCAGAAAGTGCGAAATTTACGACATTAATGGTGTTGTTTCCAATTCAGGTAAAGAATGCGGAATTCCAACTCCAATCAATGATATTATTGTTAAAGTTGTTGCAGGTATTCAGGATGGTATTTACGAATACTCACCAAAGAATATCGAATTCTTCAAAGATTACATTTAGATTACATAATTAAACCCATAAAAAATGAAACCGGACATATCCGCAAGGGTATGCCCGGTTTTGACTTTCTGAAATTAAATATTAAATTTTTGCGTTTTTGTCTATTCTATTGTAATGTCATACTTCTTAATTTTATCGTACAGAATAGTGCGGTCAATTTTAAGAAGCTTTGCGGCTTGAGACTTGTTGCCTTTAGTCTGCATAAGAACTTTTTTAATTTCTTTCTTTTCTGCAAGGGCCTTTACTTCGTCAAGGCTCAAGATTTTATCGTCATCGTCAGCCGTTTCTTCTTTATGTTGTCTGGATTCTTCAATACGCTCCTCCAGATGTTTGAAATGATTCATTTCGAGAATACCTGCACCGACTCTGAAACAAGCATGCTCTATAACATGCTGAAGTTCACGGACATTACCTGGCCAGTCATACTTCATAAGAAGTTTCATGGCATCAGGACTTGTGCCAACAATACTGAGACCATGCTCGGCATTTATTTTTTCTATGAAATGCTGAGAAAGAGGTTCGATATCTTCCTTTCTTGCTCTGAGAGGAGGAATTTTTATTTCAATAACATTGATTCTGTAATAAAGGTCCTGTCTGAATTTCTGTTCTTCAATGAGCTCGGCCATATTTCTGTTAGTTGTACATATTATACGTGCGTTGAAAGGAATCGTTTTAAGACTTCCTATTTTTTCAAACTCTTTTTCCTGAATGGCACGGAGAAGTTTCGCCTGGAGAGGGAAAGGCATATCGCCTATTTCGTCAAGAAGAATTGTTCCGTTCTGGGCAAACTGGAACTTGCCAACTTTACCTGAAGGAGATGCTCCGGTAAAAGCTCCCGGTTCATATCCGAACAGTTCGGATTCAAGGAGTTCGTTAGGAATTGCAGCGCAGTTTATCTTTACGAAATTATTTTTACGTTTGTCACTGAATTCATGGAAAGCATTGGCGAATACTTCTTTACCTGTACCGGTTTCACCTGTGATGAGCACAGGAAGAGGAAAGTTAGCCATCTTGACAATCATCTGGCGAAGGTCATTGATAGCAGGAGAAACGCCTACAATATGTTCTTCAAGTTGTCTGATACCTTCCATATAGGATGGATTTTTAGGACGGTTATTCATTTTTTCAACTTCTTTGGCAAGGGTAAGGACTGCGTCCATTCCTTGTGGAAAAATTGCTTCGGCAAGGGCACCGATAAGAACACCGTCATCATAGATAGGAATTCTGTTGCATACTACAGGAACAATTTCTTTGGTTTCACGGTTGATAAATCTGAATATATATCCATATTCGGGTACCCCTGTCTTGGCAACAATATGCATTCTGGTGCCGGGAATTACCTGTTCTACAGGAAGACCGATCATCTCTTCTTCCCGTGATATTCCAAGAAATGTATAGTGGAATTTACTTGCATATACGATGATACCGTTTTCGTCCACTATAATATTGGCACTTGGTAAAGACTCAAAAGCACACCGCATTACATAATCTAATTTTTTTTCTGAAAGTTTGCTGCCCACTTATAACACCTCTTTTTATCTGTATTCAAAAAGTGTAGCATTTTGAAAAGGAAAAATCAAGAGGTGGCAGCTTATAAAGTATAAGAAAAGCCGGACATTTCTGCCCGGCTGATTGGATTGATGTTTTGCTTATTTTTTTGCTTTATGATATTTTTCATAAGCGAAAACTGCTGCCCCTACAGCACCTGCAAGCTGCGGGTGGGAAACAGGGGTTACTGTGGTTTTTAATTCGTCGGAAAGACAAGTAATCATATCTGCGTTAAGAGCAACTCCGCCGGTCATAACTACAGGCGGTTCACCGGAAACTCTGTTGTACATTCCGGCAACTCGTCTTGCTACTGCACGGTGAGCACCTTTTGCAACGTCGCTGATGCTTTCCCCTGCAGAAAGGCAGGAAATAACTTCACTTTCTGCGAAAACAGTACATACGCTGCTGATGGATACGTCTTTTTTTGATGCTTTTGCCAGGTCAGAAAGGTCGCCCAACTTGCAGTCCAAAACTCTTGCCATTACTTCGAGGAAACGTCCTGTACCTGCGGCACATTTTTCGTTCATGTTGAAGTTGGACACATTACCCGCTGCATCGATTTTAATTACTTTTGCATCCTGCCCGCCGATATCAATAATAGTTTTTGCATCGCAGTTGAAGAAAGCAGTACCTTTGGCGTGACATGAGATTTCAGTAATCTGTGTATCAGCACCTTCGTATGTCATTCTGCCGTAGCCTGTAACAACTGTATATTTTATATCTTCAGGTGTTACACCGGCCTGTGTAAATGCTTTATCAAGTACAATCTGTATACCATTGGTTCCGGTACCAAGATTCTCAACAGCCAGTCCTACAAGTTCCTTGTTTTCATTAAGAATTGCAACTTTGGATGATGATGATCCGATATCAATACCTACAAACATTATAATTTACCTCGTGTGTTCTATAAGATTTCAGCAAAGCTCTGGATTCTTGTTCTGAGCTGTTCGAAGGAATCAATCTGCTGATCAACTTCAAGATAAAGAAGAGGAATGCCTGCTTCTTCCATTTCTTTTTTTACAATAGGGAAGTCAAATTCTTCAGGGTCACAGAACTTCATCTGGAAGTAGATGATACCGTCAGCCTTCTTTGCCTTGTATTGGTCAATTAACATTGAGCCTTTATATTTTTCAGGTTCATAAAGGAATGTGTCGCCCTTCTGGTCAGCGATGATACCGGCCATTTTTTCAAGAGCAGTACCTTCAGCTCTTGCAGGAGTTCTGAACTTTCTGGAAGCCTGTGAAAGGTCGTCTGCAACGATTGCGATTCCGTTTTCGGTGAGAATGTCAAGTACTTCAACAGGTTCACTTACAAGACCGCTTACTACAACTTTGATCTTTGCTTCTTCCTTAGGCAGCTGCTTTAATTCTGCAATGATATCCTTAACGATTGCAGTATATTTAGCCTTATCCATGAAGTAAGCTGCTTTGATGATAAGATGTCTTGTCTTGGCATCGATTGTTAAAGGATAGTCAGCAGCAACTTCAACGAATTCACGCATTGCCTGTCTGTAATCTTCGTAGATTGCGAAAGCAGCTTCAATCTGTTCATCAGTAATCTTACGTCCGGAGATTTCTTCCAGTTTAGCCTGAACATGTCTGAATTCTTCTACCATATATTCGATGGCACCGTCAATTTTACGCTGCATTGGATATGCGATAGGAATTACAGGAATCTGTGGACAGGCATAAATCCAGTCTTCACTTACGCACTTGAGAGTGTCGCAGATGCAAGGAATGATTACACCCTTTAAATCCTTGTATGTACCGTTAAGGCCCATTTCGATGTTAGCCTTGATGATTGTGCAGCAGAAGCCCTGAAGGTACTTGTCTGCCAGCTTGATTTCTGTTCTGCCACCCCACATACCTACAGGGATGTAGCCTGCAGCGTATACGAGTTCTTCTGGTGTATGGAGAGGGAAGCAGCCAAAAGCTTCTTTGCCTGTTTCCTTAATTACTGCAGCAACTGACTTACCGGGAGTAGCTGCAACTGCTGTTAACTGAGCAATTAATGCTTTGTAATCTGCCATTGTTTATTTACCTCCCTTTGCATTTTTCTTATTTTCCATTACTTCAACGAGAGCCTGAATTCTTGTTTCATATTGTGCATCGGAGAAGATTCTAGGGTCTGTCTGGTCACCGTCGAAGCTTACATAAGGTATGCCGGTTCTTGCTTCAACCTGTCTCTGGATTTCATACTGTCTGAAGTCCATAAGCTTACAGCTTCTGTTGGAGTGATATAAAATACCGTCTAACTGGAATTCTTCTGCAAGGGCAGACATCTTGTCAACGCTGAACTTGATGCTTCTGTTAGCATAATGTTCAGCATAAGCCTTTACTAAACCGTCAAGGTCATTTGAACCGTATCTCAGATTCCAGATGTCAGGATATGTTGAGCATACTACGTTTACACCGTATTTTTTGAGTGTCTTGAAGGTGGTGGAAAGGTTAGTCCAGCAAGCAATACCGTCCCATAAAACTCTGTACTTTTCATCTTCGCCAGGTTTCCAAGGTCCCATGCCGGCTTCGCCTCTTTCCTTGAGTTCGTCGTGCCATGTTCTGAAAAGTTCTACAGTTTCCTTCTTACCTCTCATAGTTACTGCAGCAGCCATGTAGTTGAACATGTCAAAACCGCTGAGAGGGGAAGGATTTTTAACTGCAGTTGAGTAAGCAGCTTTCCACCATTTTGCAGCTTCATTGGATGTTTCCATAACTTCTTCAAGTCTTTTAGGATCCATCTTCTTGCCGGTGATTTCTTCGAGCTGTCTGATAACGTGATCAAATTCTTTTCTCATATATTTAACGCTTCTTTCAGGAACTTCATCGTCATATACGAAAGGCGTGTTTACGAGAACCATAGGGATGTTGAGATCTTTGGCAAGATTTTCATACCATTTTAACACTGTATTGCAAAGATTATCACAGCAGAAAACGAAGTCAGGAAGTGGAATATCCTGTGCTTCTGCGTGTTTGATATCAGAATAACCAATGTTTACGCGTGCATAAGAACAGATATCTGTGGAATATCCGCGGCCTTCTGCGTTGTTGATGAATTCCATGGATTCTTTTCTTGCGCCGATTGCTGCAGCGTGGTTTTCAGGATATACTACTGCAATGTCCATTGCTTCGAGGATTTCCTGCATAGCGATGGAAGCTGACCATGCTACAGGTTTGCCTTCAGCTTTTGCCTGCTGGGCATCAGCATAGTGCTTGGCCTGGAGTTCAGCAAGAAGCTGTTTTGAGCTTTTTCTTTCTTCTCCCATAATGATTGTCTCCTTTATCTATTATCTATTTTTTATTTTTCTAAAATTTCCATGAGTTCTACAAGGATACCGTGATTGAATTTAGGCCTTACGAAGTTAATTTTCATAAATCCGCCGGCGATAGGACACTCATCTTCGTGAAGAAGGCCAAAACCTTTTTCTTTGAATTCTTCACAAGCAGCCTCAACATCGTCAACTTCCCAGCAGATATGGTGGATTCCGCCTTTGCCCTTGTTATATTCAGCAAGAACGCCGCTGTAAGGAATAAGGAATTCGATAGGGCTGTCACTGAAATCAGGATTCATTTTAGTAAAGATGAACTTGGTGTCATAAGGAGTCATACCTTCGTAGTCAACTTCGAGACCGTAAGCGTCCATTACATCTTTTACTGCTTCTTCTGTAGGCAGGATAATACCCACATGATGCAATCTTTTATGTACCATATTTATTTCCTCCTTAAAATGCATTTAACATAGTTTGGTATAATTATAACTACATTTTATTAAATAGTAAATATAGTTCTTTATTACATAATTTAAAGCAAAGACTGTGCCAATTTTATCGGAATAAATGAGTACAATATATAAAATTTTGAAGCCAATGTGCCTTCTCTGCTGAAAGATTAACTTAAAATGTGGGGAAGGTACATCTCATTTATACGGCCTTATTAAAAATAGAGTTAGAAATGTGGAAAATCAACCACAAAGTGTGGTAAAAAATCTACAATCCGGTTTGGACAATATACACCAATGTTTAAAAAATTTATTCTATTTTACCTGACGGTAGTTATTATGTTTTTTTTGTGGTATAATTTATTCTGTTAATTGTAGCCGTAATACGGAAAGGATTTTTATTATGACCAAAAGAAATCTGTATTTAAAAACAACGCCTGTGGAAGAGGCATTAAAAAAATATATGGAAGCATTGGAAAGCGAAGAGTGCCTGCTGCCTGTCACAGAAAAGGCCGACACTTACGAAAGTCTTGGCAGGATAACGGCAGAGCCGGTTTTTGCAAAATGCTGCTCGCCTCTTTTTAACGCTGCAGCCATGGATGGCATTGCCGTCAGGGCAGCCTCCACAAAAGGCGCTTCCGAAAGCCGACCTCTTACTCTGAATCTGGGAGAGGACTATAAAATAGTGGACACAGGGGATCCTGTGAAATCTCCTTTTGATGCGGTGGTAATGGCTGAGGATGTAATTGAGCTGAACGATGAAACCGTGCAGATTACAGAGTCAGTGCCCGGCTGGCAGCATGTGCGCCCAATAGGTGAAGACATTGTCACCGGAGAAATGATTATACCAAGCCATCACAGGATACGTCCAGCGGATATAGGGGTGATGCTGGCAGGCGGCAACCTTGAAGTGCCGGTTTTCAGAAAGCCGGCAGCAGGAATCATACCGACAGGTACAGAAATCATCCGGCCCAATGAGCAGCCGCAGGAAGGCGACATTGTTGATTCCAATTCAGGAATGTTTGCCGCCATGGTAAGTCAGTGGGGAGGCAGGCCGAAACGATACGATATCGTAGAAGACGATTATGAAAAGATAAAAGCTGCAGTGCTGGCAGCGGCCGCAGAAAATGATATGGTAATCATCAATGCTGGTTCCAGTGCAGGCACGGAAGATTATACGGTCCATGTACTCAGGGAAATCGGTGAAGTTGTGGTTCACGGTGTGGCGATGAAACCTGGAAAGCCGGTGATTCTGGCTATCGTGCAGGGCAAACCGGTAATCGGTCTTCCTGGGTATCCTGTAAGCGCGTACCTTGCCTTTGAAAATTTCGCAGGGCCTGTAATTGCAAGGCTTGCAGGCACGGGCATCATTGCAGGCACTCACTCTGCTGCAGCCACCAGTGCAGCCACAAGCCCATCATCTGCTTACGGGCAGGAGGAGGTAATTCAGGCAGTACTTTCAAAGCGCATAGTATCCTCCCTGAAGCACAGAGAATATGTCCGCGTCAAAGCAGGAAAAGTAGGAGACAAGTTTGTGGCAGCGCCTCTTGCCCGCGGCGCAGGAGCAGCCATGAGCCTTGTGAGAGCCGACGGCTTCTGCATAATCCCTCAGAACAGTGAGGGTTTTGAAGCAGGTGAGCTTGTAGATGTACAGCTTTATAAGGACCGCAGAGAAATTGAAAATACTCTGGTATCCATCGGCAGTCACGACATGCTCATGGACCTTATCAGCGACATGATGGCCGGAAGATTTCCGGGAATGAGTCTTTCAAGCACCCATGTGGGCAGTATGGGCGGTCTTATGGCCCTTCAGAGAGGCGAAACCGTCATTGCGCCGACTCATCTTCTGGACGAAGAAACAGGCGAATATAACATGGCATATATTAAAAAACTGTTCCCGGGCGAGGACATGAGCCTGATAAAGGGTGTTGACAGAATTCAGGGAATTATGGTCAAAAAAGGCAATCCTCTTGGCATCAACGGTGTAGAAGACCTGGTAAGAGCCCGCTATGTAAACCGTCAGAGAGGTGCAGGAACCCGGGTGCTTTTTGACTATAAGCTTAAGCAGGCAGGAATTTCACCGGCTGATATCACAGGCTATGATAAAGAAGCCGCAACCCATATGGCCGTGGCAGCAAGCGTAGCATCGGAGGAAATCGATGCAGGTATGGGAATCAGGCCGGCGGCTGAGGCCATGGGCCTGGATTTTATTGAAGTGGGTGTGGAGGAATACGATTTTGCAGTACGCACCGCGGACCTTGAGCTTCCTCAGGTAAAGGCTTTCCTGGAAATCCTCGGAAGCCCGCAGTTCCACAAAAAACTTGAAGAAACAGGGGGTTACGGTTGGCATCAGGCAGGCCGGATCATAAAAATATGAGCAGACAGAAAATTTTAATAGCAGAAGATGACAAAGACATTCTGGAGCTTTTGAAAATTTACCTTGAAAGCGAAGGCTACGGGGTCATCTGTGCAGAAAACGGCACTCAGGCACTGGAAATAGCGCAGACACAGTCTCCAGACCTGGCAATTTTTGATATAATGATGCCTCAGCTCAGCGGACTTGACCTTACACGCATCCTCCGCGAAAAGACCACCATGCCTATCATGATTCTTTCTGCAAAGGACTGCGACCACGACAAAATTCTTGGACTTAACATCGGGGCAGACGATTACATGACCAAACCCTTCAACCCGCTGGAAGTGGTGGCAAGAGTAAAGGCACTGATCAGGCGCAGCGGAACCTCGCAGGATATAATCAGCGCCGGGCCTTTTGCTGCGGACATTGCAGCAGGCAGTATTACCAAAGATGGCCGCCATATTTTCCTTACACCTATGGAGTACAAGATTTTAGTCACGCTTCTCAGAAATCCCGGCAGAATTTTTACCAAAGTCCAGCTTTATGAAAGCATCTGCGGTGAGTATTATGAGAGTGATGACAACACTATAATGGTACATATTTCAAGAATCAGAGAAAAGATTGAGGACGACCCGAAGAATCCGAAGCATATTATTACAGTAAGAGGTGTGGGGTACAAATTTGAAAAGTAATTTTAAAAAAAGTATCAGTGAAAGGAAGCTGGTCTGGTTTCTGGCAAGAGGGTATCTGGGCTTCACAGCAGTGATTCTCATAATTTTCATACTGGTTTTTACAGCCAGCAACGCCTATTATAACTGGCTTTTCAGAATTCCCGATGTGGACAGGCTTCTTGGGAGCAGGGCTTTTGAGCAGGGAAGATACGAAGATGTGGCTGTGAGGAATTTTCTTGGCAGCAACGGCGGTTTTGCTGTAATTTCAAGGGATGGGACTACAGAATACTGTACAGAAGGATTCCCTTATGAAAGCTTTACAGCAGGGGAGCTGGAGTGTATTCAATCATACGATGTTTATTCCTATGTGGAAAGGAATGAAATTACATCACCTGATGGAGAAAAAGAGTATCTGATTGTAAAATACGATTACACGGACGATATGGAAATCAAAGAAACGGTGGCTGTTGTCAGCACTGACTATAAGGTAAAAAACGGCGACTTAGGTGACGGTAGAAAGGAATACACAGCCAGTGAATTTGCATTTATGACAGGTGAAGCGCCTGCGGGATATGATATGATGCGATGCAGCTTTGTTGCTGAAGACGATGCCATCAAAACCATAGTATTCATGAGCGAATCCAAAGATTACACTGATTATCAGGAATACTCCCACAGAGCAAACAGGATTTATTTTGCGCTGATTCCTCTTTACATAGTTTCGCTCATCTTTTTCCTCATGTGGCTCAACAAGAAGATAAAGGAGCCTCTTGTGAAGCTCAATAATGCTGTAGATGATATTGCGGCGGGAGGCTACAGAAGAATAGGGGAGATGGAGGGGCCTCTTGAAATCCGGCAGATAGGCAGCAATATGGACCGCATGGCTGATAAACTGGAAGAGAGTGAAAAGGAAAGAAAGCGCCTCGACGCAGAGCGTCAGAAGCTTCTTGCCGATATTTCCCACGACCTTAAAACTCCTATTACAGTGATTTCAGGCTATACGCGGGCCATAATAGACGGCAGGACCCCACCTGAAAAAATCGCTCATTACCTTAAGCTCATCGACAGCAAGGCTGAAGAGCTGACAGAGATGATAAATTCTTTCCATGAGTACAGCAAGGTTGAGCATCCTGAATTCGTGCTCCAGACGGAAGAGACTGATATATGCGAGTTCATGCGCAGCTACATGGCGGACCGTTACGGTGAGATTGAGCTTTCGGGGTTCACACCGAAGATAAGAATTCCGGGATCGAGAATTATGTGTATGCTGGACAGACGCCAGCTGCGAAGAGCCCTCGACAACATTATTCATAACACTATCAAGCATAACGGCCTTGGCACTATGCTGGCAGTAGCCCTTTATGAAGAGGAAGGCCATGTAAAGCTCCGCATTGCGGACAATGGCAGGGGCATTCCAGAGGTTTACCGCCAGAAGATTTTCGAGCCGTTCATAATGGGCGATGAGTCGCGGCACGGCAACGGCAGCGGCCTGGGGCTTGCAATCACAAGAAATATTATAAAAGCTCACGGCGGTGAAATTACCCTTTGCGAACCGTCGGCTATGTACAGTACAGAGTTTGAAATAATTCTTAAAAAAACTTAAGATTCCCTTAATAGTATTGAAAGATTGAAGTAGTAATATTTTTCTTGCAGAAAGGAGTTTGGACTATGAGAGAAACTTTTGCAAGAGAAAAACCTGTTATCCAGGTAAAAAAACTTCGGAAAGAATACATTATGGGGCAGGAAAAGGTTGTTGCCCTCCGGGACATCAACCTTTCTGTTTACAGGGGTGAAATATGCTGCATTTTCGGCACATCCGGTTCAGGCAAAAGTACGCTGCTGAACCAGCTTGCCGGTCTCGAAAAACCTACAAGGGGCCAGGTGCTTATAGGGGGAGTGCCTGTGTCCCTGCTTGATGAAAATCAGCTTGCGGCTTTCAGACAGAGGCATGTGGGGTTCGTGTTTCAGTCATACAACCTGCTGCCGGAGCTGACGGCACTGGAAAATGTAGCCATGCCGCTCATGTTCAGGGGTATGCCAAAAGATATCCGCGAGCGGGAAGCGATGAAAATGCTGGCAAGAGTTGGTCTCAAAGACAGAATTCATCACTTTCCGGGGCAGATGTCCGGCGGCCAGCAGCAGCGAGCAGGTATAGCAAGAGCCTTCATAACGCGGCCTGACATAGTTTTTGCAGACGAGCCTACGGGCAACCTGGACTCGAAAACTACCAAGGAAGTTATGGCAATGATAAGGAAATTTGCGAGGAAGTTCCACCAGACCATAGTGCTGGTGTCCCACGACCCGGAAATGACATAATATGCAGACCGCATAGTGACTCTTATTGACGGAGAGATTGTAAGCGACGTCAGGACAGAAAATAATTTACAGCAAAGCAAAGGGGAAGTCATATGAAAAAGTTATTCAGAAAGTGTTTAGTTTTGACCATGGTTCTGTCCATGTTGTTTTCTTTATCAGCAGCAGGATATGCATCGGAAGAAAGCAGCGGCAGTCCGGTGGTGATAAGTTATACTGTTGATGATGCAAATGTTAACAAAGGGGACATTGTAAATATAAGCGCTCGTATAAAACATACCGGAATAACAGCATCGGATGTTTCTGCTGGTTTTCTTGATGTAACAAGAGTAGTGGACAGTTTTGAAGGCGGAAGAATTGATGTTGCACTGGTAAATTCAGTATCAGGCCAGCTTGAGTTTGATGTATCTGTTTCCGGAGCAAAGTACAAAGGCACAGGAAATAGTCTTAAACTGATGGTAGGTTATGTCGGAACGTCTGCGCCTTATGAAAATCTGGAAATAAATATAGTTGAGTGCAAGGAATACGAAGAGCCTGTATACGAGGAGCCGGAACCTTATGTACCCGATCCGGTAGCAGCACCGATGATGATTATCAGCAGGGGAGAGCTTCCTGCAAACATCAGCGCAGGAGAAGAGATGACAGTGACAGTCAATGTGCAGAATATAGGCAGCACGTCCATGACATCGCCGGTGATTTCTTTTACTCCGTCAGATTATCTCATGATGACAGGAACAGCCTCCATGTATCAACTGAAGACGATTGCACCAGGAAAGACAGAAAGTATAGATGTAAAAATACGTGCTCTTGATGAAATTTCAAGTCAGGTTCAGTACATAGATGCGGAAGTAAAGTTCCAGTATTTTAACCGTGTGACAACAGCTGAAGGCAGCGGCAGCGGCCGGGTGATTATTCCGGCCAACGTAAAGAAAGAAAAAGAACCTGAAACAACTGATGTGGAAAGCCCTGTACCAAACCTCATCGTAGGACAGTTCAGCTACGGCGGTTCCTCTGTTGCAGCAGGAAATAATTTTACTCTGGGTTTCAGATTCACAAATACCAGCGAAAACCTGGATGTGGAAAATGTAGTTGTAACCGTTGACGGCGGGACATCTTTTACCATCAATGGTGCAGCAAACACAATATATTTTGATGAAATTGAGGCGGGCGGCGAAAAGCGTGTCAGTGTGCCTATGAAAGCACTTCAGACTCTCGCCAACGGTGCCGAACCTGTGATGATAAATTTTAAATATGAGTATGTGGACAATCGGAAACGTATATCGGCATCTTCAGATGTGAAAATAACAGTGCCTGTATACCAGCCTGACCGATTTGAGATTACTTCTCCGACTGTGCCTGTTATGGTTTATGCCGGAGAAGAACTGAACATTATGATGAACTATGTAAACAAAGGTAAGAGTCCGGTCAATAATCTGGAAGCAAGAGTTGAAGGTATTGACACTATCACGCCTGTTCAGAACCTTGGAAATATAGAGGCTGGACGAAGTGGAACCATGGCCTTTGCGGTAACACCGTCAGAACCGGGAGAAGCAGAATTCACAATTAAAGTAGTTTATGAAGATGCAAACGGCCAGGAGAAAGAAATGCTTTTCCCTGTGTCAATTACAGTTGAGCAGATGGAAATTTATGACCCCGGTTTTGATGAACCGATTATTGAGCCAGAGCAGGAAAGCACAGTTCCATGGAAGCTTATAGGAGGCGTGGCAGTAGTTCTGGCAGCCATTTCAGCCATCATAATCCGAAAAAAAAGAAAAGCTGCCAAATCTAAAAAAGAAGCTCAGATGTGGGAAAGCTGGGATGAAGAGGATGAAGCTTCTCCGGAAGAGCAGGCATCTTCAGAAACATCTTTGGAAAAGAGGAAGGAGGGACAGTAAATGAGTTTCTCTGACATTCTTAAAATGTGTACTGACAACCTGAAGCGGCGAAAAGGCAGGACCTTTCTCACCGTACTCGGTGTGTTCATCGGCTGCACATCTATTATTGTAATGGTTTCCATCGGTGTTGGGATGAAGGAGTCCCAGGACCAGATGCTGGCTGAAATGGGCGATCTTTCAGTAATTGAAGTTTCACAGCAGTACGGCAGTGATGATGCTGCAAAGCTGGACGATGTTACTGTGGAAACTTTCAGAAACATCGCAGGGGTTGCAGCGGTTATGCCTAAAGCCAGCCTGGGAGATTTTTCGGTAAGTCTGAAAGCCGGTATCAACGACCGTTATTACTGCGACTGGTCCAATATTGTAGGGCTTGACACTGACGCCATGGAGGCCATGGGATTTGAACTGATTGATGGAAAGTATCCTGCTGCCAGACCAGATGAGGCTGTAGGTGGCCAGTACCTTGCGTACAATTTCTACGATTCGCTGATGCCTGAAGGTTATAACATGGTTGACCGCTGGGACATTTATGACGAAAACGGTAACGAATTGGAGATGCCCGAACCGTTTTTTGATATTCTTAAAACCCCGGTAACTCTTGAAATAACTGCGAATGACGGTACAGAATCCGTTCACCGCAAGACCATGAAAATTACCGGCCTTACTAAGGAGGATTACGGCAAAGGCTGGGAAACCTCTGAAGGAATCATGATGAGCATTGATAACATGAAAGCCCTGATAAAAGATGTAAAGGGCGAGGCAGATCCGAAGCTGACTTACTCAACAATCCTGGTCAAGGCAGAGGACATCAGTCTGGTGACTGCCATTGAAGAGGAAATTTCAGGACTGGGATTCTATACATATTCCATGGAAAGTATGCGTGAAAGCATGGAAAAGAGTGCCCGTCAGGTACAGCTCATGCTGGGCGGCCTTGGTGCTATTTCTCTTTTTGTAGCGGCCATCGGGATTACTAATACCATGGTAATGTCAATCTCTGAACGTACCCGTGAAATAGGTATTATGAAGGCGCTGGGCTGCTATGTAAAGGATATAAGGCTCATGTTCCTTATGGAGGCAGGTTCAATCGGCCTGATCGGCGGTATCATGGGTATAATATTCAGCCTGATAATATCTGTGGGTATAAATCTGGTCGCCATGGGAACACTTTCTGCCGGACTGACTGGACAGGCATTTGTCGATGCACTTCTGGGTGGTGAAGGAATCACGAGAATTTCAGTTATTTCACCGGGGCTTATTCTGTTTGCCATTGCCTTTTCCATATTCGTGGGCGTGGCGTCAGGATATTATCCGGCAAATAAGGCAGTTAAGATTTCTGCGCTTGAAGCGATAAAGAGGGAGTAGACTTTTTGGCAGTAATGTAGTAAACTTAAATCAGTTTATTTTATTTACTTGAAAGGAGAAATCTCAATGGCTGAAAATCAAGTAGTAGCTCCTCTTAGCGGCGAAGCGGATCTTACAGGACAGGTTGCGATTATTACAGGCGGTGCAGGCGGCATTGGAAAGGTTACTGCTGACCTTTTCAGAGCACATGGTGCAAAAGTATATGCTTTTGACCTTGCTCCTGATGACGAAGAAAACGATATTATAAATTGTAATGTAACTGACAAGACAAGCGTTACAGCAGGCGTTGAAAAAGTATATGAAAAACACGGAAGAATCGATATTCTGGTTACATGTGCAGCAATTACAAGAGTTACACTTTTTGAAGATATTTCTGAAGAAGAGTGGGACCAGATGTTTGATATAAACGTAAAAGGTACTTTCCTGATTACTCAGGCTGTTTACGAAAAGATGAAACTGAATAAATACGGTAAGATTGTAAACGTAAGCTCTGTTGCAGGAAGAAGTGCCGGTGTTCAGGCAGGTCCTCACTATTCCGCATCCAAGGCTGCAGTAGGAAACTTTAACCGCTGCATTGCCAAGCTTGGTGCTAAGTATGGAATCTACGCAAACTGCGTATTCCCGGGACCTACAAGTACTGCAATGATTAAAGATTTTGACCCTGCAAAGGTAAGTGGTGAAAACTTCCTTGTTGGAAGAAGAGGCGAACCTATTGATATTGCCCATGCAATCCTCTTCCTTGCTTCACCTAACTCCAACTTCATCACAGGTGTGTTCCTGGATGTAAACGGCGGACTTTACATGGCATAATAAGTTGTGTAATTAAAAAAGCTGGTGCAGATGTTCTGCATCAGCTTTTGTGGTTTTTGCTGTTATTCCTGCGGGTTGGTTTCCTGCTGAGTTTCAGGCAGTCCAGGGTTGACCCATACTGTTCTGTTGTTTGTAAAGATTACCATGCCTGGTTTGGAGCCGGCCGGCTTCTTTACGTATTTTGCAAGGACATAGTCTACAGGTACGTTTTCTGATGTACGGCCTTTGCTGTGATATGCGGCAATAGCAGCAGCCTCGAAGATTGCAGTTTCATCTTCTTCAATATCCACACCACCTGTCTGGACGATGACATGGGAGCCAGGAATATCCTTGGTGTGAAGCCACAGGTCCTTATTGGCTGCAGTCTTGGTGGTCAGAATATCGTTTTCTTTATTGTTGCGGCCCACAAGAACTGTCATGCCGTTGCTGAGGGTATACTTGTGTGGCTGCGGTCTGTATTTCTTTTCGCGGAAGCCACCGGCCTGCTTGCGGCGGCGGACGTAGCCTGTTTCCACAAGCTCGCTTCTGAGAGATTCGATTTCCCCTACGCTGTCTGTATTTTCGAGGTAGGAAAGTACTGATTCAAGATACTGGATTTCAGAATCATTTTCTACCAGCTGAATCTGTTTTTCCTTGATGGCAGTCTTGGACTTGCCATATTTTTTGAAGTAAAGCTGGGCGTTTTTTGCAGGTGAAGCTTTTACGTCCAGAGGAATGTTTACCATAGTGCCGTCGTAGTAGTTCATAACTTCCACGGTTTTCATGCCCGGTTTTATCAGGTGCATGTTTGCAGTGAGAAACTCACCGTAAAGTCTGAGGTCTTCTGAGTTTTCGGCCTTGAGCAGATCTTCGGAAAGACGTTTTTTCTTGAGATACATTTTGTCCAGAGATGCGGAAACTGACTTGATCAGGTCGTGGGATTTCTGACGGCCCTGATTGGAGGATTCTTTCTTTCCAAAGTAAAATTCCAGCGCAGAACTCATGTCACTGAATTCAGCTGAAGTGCAGCTTTCTTCAAAGTCAGTCAGGGCAACCGGGTAGAATTCCACAGGTTTGCCTTCTGCATCAGTATAGACGCGGGGCATCTTCAGCGGGCCATAGTCCACTTCATCCACCACATCACGGAAATATTCCCAGCGTGCTTCACCTTCATAGAGGGCCAGCTGGTCCGCAAAGGCAGGGGAGATACCGCCCACACTTCTTAAGATTGTCCTGCCGTCGGCAGCCAGGCTGCAGAGCTGGTCTGCACTGATTTCCTTAAAAGGAATCTTGTCCTGTGCCGGAGGGTACTGATAAATCATGCCAGGAAGAATCTGACGCACACGGTTTACATCGAAGGAAACACGCTTGATTGAATCGATGATTTTCCCGGTGGCAATGTCAGTTATGATTATATTGCTGTGCTTGCCCATGATTTCAAAGATAATCTTCTTGGACACTGAAAAGCCCAGTTCATTCATGGTTTCCACTGAAATTTCAATGATTCGCTCGGAATCTTTCTGGTCTATGCCGATGATACGCCCGCCCTGAAGATGCTTACGGAGCAGCATGCAGAAAGAAAGAGGAGCAGGCGGATTTACCGGGTTTTCACTGATAAAGTGCACGCGTGCATGGGCAGAACCTGCCGATGCAAAAAGTCTGTGTTTGCCGGTTTTTGAGTGTATCACAAAAACAAGTTCGTCAGCTTCCGGCTGATAAACCTTTTCAATTTTGCCCATATATATTTTTTCGTTCAGTTCCTGTGCCATGGCGCAGGTAACTATACCGTCGTATGCCATAATTTCTCCTTAATATTGAATTCGCTGTCTGTATACTGTTTGATTATACACCATATCCGGGGATTTTTCCAGTGTTGACAGCAAACTATACTCCGCCACTTGAAATTCTGCCTGTTTTCATGTACAATCAAACGGTAATCATACGAAAATTTAGATTGAGAGGTAGAAAAGCGGTATGATAAAAAGCATGACAGGTTTCGGCAGAGCCGAATATTCAGATGGTAAGCGTAATATCATCGTAGAAATCAAATCAGTAAATCACAGATATTTTGATATAAGCATCAAGATGCCGCGCAGATATGGCTTTGCAGAAGATAAGGTGAAGAATGCTGTCAAGGACAGAATCAGACGTGGTAAGGTGGATGTGTCCATCATGGTTGAAAACATCACTGAAAATGATGTTAATATCAAGCTTAATACCATGGTTGCCAAGCAGTACTACGACAACCTTATGGAGCTCCGTGAAACATTTGATGTGGGCGGAGATATTACACTTCAGTTCCTTTCTACTCTTCCTGACGTTATGAAGGCAATTCCTGACGTTGAAGACGAGGAAGAAATCACTAAGGCAATTCTGGTGCCTGTGGCAGAAGCCGCTGCAAATCTTGAAAAGATGAGAGCCATTGAGGGTGAAAAACTTGCGGAAGACCTTATTGCCAAAGGCGCACATGTTAAGGAAATCCTTGACCAGATTGCAGAGCGTGCACCACAGGTTGCAGCAAACTATACAGAAAAGCTCCGTGCAAGAATTACCGAACTCATCGGAAACTCTGTTCAGGTACCTGAAGACAGAATCCTGGTAGAAGCAGCCATTTTTGCTGATAAGTGTGCCATCGATGAAGAAATCACAAGACTTAACAGCCATCTGGTGCAGCTTAAGGACATCATTACAAAGAGCACGCAGCCTGACGGCAAGAAACTGGATTTCCTGGTTCAGGAAATGAACAGAGAAGCAAACACTATCGGTTCCAAGGCTAATGATATTACAATTACAGGTCACATGCTTGATATCAAGAGCGAAATTGAAAAAATCAGAGAACAGGTACAGAATATCGAATAAGAAGGTAATAAACATAGAGGTGAAAATATGATTAAAGTTGCAGTAATTCAGCCTTTGGGAATTCCTGAAGAAGAAGTAATGAAAATTGCACAGGCAAAGCTGGGTGACAGCGCGGAAGTTGTGTACTACGGCGAAGTTTCTGCAGATCCTGCAGTACAGATTGAAAGAGCAAAGGGCGCAGATGTTGTCCTTTCCACTAATATAAAGCTTACAGACGAGGCAATTAAAGGCTTTGATAAATGCAGAATGCTTGACATCGCTTTTACCGGCGTGGACCATGTGGATCTTGATGCATGCAGAGAACGTGAAATTATGGTATGTAACTGTGCAGGTTATTCAACTGCCTGTGTTTCAGATCTGGCATTCGGCATGGTGATTTCCCTTATGAGAAATCTTCCTCAGTGTGACAGCGCAGTAAGAAACGGCGGAACTATGGCCGGTCTTGTAGGTAATGAACTTGAAGGCAAGCGCTTCGGTATCATCGGAACAGGTGCAATCGGATGCCGTGTGGCAAAAATCGCTGATGCCTTTGGATGCGAAGTTGTGGCATACAGCCGTACTGTAAAGGACATTCCATATATCAAATACATGAGTCTTGATGAAGTGATGGCAACATCTGACATCATTTCTCTCCACATGCCTAACAACAGCGAAACAAAGGGCATGATAAGCGCAGAAAAAATTGCTCTTATGAAGAAAAACGCAATCCTTATCAATCTCGCCCGCGGTCCGGTTCTTGATTCACAGGCTCTGGCTGATGCACTTAATGAGGAAAGAATTGCAGGCGCATGTATTGACGTTTATGAAATGGAACCGCCTATTCCTCAGGATCATCCGCTGCTTAATTCAAAGAACACTGTTGTGACTCCTCACGTTGCATTTGCGTCAAAAGAAGCGATGGTTAAGAGAGCCAATATTGCTTTTGAAAATATTGCAGCGTTTATTGAAGGAAAACCGCAGAATATCATTAAATAGTTTCGGATTTTCCTTGAAAAAATCTGCTGCATATGTTACAATATTTTGTCAAGACTAGGTAAAACAGGAGTAATCAATGAACTTAGAAAAGAACCATCCGGGAAAACTGTTTATATTATCCGGACCATCAGGTGCGGGCAAGGGTACAATCTGCAAGGCACTTCTTGATCAGACTGACCTTCAGCTTTCCGTTTCCATGACAACAAGAGCTCCACGTGAAGGAGAAATTCATGGCAAGCACTACTATTTTGTCAGTGAAGAAGAATTCGTTGCAAATATTGAAAATGACGGTTTTCTTGAGCATGCTCAGGTATATGGCAGACGTTACGGAACACCTAAAGCACCGGTCATTGAAAAACTCGAAAAAGGCATAGACGTAATACTTGAAATAGACATTCAGGGCGCCCTTAAAGTTAAGGAAAACTACCCTGACGGCGTATTTATCTTTATTCTCCCGCCATCAATGTCAGTGCTGCGCAAGCGTCTGACCGGAAGAGGTACAGAAACACCTGAAGCCATCGAAATGAGACTGGGAGAAACTCTGAAGGAGCTTTCCTTCATTGAAAAATATGATTACTGCGTAGTAAACGGTGAACTGGATGAAGCAGTTACGAGAGTGAAATCAATCGTTGTTGCAGAACATTCCAAAGTGACTTTTACAGCAGAAGAGTTGATCAGAAAGTATGAGGAGGAATAATAATGTTATATCCATCAGTTAACGAAATCAGAAAGAAAGCAGACAGCAGATACACACTTGTAATTTTAGCTGCAAAGAGAGCAAGAGACATCATTGATGGCAAGCCAATCCTTGCAGATGTTGATATTGACAGACCTGTATCCATCGCAGCACACGAAATCGCTGAAGATTTAATCACTTACAGCAGAGAAGAAAGTCTTAAAGACGAAATCAACTAAAAACCTTGACATTTACTCTTTCCGTGGGTAAAATAACCTTTGGAAAAAGTTAAATATACAGACGGTGAAGGAACCAGTAACCAGGCGTAAAAATCCTTACAGAGAGCGGCCTCTTGGCTGAGAGGGCAGCGGTGAAACCTGTGCGAATATCACTCCGGAGTCTGACACACTAAAGAGAGGCGGCCTTGTCAGAGGCTCGCAATTAGGGTGGTACCGCGGTTAGCATACAGAAATGTAATTAATCGTCCCTAAACTGATAATTCACTATCGGCTTGGGGGCGTTTTTGTTTGTCCTTAAGCAGGAAACCAAGAAAGGAAAAATAGAAGAGACATGTTCAAGAATCTATCAGAAAAACCAATCGCAGAGGTTCAGAACGAGCAGGTTGCCAAGTGGAAAGAAGAAGATCTGCTCACAAAATGCGTAACAGCAAGAGAAGGAGCTACTCCGTTCATTTTCTATGAAGGACCTCCTACAGCAAACGGTAAGCCAGGCATCCACCATGTTATGGCAAGAACTTTAAAGGACTCCATCTGCCGTTACAAGACAATGCAGGGATTCCAGGTAAACAGAAAAGCAGGATGGGACACACACGGTCTTCCTGTAGAAATCGAAGTTGAAAAGCAGCTCAATATGTCCGGCAAGAAGGACATCGAAAAATACGGTATCAAAGAATTCAACCAGAAGTGCAGAGAATCAGTTTTCACTTACACTGACATGTGGAGAGATATGACTGAAAGAATGGGTTACCTTGTGGACCTTGACGATCCATACATCACTCTGGACAACAACTACATCGAGTCCGGCTGGTGGATCTTAAAGAAATTCTTTGACGCAGGCCTTATCTACGAAGGTCACAAGATTCTTCCATACTGCCCACGCTGCGGTACAGGCCTTGCTTCCCACGAAGTAGCACAGGGCTATAAGATGGTAAAGGTAAACACACTCACAGTAAAGTTCAAGAAAGTCGGCGCAGAAAACGAATACTTCCTGGCATGGACTACTACTCCTTGGACTCTGGCTTCCAACGTTGCTCTTACAGTTGGTCCTGACGTTGATTACGTTAAGGTTAAGATGCTTGAAGGCGACAACGAAGGCAATATCTTCTACGTGGCAAAGGGCCTTGCTGACAAGGTTCTCGGTGCTAAGTACGAAGTTCTTGAAGAAATGAAGGGTTCTGCCCTTGAATACATGGAATACGAACAGCTTATGCCATTCGTACAGGCTGACAAGAAGGCTTTCTTCGTAACTTGCATGGACTACGTTTCCACTGAAGATGGTACTGGTATCGTTCATACAGCTCCTGCATTCGGTGAAGACGACTATCAGTGCGGACGTAAGTACAACCTTCCTGTACTTCAGCCGGTTGACGAAAGCGGATGCTACACAGCAACTCCTTGGGCCGGCCGTTTCGTAATGGAAGAAGGTCTTGATGTTGATATCATCAAGTACCTTGCAGAAGGCGACAAGATTTTCAAGAAAGAAAAGATGGAGCACAACTATCCACACTGCTGGAGATGCAACACTCCATTAGTATACTATGCTAAGCCATCCTGGTACATTGAAATGTCCAAGCTCAAAGACCAGCTGGTTGCAAACAACAACACTGTTAACTGGTTCCCTGATTTCGTAGGCGAAAAGCGTTTCGGAAACTGGCTTGCAGAAGTTAAGGACTGGGCAATTTCCCGTTCAAGATACTGGGGTACTCCAATTCCTATCTGGAGATGCGAATGCGGCCACCTTCACTGCGTAGGCTCAAGAGCAGAACTTGTGGAACTGGCTAACCAGGATATCGATGAAACTATCGAACTCCACAGACCATATGTTGATGATGTAACACTTACATGCCCTCACTGCGGCAAGGAAATGCACAGAATTCCGGAAGTTATGGACTGCTGGTTCGACTCCGGTGCAATGCCTTTCGCACAGTGGCACTATCCGTTTGAAAACAAAGAAAACTTTGACAAGCTTTTCCCTGCAGACTTCATCTGCGAAGGTATCGACCAGACAAGAGGATGGTTCTACTCCCTCATGGCAATCGCTACTTTCATCATGGGCAAGGCTCCATACAAGAACGTACTGGTTAACGACCTTATCCTGGACAAGGAAGGAAAGAAGATGTCCAAGTCCAGAGGCAACACTGTATCTCCGTTCGAACTTTTCGACAAGTACGGTGCTGACGCAACAAGATGGTACCTGCTCAGCGTATCACCTGCATGGTCACCAACAAAGTTCGACGAAGATGGCCTTATCGACGTAGTTTCCAAGTTCTTCGGAACTCTGAGAAACGTATACAACTTCTTCGTACTTTACTCCAACCAGGACAACATGGATCCTGCGGCTCTGGACGTTCCTTACGAAAACCGTCCTGAACTTGACAGATGGATCCTAAGCAAGTTCAACGGTCTGGTTGCGGAAGTTACTGAATACATGGATCAGTATGACCACATGAAGAGCGTAAGAGCAATGACTGACTTCGTTGCAGAAGACCTTTCCAACTGGTACATCAGACGTGCAAGAAGAAGATTCTTTGCAGAAGAACTTACAGACGACAAGAAGAGTGCATACGCAACTACTTACGAAGTTCTCGTAGGCGTTGCAAAGCTCATCGCACCGTTTGCACCATTCCTTTCCGACGAAATCTACACTAACCTTACAGGCGAAGAAACAGTTCACGTTGCATACTTCCCTAAGGCTGATATGAGCCTTGTGGATAAGGGTGTTGAAGAAAGAATGGACCTTGTAAGAGCACTGGTAACTCTGGGCCGTGGTACACGTGAAAAAGAAAAAATCAAAGTAAGACAGCCTCTTTCCGAAGTTCTCGTTGACGGTAAGTATGAAGCAATCATCAGCGACCTTACTCCATTAATCATGGAAGAACTTAACGTTAAGAAGGTAGTATTCGAAAAGGAACTTGACAAGTACATGAACTTCTCCCTGAAGCCAAACTTCAGAGCAGCAGGTCCTGTTCTTGGAAGCAAAGTCAAGGCATTCGGCGCTGCAATGGCTAAGGTTAATGCAGCTGAATTCGTAGGCAAGATGGAAGCAGAAGGAAAGGTTGCAATCGACCTTGACGGTGAAACTTTCGAAGTAACAAAAGATCTTGTTGACATCAGAATCGCAGCTAAGGAAGGTTTCGCAGTTGCAATGGAAAACAACATCTTCACAATCCTCGACACTACTTTAACTGACGAACTCATCGACGAAGGTCTTGCAAGAGAACTTATTTCCAAGGTTCAGCAGCTCCGTAAGCAGTACGATTTCGAAATGATGGATAACATCAAGATTACAGTAACATGCGACGATGCTGTAAAGGCTGCAGCCCGCAAGCACGAAGACTACATCAAGAACGAAACTCTGGCAGTTTCCGTAGAATTCGTTGACACACTGGAAGCAAAGACAGACCTTAACGGACATAAGTCTGGTATTGAGGTTGAACGTGTCTAACTGCAAGCGATTGCGCGATAAACGATTGCACAGTAAAAAACTGTAAAAGTATTGACAATTGCGTAAAAGAACCATATAATATAACCAATAAAGGGTATAAGAATTGCATCAAATCGCAAAACTTTAAAACCCCGGAGTTGCAGCTCCGGGGTTTTTTCATGGGCTGACTGCTTTATTTGTCTCTGTCCAGCCACTTGCAGATGTAGTAGCTGACTACATCTGCCGCGACAGCGACAATCAGGGGTATAAGTATTTGCATCGGTTCACCTCCTTTCAAAGGGAGGAAGCAGTACCCCTATTATACCATATAATTTGTGGAAAATAAATGATTAAATGTAAAAATATGTAATAACAAATTAACTCTACGCAGCGTTTGTTTCTTTTTTCTGTATAACCTGCTATAATCAAAGCCAAAGAAAGAGAAGGGGTGCTGATATGGATATAAAGAGAACAGGACTTATAATAAAAGAGGCAAGAGAAAATAAGGGTTACACACAGAAAGAACTGGCAGACCGGCTTAATGTTTCGGACAGAGCAGTCAGCAAGTGGGAGAGGGGCGCAGGTTTTCCTGATGTGACTTTGCTGGAGGCACTTTCTGATGAGCTGGGAATCACGATGCAATGTCTGATAAGCGGCAAACAGGATTCTGCAGAAGCAGCGAAAGACGACGAAGCAGTGAGAAATGCTGTGAAGTTTGTTTACAGACAGACTATTCAAAAAGTTCGCAGGAATATTGTGAGTTTAGTTGCCGGTTTAATTTGCCTGATTATGTCAGTGTTTGTGATGTATGCAGTGTTGGACTATTCGGGAGCTTTTCTTGAGAACATCAGTCAGGAAGTGATGGCAGACATATATGAAAATGGGAAGGTGACAGGCGAAACGAAAATATATATGGAGGGCACTTATAAAGATGGTAGGAACAAGTCTTTCTGGGGGAAATTTCATGTTGAGGTACTCCCTGTTACGGCAGATGAAAAACTTACTGCCAGTATAAAGTGGGATAAGGGAAGCATGAACGGGTTTCCACAGATTTACTATTACCGCGATGGTATGAATCTTGTAGAGACGGGTATAAAACAGAAACTATATATTTCTGATAATATGAAGAATTTCGCATTTGAGCTTGAAGATGGCCGTATAATTGCCACAAGTGAGGCTCTGGCTGTACTGGAAGGTATGGAGGGCTGGAGATACGATATAAATTATAATTTTTATTATGGAGAATAAGGTAATATTAAATCCCCGGAGTTTGAAGCTACGGGGATTTTGCTATATTGTGTGTGGATTGTTTTCAGAATCATTTATCCGCTGCGTGTCCAGCTGAACCTGCTCTGCCACAGCAGTATTATTAAGTGCCTTTTTAAATTCACTGTCCCGCAGGTAGATAATTATCGAATCGCCAACCTGAAAGTCTGTAAATTCAATATCTTTCAGGTGGCCACTGTCATAATTTACGTAAAAAAGCTGTAACTTGCTCATTGCGCGGTTTAAGTCCAGGGCACATCTGTCGCCGAAGATGCCGATATTTTCGATGATATCTCTGACATACAGAATGCTGTTATCCTGGTCTATTTCAACGATTTCAGCGTTAAGGCCGCCATGGACCAGTTCTTTTTTTCTGCTTTTTTCTTCATAAAAAACTCTGTTGCAGGCTATATCAATCATAATATTTCCGACAGCATTCCGGCAGGCATCCTTAGACACATAAAAGCCGAACTGGGTTCCGGGACCGAAACTGCGTGTGAAAACTGTTTCAGGATATATACCTTTTATATCTTTAAGGTCGCTGCTTGCAAGAAGCAGATGGGACTGGATACTGTCAGGGCCTGGAACATATTTGTATGGCGAAGGGAAGCTGCCGTATTTACCGAAATCATGGGAAAAGTCAAAGAAGAAGTACAGCAGGTCATCATTTTCGTTGGAAAGCATTGCCTTATGCAGGTAAATGGCTGTTCCGTCTTCTTTATATGCGATGACCTCTTCCGGGCTGAAAGTATGTCCTTCAGAGGTGTAGATGCTTTCCGGCAGGCTGGATTTTGGAACTGAAAGTGTCAGATTTATATCTTTCTGATTCAGTACGTTGTACCTGCCTGATGTAAAAACATCATAGATTGAAGGCACAAACGGATCAGTCAGAAAGCATACCGCTGCCGCCATGCAAAGCACTACAGCCGTAATCACGATCCAGAACTTTGGCTTTCTGTAGTTCATAACGGACCTGACTCTGTCCTTTACGCTGACTTCCCCGAAGGCCAGCGGGCAGGCAGTTATCACCGGCCGGTTTATGCTGCATGAAACAAGTGCCTGGGAGTAATCGGCGCGCTGCTGATTGTCCAGTTCCCTGATAACTTTTTCATCGCAGGCCAGTTCAATATCGCGGCAGAAAAGGGCGTAAGCAACCCACATGAGAGGGTTGAACCAGTGGACCATAAGCAGCAGAAATCCGAAAGGTTTCCACCAGTGGTCTCTGCGGCTGATATGAGCCTGTTCATGGGCCACAACATGCCTGAAAGTCTGTTCATCAATATTGAATGGCAGGTATATCCTCGGTCTGACTACTCCAAGAACAAAAGGTGAGTTTACATTTTCACTCTGATAGATGTTTTCGTTGTACAGCACAGCAGTTTCAGTCTGACGCTGAATACGGATGTAACTGATCAGTGTATATGCTGCCAGAATCAATATGCCGGCAATCCAGACAATTGCAAGGATTGTCATGGTATCGGCACCATTATCTGCCGGAACTGTGGCACCTTCAAAATACCGGTCACCAAGGTAATCGTTTACCATCGTATCCACAGGCGGGATTCCTGTATTGACATCAAAACTTGGTCCTGTAATTAATTTTTCGGGAAGAGTCTGCGCGCTTGGAATCAGGCTGAAATCGCTTTCTACAGAAAAAGGGCAGACAAGACGCACTGCGACAATTCCCCAAAGCAGTACATTGGCCCACTTGGGGGCTTTTTTAATAACCTGCCTGAGTACCAGTACGGCCAGTACAAGCCAGCTTGCAGCAATGCTCATATTTATAATTTTCAGGAAAAGCATGTTCATTACTATTCTCCTTTTCTGATGCGGTCAATCATGTGCTGAATTTCATCAAGCTCATCATCGGACATGTCCTGATGGCGGGTAAAGGCCGCAATGAAAGCAGGGAGGGAACCTCCGAATTTTTTTTCGACAAGTTCTTCAATTTCGCCGGCCTGAGCTTCGTCCTTTGAAATCAGAGAAGTGACCGTGCCGTTATTATTCTGAAGCACACCGCGCTCCCCGAGACGTTTGATAACTGTGTAGGTTGTGGTGCGTTTCCAACCGAGCTGGTTCTGGCAGAGCTTTACAAGCTCTACAGCAGTAACAGGCTCATGTTCCCACATAATAAGGCAGAAACGATATTCACTTTCGTGTATTTTTGGAATTGGCATATATTAAACCTCCTTTTGAAATGGTGTCTACTGTAATAGACTTCAAATTTAGTCTACACTGTTAGACAGAGTATGTCAATATTTTTTTGATTCACATGATTGCTTTTTTATAGTAAATGGAATATAATGAATGTAAGGAAAGTAAGGAATTGTTTCCGCGAGAAAGGAGGATATTATGGAACTTGCAAAAGTAACTTCAAAGGGACAGATTACAATTCCTGTTGAAATCAGACGCAAGCTTGGAGTAAAAACCGGCGACAAAATACTTTTTGTTGAAGATGGCGATAAGGTTGTAATAATCAATGCAACTATTGCAGCGCTAAAAGAAGCACAGCGCCAGTTTGCGGGAGAAGCAGAACGGGCAGGAATAAAGAATGAAGATGATGTAATGGAATTAATTAAGGAGATGCGCAGGGAGGCTTAACATGAGGGTGATGTTAGACACCAATGTGCTAATCTCAGCCTTATTGTTTCCATCAAGGCACATGGATTTGTTATTTGAAAAAATAGTTGCAGACCATACGAT